>JADJUF010000041.1 GCA_016717005.1 Myxococcales bacterium | reverse complement strand
TCTCGACAGATCGATCGCGAGTCAGTAGGAGGAGAGTGCGTGCTCGACGACTCGACGTCTCTCGATCAGGTCGCGCTCCGCGAGCGTGTCGTCGCGCTCGAGGCGCAGCTCGGCGCCGCCATGCGCGAGGCCGCCGCGTACCGCGACGAACGCGACCGCCTGCGCGAGGCCTACCGGCACCTGCAACTCGAGCTCGAGCTGCAGCGCCGCCGGCTGTTCGTCGCCAAGGCGGAGCGCATCGACACCGCGCAGCTCGACCTCGAGTTCGCGGCGACGCTCGCCAAGCTCGAGGAGGTCGCCGGCCGACTGAGCGAGGACGAGCCGCCGACCGGCGCCGAGCCGCCGCCGGCCGCCCCCAAGCGCCGGCCGACCGGGCGGCGCACGCTGCGTGACCTCGAGGTGCCCGAGGAACGCATCGTCATCGTCGACCCGCTGCTCGACGGCAAGGCCGCGCGGATCGGCGCCGAGGAGACGTGCCAGATGGTCTGGCGCCGTGGCGGTATGATCCGGCTCGTGACCGTGCGCATCAAGTACCACCCGGCGGGCATGCCCACCGCCGCCGACCGCGACCCGACGATCCGGATCGCGCCGCCGCCGTTGCAGATCCTGCCGCGCTCGATCGCCGGCCCGTCGCTGCTCGCCCACATCGCGAGCGACAAGTTCTGCGATGGCCTGCCGCTCTACCGCCAGGAGGATCGGTTCAAAGCGCCTCGGCGCGCCGATCGATCGCGGCTCGATGAGCCGCTGGCTCGAGGAGCTGGGCGCGATCATGGGCGGCTCGATCGTGCACGCGATGCGCACCGACGCGTTCGCGCACGCCTTCTGCCTGGCGACCGACGCGACCGGCGTGCTGGTCCAGCCGTTGCGCGACGGCGACAAGGTGCGGCGCGCGTGCCGGCGCGCACACTTCTTCGTCCAGCTCGCCGACGCCGATCACGTCTTCTTCGAGTACACGCCGAAGGAGACCTCGGCGGTCGTCGGCGAGCTGTTCCGTGGCTTCGCCGGCTACGTGCAGGCCGACGCCAAGAGCGTCTACGACGTCCTGTTCCGGCCGCCCGACCGACGCGGCCCGCCCGACGACGACGAGGTCGATCGAGCGGTCCGGCTTGAGGTCGGCTGCTGGAGCCACGTCCGGACCAAGTTCTGGGAGGCGGCGATCACCAAGGACGTGGTCGCGCGCGAAGGCCTCGCGCGCATCCGGCGGATCTTCGAGCTCGACCGCAGCTGGCGCGGCCGGCCACCGGCCGAGATCAAGTCGCTCCGCGACCTCCACCTCCGCCCGCACGTCGACGCCTTCTTCGCGTGGGTCGACGTCGAGTACGAGCAGGTCAAGGCACAGCGCGGCTTCCTCCGCACCGCGCTCGGCTACGCCCACCGCCAGCACGGCCCGCTCGTCCAGTTCTTCGACGACGGCCGGCTGCGGCTCGACAACAACGCCGCCGAGCGCGCGCTGCGCCGGATCGCCGTCGGCCGTAAGGCCTGGCTGTTCGTCGGTAGCGACGACCACGGCCAGGCCGCCGGCAACCTCCTGACCCTGGTCGCGTCGGCACGCCTCCACGGCCTCGACCTGAGGCGTACCTGCGCGACGTCTTCCGCGTCTTCCCGCACTGGCCCCGCGACCGCTACCTCGAGCTGTGTCCCCGCGATTGGCCCGCCACCCGCGCTCGCCTCGACGCCGCCCAGCTCGATGCCGAGCTCGGCACGCTCGACGTCCCGCCGCCGCCCTCGTCGGAGCAGCCGGCTACGCGCTGAGCAGGTCGCGGTCGTCACGCCCTCAAGCTGCCACCGCCGGCGTCAGCCGGGAAGGATGCGGTTCGTGCAGCGGATACGTCGTAGTGCCCTGCTCGAGCAGGAGCTCGATGACCTTCCGGAGTCGCCCAGCGTGCTCGCGGAACTCCCGACGGGTCATGGTGCCGTCGCGAACACGATGCCAGCTGTGGAACAGCACGCGCGTCCACAGCAAGAGGTGGTCGCCGAGCACGCGTTCACCGGGATAGTGTGTCCCGGTCGGTTGCGACTCAAGCCTCGGGACCTACGCGGCCTTCAGCACAGCGGGTGCCGCCTTGCACGCAACGGCCGCTCCGCGCCTACTTCTGCGGGAGTCTCGCCAGAATCGGGACTGCGATCTTTGAGGCGATCTCCTGATGTCGCTGTGTCCACACAGAAAGGAACGCACTCCGCACGACCTCCTCAGAAAGGAAGCCTAGTTTTCTGGCGACCTGACTGAATAGAATGTGCGCATCGCGATTGACCCGGCGGACATCCTGTACGACGTCACTTACGTGCGGCTGATCCTCGAATCGCTGGTGCAGGGCCACAGCAAGGAGACCTACATCTCGATCTAGGTTCTCAAGAACGGAGTCGTAGATGTACGCCTCGGGACTTGCGCCTGGCAATCGGAATACTCCGTTCTGCGCCGATTCTTCTTGTCGGGAATCGCCGTCTATCATACAGATTGAGTCCGCCGTATGGCTCGGGTCAAGGTTGTGATGCCTATTGACTGCGACTGCCATTCCGTCGCCGTGCATGCCATGAACTTCCACAAGACCGAGCGAATCAGGGTCAACGAGACGCAGGACCGACTCAACCCACTGCTTAGCAAACGCGTCTTCAACGAACACGACTAGCTGTGAGTCGACTTGACCCGTAATGGCCCGGAGGGCGTGCACGTCCAACTTTCCCTGAAATACTGTCTGGTCGACGGATGCCCAGACAGCCTCGTCTGGCAATGGCTTGAGTGCGTCATTAGAGTGGGTCGTGAATATTGCTTGGGCGTTCTTTCGTTGCGCCACATCAACTAGGTACTCGACCATACGGACAGTGGCGACCGGATGGAGCCCATTTTCGATCTCTTCAATAAGTATGAGGCAATGGTCTTTCGCGTGCTCGATGTGACGTATCATCCGAATGATGCTCGACTCGCCAGCGCCGAAATGAAATTCGGAATACTTGACGCCGTTCGGTGTGTGGGCGGAGAGGAGAGAGATCTTGCCACGCCCATCGATCTTGATGTGCGAGTAGTTTTCGACGTCCTTGCCAAGGATTCTCTGAACGGCCAGAGCAACTTCTGGTTCAAGTCTTGAGACCTGGTCCGCGCCCACTTTGAACTTGCCCGTTGTGCACCTGCGCATGTCTGGGCGCTCCGTCGCTGGTACTGTGCGGCTAACGCCGAAAACTAGGACATCGCGCGACAAGGCCTCTCGTGACCATTTGCTGGAGCGAAAGCTGGCGGTGCGGCGGAGAATTCCTTTGGGATTCTCTTTGCGGTCAAGTATCTCGTATTCAATGGTCCACTCCTTCATGCTCGAATCAAATGGGCCGCTTTTGCTAAAGAACTGCCTTGGTTTTATGACCGAATAGGCGCAGGCGGCTGCGCCCAAGATGGTTGTCTTTCCACCCCCGTTGGGTCCGATTATTGCGGTCACCGGGAAATCGAAGGAGACCTCTTGGCCCGAGAAGCCGCGTACCTTTGTGAGGATTACCTTGTTCAGATACTGACCATAGCCTTGCTTCTTTCGCTTGTCGAGAAGTTGATTGACTTGAGAGGGGCGGATCTGTCCTTGAAACTCGCCAGTTGGAGCGAGGCGCTTGACCGCGGATGGGGTCTTTGTGGAGGCGGTCATGCTTGGCTCCGAGAATGCGGTTTGGGTTCTGGATCGGAGGCGAGCGCTTTCGATGTGAGGCCGGTCTGAAACAACGTCCTCCGACGCGTCCTCGAATCCTCGGGGTACGGCGACAAGCCCGAGTTCCGAGAAGAGGGAGGTTTGAAAAGGGAGTGCTTGTCGACGCCAGGATAGAAGCGTGCCTGCTCGCCGATCTGCGGTACTCGGAGAGAGTCCTGTGAGTTGCGCAATGCGATCGCGCATGAGGTCGCGATCGGGCTCCTCGCGAGCTAATAGCTCAGGGGCAAGCTTTTGCAAAGGGATGCTATCATTAATGCAATTGGCAAGTATGTGCCGGTAGGCCGGCGAGTGAACATTCTCAGCAAGCAATCTAGTTCCTGAGTCTGTGATCGACAAGGAGCTGTCGTCGTGCTTCAGCAGGAGGCCCAAGACCAGCGCCGCGTCGACGTAATAGTCGATGTGGCGACCCGACAGATGAGTGGTTGCGGCCACGAGATCGGGGCTATCACCGTTCTTCAATGACGACAACAGAGAGTGTAACTTGTCGAGACGGTCGGCTTGAGGTGCACTCACGGACGGCAGAATCGTCTTGCGCGATCTCACTGTCATGGGGCGAATAGTACACGAGCTCGGTTCACTGCACCGACATATCAGTACGCCATATTCTGCATGCTCGCGACTGCGCAGCCGACACGACGCCCGGGTGTGGCTCTCATGCTGATCACCGAGGGGCCACGGTCGCGCGCCGGTCGGCTACCGGCCCGTTTCGTGTCGCGACCTTGGACGCCTGCCAGCCCGTTTCTTCATCGGAGTGCCAACGATCTCGATCGGTTGCCGGGCGGCGGTTCTCGCACAGGATGAGATCCACACCCCGGCGCCCGCCGCGCCGCCCTCAATCCCTTCGATACATCGTCACCACACACGCCCCGCCCAATCCCAGATTGTGCAGCAGCGCCAACTTCGCGCCCTCGACCTGGCGCTCCCCGGCCGTCCCCGCAAACGCCACACCAGCTCGGTGCACTGCGCCAGGCCGGTCGCGCCGAGCGGGTGGCCCTTGCTTAGCAAGCCCCCCGACGGGTTCGTCACGAACTTCTCGCCGTAGGTGTTCTGGCCGTCCCAGATGGACTGCTCGGCGCGCCCTCGGCGCAGAGACCGAGCGCCTCGTACGTGAGCAGCTCGTTGGCGGTGAAGCAGTCGTGCAATTTCCACGACCTGGATATCTTCGGGGCGGATCCGAGCAGTTCTCGACGAACCCGACGCGCTGCGCCCGCTGCTGGACGTGGTGCGCGCACACGATCGCGCACCGGCCGCGACCATGACGGTCGCAGGCGACCCACTCATCGCCGTCGTCATCCGCCATGCGCGATGCCTCCGACCTTCGGGGTCAGTCCCGCCGGTACATCGTCACGACACACGCCCCGCCGAGGCCCAGATTGTGCTGCAGCGCGACCTTCGCGCCCTCGACCTGCCGCTCGCCCGCCGTCCCGCGCAGGTGCCACACCAGCTCGGTGCACTGCGCCAGGCCGGTCGCGCCCAGCGGGTGGCCCCTTGCTGAGCAAGCCACCGCTTGGATTCGTCACGAACTTCCCGCCGTAGGTGTTCTGGCCGTCCCAGATGAACTGCTCGGCCTCGCCCTCCTTGCACAGGCCGAGCGCCTCGTACGTCAGCAGCTCGTTGGCGGTGAAGCAGTCGTGGAGCTCGACGACCTGGATGTCCTCGGGGCCGATGCCGGTCTGCTCATAGACCTGCGCGGCCGCGTTCTTGGCCATGTCGTAGCCGATCATCTTGATCATCGACTTCTCCTCGAACGAGGACGGGTAGTCGGTGGTCATGACCTGGCCGGCGATGTAGACGGGGTTCGAGATGTTGTGCTTCTTCGCGAAGTCGTCGCTGCACAGCACCGCCGCCGCCGCGCCGCACGTCGGCGGGCAGCACTGGTAGCGCGTCAGCGGATCGAAGACCTCCGGCGAGGCCATGACCTCCTCGACCGACAGCACGTTCTTGAACAGCGCGTACGGGTTCTTCGACGCGTGCTGCCGCGCCTTCGCGCTGATCTTCGCGAACGTCTCGCGCTTCGTGCCGTACTTCCAGCGGTACTCGCGGCCCGCGCCGCCGAACATCTGCGCGGCGGGCGGGGCCTGGTTGAAGCCCTGCACCTCGCTCATCAGGTTGGCGTGCTTGTCGAGCGGGTTGGTGCGATCGGTCCACTTGGCCGCGAGCGCGCCCTTCTCCATCTGCTCGAAGCCGACCGCCAGCACGCACTCGGCCAGGCCGCCGGCCACCGCCTGCGCGGCCAGCATCAGCGCGCTGCTGCCCGTCGAGCAGTTGTTGTTGACGTTGAAGACCGGGATGCCGGTCAGCCCGATCTCGTAGACGGCGCGCTGGCCGCAGGTCGAGTCGCCGAACACGTAGCCGGCGTAGGCCTGCTGGATCTCGCCGAACGGCACGCCGGCGTCCTCGAGGGCGGTCCGCCCGGCCTTCGAGGCCATGACGTTGTACTCCTCGGACTCGCCGGGCTTGGCGAACGGGACCATGCCGACGCCGATGACGTTCACTTTGCGGGTCATGTGATGCTCCTTGTTCGATCGGGTCGGGTGGTTAGATCAGGCCCTTGAGCAGGCCGAGGCGGTGGGCGACCGAGACGTCGCCGTCGATGCGGATCTTGCCGTGCTGGTAGAGGCCGCGGACGTTGCCGGCCGCGAGCGCCGCCAGGTCCTCATCCTTCAGCGACAGCGTGGTCGTCGCCGTGCCGAAGTCGGCGGGCGAGACCGCGGCGCCCTCGACGGTCCACTCGGACGCCGGGTCGAGCACGCGGAACAGCACGATCGCGCCCAGCTCCTTGGCCAGCTCCGGCTTCTCACCGAGCCGCTTGCCCAGCGCCGCGAAGAACGCCGGCGCCTTCGCCGACGGGCCCGCCGCCGCCGCCGCGGCCTTGCCGGGACCGCCGCCCGCCGCGCGCGCCTTGATCGCCGCCTGCTTGGCCTGCTCGGGATCCATCTTCTGCAGGAAGCTGAGCTTCTGCGACGCCATCACGTTGCCGCTGATCTTCAGCTTGCCGGTGGTGAACAGCTTCATCGGGTCCGACTTGCCGGTCGTCATGTCGATGAAGTCGGCCTCGCTGATCTCGAGCGTGCAGTCGGCGGCGCCGGCGCCCTCGGTGACCGCGCCCTTGCCGGTCTTGAGGTCGATGACCCAGGCCGAGTCCGGGTTCGTCACCTTGAACAGGTAGCTCGCGCCGATCTTGCCGACCAGGTCGGGGTTGCGCTCGACGTGGTCGCGGATCGCGATGAACACGTCCCAGGTCGTCGGCACCATGTCGCCCGCCGGCGCGCCTCCGCCACCGGCCGCCGCCGCCGGCGCCGCGCCGCCGCCCGCGCCCACGCGCTTCTTCATCTCGGCCAGCACCAGGTCCGGCGTGATCTTCTTCAGGAAGCCGAGCTTCTGCGACGCCATCACGTCGCCGGAGATCTTGAGCTTGCCGCTCGAGAACAGCTTCATCGGGTCGGCCTGGCCGGTGGCCATGGCCATGAAGTCGGCGTCGCTGAGCTCGAGCGTGCACTTGGGCGCGGTCCCGGCGCCGGGCGTCACCGAGCCGGGCGGGGTGCCCAGGTCGATCGTCCAGACGCTGTCGGGGGCCGACAGCTTGAACTGGAAGACGGTCTTCACCTTCTCGGCGACATCCGCGTTCGCCTTCACGAAGCCGTTCATCGCGTTGAAGATGTCCGTCGAGATCGGCATCGCGCTGGCGCGCCAGCGGACCGGCCACCCCGCCGCCGCCGCCTTCGGCTTGGCCGCCGGCTTCGGGATCTCCTTCCAGAACTCGACCGCCGCGTTCGAGATCACGACCTCGTTGCGCTCCTTGACCTTGGTCTGGAAGACGATCTTCTGATCGCTCTCCTTCCACATCTCGGTGACCAGCGTGTCGCCCGGCAGCACGGTCTTGGCGAACCGCACGCGGATCGACTTCATGAAGTCGGGGTTGCCCTCGGGCGCGAAGCCGGCGAGGACGTGCCGCCCCGCGTAGCCGAACGAGCACAGGCCGTGGAGGATCGGCTTGTCGAAGCCGAAGGCCTTGGCCATGCCCGGGTCCGCGTGCAGCGGGTTCCAGTCGCCGCTCAGGCGGTACAGCAGCGCCTGGTGCACCGGGACCTGCTCCTCGATGACCTTGTCGGGCGCGCGATCCGGCGGGACGTTGACGTCGGCCGACGGGCCGCGCTCGCCGCCCCAGCCGCCGGCGCCGCGCACCAGCGTGGTGATCTCGTTGCGCACCAGCTCGTTGCCGGCCTCGTCGTACGTGACGATCTCCTGCACGACCAGCGCGTTCTTGCCCTTGTCGAAGATGTCCTTCACGCGGCCGCGGTGCGTGAGCTTGGCCGCGCGCGGCAGCGGGCGCTTGAGCTCGGTGTACTGCTCGCCGTGGAGCACGCGGTCCAGGCCGAACTCCAACCCCGGCGCGCGGTGGCCCTCCTTGCCGAGCTTGAGGATGACGTTGATCGCCGGGATGACGCCGTAGGTCGGCAGGGCCTTCATGCCCTTGCCGTGCATCTCGTAGACCAGCTGCAGGTCCTTGTCGTCGCCGGGGTCGGTGGCGGCGCCGACGCCGAGCGCGTAGATCGCGAGGTCGCGCTCGTCGTAGCTCGACTGCTGCTCGGGGAACTTGTAGCCGAGCGCGGCGTCGACGTCGATGAACTGGTTGCCGCCCTTGGACGGGCCGGCCTCGAGGTTGGCCATGATCGGGCCCATCGACTCGGTGACCGAGCCGGGGTGCTCGGTCTTCTCGAACGACGTGATGTCCTTCCACGCGCCGTCGACGCCCTCGGGCGTGATCGGGCGGCCGAGGCGGAAGGTCTTGCCGCTCGAGCGCTCCCAGCGCAGCTTGCCCATGAAGCCGCCGCCGACCTCGAACAGGCCGCCGGTCTCCTCGGACGACTCGTGGCACAGGCGCGCGACGAGGGGCGACACGAACTCGGGCTTGAGCGCGTCGATCAGGTTCTGCGGCAGCACGGTCTCGGTCATGCGCGAGCCGGCGATCGGCGCGATGGTGTTGACCAGGACGTTCTTCTTCTTGCCCTCGAGCGCGAGGGTCTGGGCGAAGCCGTGGATGCCGAGCTTGGCCATCGAGTAGTTGGCCTGGCCGAAGTTGCCGTAGATGCCGGCGGCCGAGGCGGTCATGACGATGCGGCCGTAGCCCTGGTCGCGCATCAGGCCCCAGACCGCGGCGGTGCACTTGTAGGCGCCGAAGACGTGGACCTTGTAGATGAGGTCCCAGTCGGCCTGGCTCATCTTGCCGAACGAGACGTCGCGGAGGATGCCGGCGTTGTTGATGAGGATGTCGACCTTGCCGAAGGCGTCGACCGCGGTCTTGACGATCGCGTCGCCGAACTCGACCGAGTCGTAGTTGGCGACCGCGGTGCCGCCGGCGGCCTTGATCTCGTCGACGACCTTGTCGGCGGCCGAGCTCGACTTGCCCTCGCCGGTGAAGCTGCCGCCGAGATCGTTGACCACGACCTGGGCGCCGCGCGACGCCAGGAGCAGCGCGTGCGAGCGCCCCAGGCCGCCGCCGGCGCCGGTGACGATCGCGACCTTGCCATCGAACCGCAGTTCCTTGCTCATCGTTTCTTCTCCCGTGCGTTGTCGGTGGTGCGCGTCGGCGGCGCCCGCGGCCGCGGCGACGATCGCCGGAAACATGCGCTGCCAGTGGCTGACCAGCTCGTCGGCGCGGCCCTGCTCGCCGTGCAGGCACGCGGTGGTGGCGGCGCCGATCATCACGTGCAGCGTGAGGTCGAGCGCGACCGCGTAGCCGGGCTCGGCGGCGAGCGCCGGGCCGAGCATGACGCCGGTCTGGTGGATGATGCGGTCGCGCACGAGCTTCTCGATGGGCGTCAGCGCGGCCCGCAGCTCGGCGTCGGTGCGCGCCGCGGCGCGCAGCTCGATCGCCACCTGGAACATCGGCCCGGCGAAGCTCTCCCACAGGAGCTCGAGCACCGCGTCGATGCGGGCCGGGCCGGTGGGCAACGACGTCGAGCGCTGCTTGAGATCGCGGCCGCGGCGCTCGGCCAGGTGCGCGATCGAGGCGACCAGGAGCTGGGCCTTGCTCGGGAAGTGGTGGAGCAGCGCGCCGCGGGAGACGCCGGCGCGGCGCTGGACCTCGAGCGTGGTCGTGCGCGCGAAGCCCTGCTCGACGAGGCTGTCGACCGCGGCCTCGAGCAGCGCGTGGCGCATCTCATCCCGGCGCTGAGCCTGGGTCCGAGGTGCGCGCGCGGCTTGCGGCGTCATCGCGGGGAGGCGTACCCCGCACAAAACAGTCAGTCAAGACTGTTTGTTTGTGGGAGGCCGTAACAGGCTTGAATCGCTGAGGCTTTCTCGCCTTACAACGGCGGGGGCGCCAGGTTGACAGCCCAATTCGGCCGAGCCCGTCGCCGTCAGCGCGATCGGCGGGGCCGGTCGTGGCGGTCGTCGTCAGCGCTGTCGCCTGGCGTTAGCGGTACGAGAACGTGATCGGTTGGGTCACGCGGACCGATCCGCGCGCGGGGCGGGGGAAGACGATCGCGCGGACCGACGCGGCGACGCAGCTCGCGATCTCCTGGTGGAACCCGGCGGCGTCGGCGGCGGTCACCTGACCATCGGGGCCGATCTCGAGCTGGACGGTGAGCTGACCCGCGAGGGTCGGGTCGCCGAGGAGGGACTGCTCGTAGCAGTAGGTGATCCGCCCGAGCGAGCGCTTGATGACGCCGCGGACCGCCGCCTCGCTGAGGCCGCCGACGATCGTCGCCGCGCCGAGCTGCGCCGACGCGACAGGCGCCGGATCGTCCGGATCCGACCCGCCGGTCAGCGACGCGAACTGCCCTGCGCTGGACAGGGTCGAGCTCCCGAGGACGCCCGCGGTCGGCGCGTGCTCGAGGTGCAGCGGGCGCGGGGCGTCCGCGGCGGGCGCGGCGGGGGCGTCGGCGGCGCCCGTCGCCGCAGCGGGCTCGGGCGCGATCGCGTTCGCGGGCGGCTGCGGCGTGGGCGCTGGTCGGGTCGCGCAGGCGCCGACGACGGTGGCCACGAGCGTGAGGTGGCGCGCGCGGGCGCGGGGCAAGATTTCGGGGCGCACCGGCTCAGGCCTTGGTCGCGGTCACGAGGAAGATGTCGTAGCCGTGCTCGTCCTTGACGACGTGCGCGGCGGTGCCGAACTCGACGTCGGTGAAGCCGGCGCCGGCGAGCAGCGCGCCGAGCGCGTCGCGGGCGAACCCGTGGTGGAAGACGCCGACGGCGTCGGCCGGATGGAACGTGCCGTCCTCGGCGTCGAGATCGGCGAGCGCCAGCCGGCCGCCGGGCGCGAGGTGCGCGGCGAACGCCCGGCACGCGGCGTCGGTGTGCTCGACGTGGTGCAGCGCCATCGCGCTGATGATGAGGTCGACCGGGGCGCCGAGCGGCGTCGTCAGGATGTCCTGGCACCGCGCCTCGACCTTGCCGCGCAGCTCGGGCTTGGCCGTGAGCTGCGCGAGCATCGCCGCCGAGATGTCGACGGCGTAGACCGTGGCGACGTGGGGCGCGACCTGGGCGCAGATGAGCCCGGTGCCCGCGCCGAAATCCATGACGCGCAGGTCGGCCGACAGCGGCACCCGGGCGCGCAGCGCGGCGCCGACGCCGGCCGAGATCTGTGCGGGCACGGGCCGCGTGTCCCAGTCCTGGGCCTTGTCCTTGAAGAGGTCGGTCACGGGTGCAGGGTAGGGGCGAACCCCGGTCGTGTCGACCCGCCGTCGTGTGGCGCGTTCGCGCGGCGGGTGGGGGGGTGGGCGCCGGGGCGGGCGCGGGGGCGGCGTGGCCGGCCGGTGGGCGCGGCTGGGCGGTGACGGCGCGGCGATCGGGCGCGCGTGGCGGTCCCCACACCACCGTGTCACCGGCGGGGGGCGGCCTTCCGGAAGCGCTGGGTTCGCGGGTATGTTTGCGCACCAACGATTCCGGCGGGCGGTCCGCCCCCGAGAGAGGTCCGATGTCCACGCGTGCTGTGCTCCTGGCTGGTGTCCTCTCCGTCGCGGCGACGGGGTGCGGTGACGACCTCGACGACGCCCCGCCGGGCGACATCGTCGGGATCGAGCTGTCACCGCTCGCGCTCACGCCGAGCTTCGCGCCCGACGTCCACGACTACTACGTGCGCTGCGCGGCCGGCGCGAACCCGGTGACGCTGACGGTGACCGACACCGTCCGCACCGAGACCAAGCAGCTGGTGCTGCAAGAGGACGAGCTGGTGTCCGTGCGCGACCAGTACTGGGTGCGGTGCCTGCCGGCCGACTTCCCGGTCGTGACGGTCGCCACGCACCCCGAGGTCGGCGCGCCGACGCCGGGCTGGTACCTGGTCAACAGCGTCCTGTTCGCGGCGGTGCTCGACACCCAGGGCACGCCGGTCTGGTACCGGCGCGGCACGCGCGTCGTCAACGTCAGCTCGCCGGCGCCCAACACGATCGCCTCGGTGCCGGACTCGCAGCCGTTCCCCTACGGCACCAGCCCGACGACGGCGTTCGTGGTGCGCGACCTCGCGACCGACGCGACCACGTCGGTCCAGACCGTCGGCCCGCCGACCGACGTCCACGAGCTGGTGCAGCGCCCCAACGGCAACCACGTGTTGCTGAGCTACCCGCTGGTGCCGCACGTCGACCTGACCGGCCTGAGCACGTTCGGCGCCGACGAGACCATCGCCGACTGCGAGGTCCAGGAGGTCGATCCCGCGGGCAACCTGGTCTGGGCGTGGCGCGCCAGCGATCACGTCGACCCGGTCGAGGAGTGCCTCGAGCCCGCGACCAACGACGTCGACGGCACGATGGTGGTCGACGTGTTCCACTGCAACTCGATCGAGGTCGACGCCGCCGGCAACCTGCTGGTGTCGATGCGTCACGCCGACGCGCTGTTCTACGTCGAGCGGACCTCGGGGCAGGTCGCGTGGAAGGTCGGCGGCAGCCCGGTCAACCGCGACGGCGCCGCGTACCTCGCGGTCACGGCCGATCCGCAGACGGCCTTCTACAAGCAGCACGACGCGCGGTTCCTGCCGAGCGGCAACGTCATGCTGTACGACAACCACGGCGTGGCGGTGCCCGGCGTGGCGCGCTGCGCCGAGTACGCGCTCGATCAGGTCGCGGGCACGGCCACGCTGGTGTGGCAGCACCTCGGCGCCGCCCAGAGCGGGCACCAGGGCGGCTGTCGGCGCCACGCCGACGGGACGACCGTGATCGCCTGGGGCTTCGTCGCCGACGATCCGCGCGTGCTCACCGAGCTCGACGCCGACGGCGACGTGGTCCTCGAGGTCGGCCTGGCCGGCGACGTGTCGTACCGCGCGCTCAAGGTGCCGCCGACGCAGTTCGACGCGGCGCTCCTGCGTCAGACCGCCGGCCGCTGACGGCTCACGCCTCAGGTGGACGCGGCGGGGCGCCTTGCCACGCGCTGGCGGCGCCGCCGAGGGCGGCCTCGACGATCGTGCCGGCGCGGATCCGGTCGGCGATCACGACGACGTGGACCTCGGGGTGGTGCTCGGTCAGGAACGCGCGCAGCAGGTGGCCGTCGCGGGCGTCCTCGGCGATGGCCGCGAACACGACGCGGTCGTCGCCGCGGTCGAGGAGATCGATCGCGCCGAGCGGGGTCCAGACGCCGAAGGTCCGGTAGCCGAGCTGATCGAGCGTGGCGGTCATCCGATGCCGGCGCGGGCTGACGCCGTCGACCACCAGCATCCAGGGGGCGCCGAGGTCGGGCCCGTCGAGCGCGGTCGCGCTGTGGGGCGTGCTCACGCGGTCCCGGCGGTCGGCGTCGGCGCGGCCGGTTCGGGCTTGGCGAGCGGCGCGACGACGGGGGCGACGGCGGCCAGGGCCGGCAGCACCTGCCAGCAGAAGCCGCAGCGCTGGGCGTTGGCGCGGCACGGGGCCTGGCACGCCGGGCACGCCCGCATCTCCGGCTCCGGGCCGAGCGCGAGGGCCTCGACCAGGGCCGCGAACGCGCCCTGGAGCGCCGGCGCCGGCGCGGCCTGGGCCAGCTCGTGGTCGACGGAGGCGATGAGGGTGCGGAGGCGGGTGCTGGGATCGACGACCGGCGCGGTGGACATGGCGCGGTGGTACCGCGTCGAGGCATCGTTCGACCAGGAGGAATTGTTACGCTAACCCATCGTAAAAACCGATGTATGGTAGGGCGTGCCGCGCTGGCTGAACTACCACCACCTCCAGTACTTCTGGGCGACGGCCCGGCTGGGGTCGGTCGCCGCGGCCAGCGCCGAGCTGGGCCTGGCGCCGCAGACGATCAGCGCCCAGATCCACCAGCTCGAGCGGGTGATCGGCGTGCGGCTGTTCGCCCGCAAGGGCCGCGGCCTGGTGGTGACCGAGGCCGGGCGCACCGCGCTGCGCTACGCCGAGCAGATCTTCGCGCTCGGGACCGGCCTGCTCGACCGGCTCGACCAGGACGGGCCGCCGCCGCCGCCGTCGCTGGTGATCGGGATCGACGACGCGGTGCCGCGGGCGATGGTGTACCGGATGCTCGAGCCGGCGCTGCGCCTGGAGCCGCCGGTGCGGATCGTCGGCCGCGACGATCGCCCGGCCGCGGACTTCCTGGCCGAGCTGGCGACCGGCGCGGTCGAGGTGGTCCTGGCCGACGGGCCCGCGCCCAGCCCCAGCCCGGTGCGGGTGTGGAGCCACCTGCTCGGCGAGTGCGGCACCGTGCTGGTGGCGGCGCCGAGCCTGGCCCGGCGCCTGACCGGCCGGGCGCCTGCGCGCCTGCGCGGCGCGCCGTTCCTGATGCCGGGGGCGCGGTCGGCGGTGCGGCGCGCCCTCGACGCGTGGGTCGCGGCGGTCGACGTGCGCCCGAAGATCATCGCCGAGCTCGACGACCTCGCGCTGGTCGAGGCGCTGGGCGAGCGCGGCCTGGGCGTGTTCGCGGTGCCGACGGTGATCGAGGCCGAGGTCTGTCGGCGGCAGCGGGTCGAGGTCGTGGCGCGGCTGCCGGCGCTGCGCCAGCGCTTCTACGCCATCTCGACCGAGCGCACGATCCGCCACGCCGCGGTCGCGGCGATCTGCGCGACCGCGCGCCAGGACGTGTTCGCCCGGCGTGGGCGCTGACCGCGGCGCGGGCAGCGCGGCGATCGCGCGCGCGGCGGCGGCGATCGCGCGCGCGGCGGCGCCGACCGACCCATCGCCCGGCCGGGCTTGTACAGTGGCGCCGATGACCCCGCCCGAGAGCCGGCTGCGCGCGGCCGTGGCCGACGCCGCCGCGATCACGCGCTTCCACATCCTCTTGATCGGCGCGGTCGCCGCCGTGGTGTTCGGGTGGCTCATGACCGGGCGGTACCCGTGGGCGATCGGCGCGATCGCCGGCCTCGACTGGTTCCTGATCAACATCATGAACCGGGTGACCGACCTGGCCGAGGACGCCAAGAACGGCATCCGCGGCACGGCCCGGGTCGCGCGCCACCAGCGGCTGATCACGTGGGGCTCGGTGGCGCTGCTGGTGGGCTCGATCGGCGCGACCCACCTGGCGCTGCCGGCGCTGACGCCGTGGCGGATCGCGGTCCAGGTGATCGGGCTCGGCTACAACTACCCGATCGTGCCGTCGCTGCGCGGGCTCACGCGCTTCAAGGAGATGTACTTCTGGAAGAACTTCGGCTCGGCGCTGCTGTTCGTGCTGACGTGCTTCGTCTACCCGCTGGCGGCGGCGATCCACGACGGCACGCCGCTGGTCATCAGCGACGCGGCGATCATCGCGCTGGTGCTGTTCTTCATCCCGTTCGAGCTGACCTACGAGATCCTGTACGACCTGCGCGACCTCGAGGGCGATCGCGCCGAGGGCGTGCCGACCTACCCGGTGGTGCACGGCCCGGCGCGCGCGCGCCAGATCATCGACGCGCTGCTGCTGGGGCGTCGGTCGTGCTGGTGGCCGCGGTCGGGGCCGGCCAGCTCGGGCTGCGCGAGCTCTTGATGCTGGTCGCGCCGCTCGTGCAGCTGGTGCTCTACCGCCGCTGGTGGCGGCGCGGGCTCACGCCGCGGGACTGCATCGTCCTGACCCACGTCGGCACCGCCCAGCTGGTGCTGTTCCTGGTCGGGACGGCGCTGTGGCGCGAGGCCGGCCTGCCGGTCAACGTCTACCTCTGACCGACGGGCCGCGGCGTTCGGTCGCGCCCCCGGCCGCGGCCCGCGCCGCCGAGCCAGGGGCGTACCATCGGCCCAGCATGGCTGACCTCCGCCCGTACCCATTCGCGGCCCTCGTCCGGCGCGCGCTGCGCGAGCTCGACGAGCGTGGTTCGATCTTCGACCTGCCGATCGCCAAGGGCTTCTACGGCAGCCCCGCCCACGATCTGTCGGTGCGCTTCCACGGCCACGCGCCGTCGTCGCCGCTGGGGCCGGCGGCGGGGCCGCAGACCCAGATGGCGCAGAACCTGGTGCTGTCGTGGCTGGCCGGCTGCCGGGTGATGGAGCTCAAGACCGTCCAGATCAAGGACGACCTGGTCATCCCGCGCCCGTGCATCGACATGCAGACCGTCGGCTACAACGTCGAGTGGAGCCAGGAGCTGCGCCTGGCCGAGTCGCTCGACGAGTACGTCAAGGGCGCGATGCTGATCGAGATCCTGCGCGCCAGCGGCAAGGTGCCGATCGTGCCCGGCTTCGAGCGCGTCACCTACGACATGAGCGTCGGCTACGACCTGGCCGGCGTCCAGAGCGCGCCGATCCAGCGCTTCATCGCCGGGCTCAAGGACGCGCGGCCGATCGTCGACCGGCTGCGGGCCGAGCTGCCGGCCGAGTACGCCGCGTACCGCGACCTCGACTACCCGACCCGGCTGGCCGACACGCTGACCCTGTCGACCTTCCACGGCTGCCCGCCCGACGAGATCGAGCGGATCCTGGCGTACCTGCTCGAGCACGACGAGCTCGACTGCAACGTCAAGCTCAACCCGATGCTCCTGGGCCCGGCCCGGCTGCGCGAGCTCTTGCACGACGTGCTGGGCTACCGCGACGTGGTCGTGCCCGACAGCGCGTTCACGCGCGACGCGACGTGGGCGCAGATGCAGGGCTTCGTCGACCGGCTGGGCACGCGCGCGGCCGCGCTCGGGCGGTCGTTCGGGGTCAAGTTCACGAACACGCTGATCGTCGAGAACAACCGCGCGTTCTTCCCCGCGTCCGAGCAGGAGATGTACCTGTCGGGGCCGCCGCTGCACGTGCTGGCGATGAACCTGGTGCAGGCGTTCCGGAAGAGCTTCGGCGGGCGCTTCGCGATCTCGTTCTCGGCCGGGATCGATCGCGGCAACTTCGCCGACGCGGTCGCGCTGGGCCTGGTGCCGGTCACGGTCTGCAGCGATCTGCTGCAGCCGGGCGGGTACGCCCGCGCGGCCCGCTACGCCGAGCCGCTGCTGGCGCGCATGACCGACCTGGGCGTGCGCACGATCGACGGCTACGTCATCCGCGCCTACGGCCTGGGCGCGCTCGGCCTGGCCGACCTGCACGATCTCGACGACGACACCCGGGCCGCGTGCGCCGCGGCGCTGGCGGGCGGCGGCGATCTGCTCGCGGCGGCGGGGCCGGCGTTGCTGGCGCGGTGGGCGGCGGCGACGGCGCTGCACAACACCGCCCACCACGTGCCGGCGGTCACGCGCGACCCGCGCTACGCCCACGCGGCCAACAAGAAGCCGCCGCGCAAGCTCGGCAGCCACCTGGCGCTGTTCGACTGCGTCACCTGCAGCAAGTGCGTGCCGGTGTGCCCCAACGACGCCAACTTCACGTTCACGCTGCCGGCGGTCACGCAGCCGATCGTGTTCGTGCGCCAGGTCGGCGCCGCCTGGGCGGCGCGCACCGACGGCGCGCTGACGATCGAGCGGGCGCTGCAGTTCGCGAACTTCGCCGACTTCTGCAACGAGTGCGGCAACTGCGACGTGTTCTGCCCCGAGGACGGCGGCCCGTACGCGATCAAGCCGCGGTTCTTCGGGACCGCCGCCGACTGGCGCCGGTTCGCGACCCACGACGGCTTCGCGGTCGAGGTGGTCGACGGCGAGCGCCGGGTGCTCGGGCGCATCGACGGCCGCGAGCTGAGCCTGACGCCGCGGGGCGCGCGCGTGCGCTACGTCGGGCCCGGCTTCGACCTGACGCTCGACCCCGACGATCCGGTCGCGACCCTGGCCGGCGTCGCCGACGGCGAGGTCGACCTGACGCCGCTCCAGCTCCTGCGCTGGATCGACGCGGCGGTGTTCAGCGCGCCGACGGTGAACTACCTCAACGCCGGCGTCGCCGAGGTGGCGTCGTGACCGCGGCGGTGCGCGTCGACGGCGACCGGCTGCGGCGTCGGCTGGGCGCGCTGGCCGAGGTCGGCGCCATCGACGGCGGCGGCGTGTGTCGGCTGGCGCTGACCGACGCCGACCGCGCGGGCCGCGAGCTGGTGGTCGGGTGGATGCGCGCGCTCGGGCTGGCGATCACGGTCGACGGCATCGGCAACGTGCTCGGCACCCGCGCCGGCACCGCCGACCTGCCGCCGGTGATCATCGGCTCGCACATCGACACCGTGCGCACCGGCGGCAAGTACGACGGCAACTACGGCGTGCTGGCCGGGCTCGAGGTGATCGAGCGCCTGGCCGAGGCCGGGATCGCGACCCGGCACCCGATCGCGGTCGGGTTCTTCACCAACGAGGAGGGCGCGCGGTTCCAGCCCGACATGATGGGCAGCGCGGTCCACCAGGGCGCGCTGGCGCTCGACGTCGCGCTGGCCACGGTCGGCATCGACGGCGCGAGGGTCGGCGACGAGCTGGCGCGGATCGGCTACGCCGGCGCCGCCCCGGTCGACGCGGTGCGCGCGGCCGCGTACCTCGAGCTGCACATCGAGCAGGGGCCGGTGCTCGAGCGCGAGGGCGTCACGATCGGCGCGGTCACGGGCGTCCAGGGCATCTCGTGGACCGAGCTGACGCTGGGCGGCGTGTCGAACCACGCCGGCACCACGCCGATGGCGATGCGCGCCGACGCCGGCTACGTCGCCGCCGAGATCGCGTGCTTCGTGCGCCGGCTGGCCCGCGACTACGGCGGCGCCCAGGTCGCGACCGTCGGCCACCTGACGGTCCGGCCCAACCTGGTCAACGTCATCCCCAACCAGGTCGTGATGACGATCGATCTGCGCAACACCGACGAGGCCACGCTGCAGCGGGCCGAGCGCGACACGTTCGCGTTCGTCGACCAGATCGCCGCGGCCGAGGGCGTGACCGTGGCGCAGCGGACGCTGGCGCGGTTCGAGCCGGTGGCGTTCGCGCCGGCGATGATCGATCGGGTCGAGCAGGTGGCGCGGGCCCAGGGCCACACCGTCCGGCGGATGCCGAGCGGCGCCGGCCACGACGCCCAGATGTTCGCGCCGCGCTGCCCGACCGGCATGATCTTCGTGCCGTCGGTCGGCGGCATCAGCCACAACGTCCGCGAGCACACCGCGCCGGCGGACCTGATCGCGGGCGCCGACGTGCTGCTCGAGGTCGTGCGCGAGGTGGCGGGCGGGTAGTCGACGGTCAGTGGTGCGCGTGGTCGTCGGCGGGCGCTGGCGCGGTCGTGGGCGCGGCGCTGGTCCGCAGCGTCGGTCGGTAGGTGGCGTGGCAGGTCTGGCAGCCGGCGAGGACGTTGCCGAGCGCGGCCGCGGTGGCGGCGTGGTCCTTGGCCAGCGCGCCCTCGACCAGGGCCTCGAGGCGGGTGTGGAACTCGGCGTCGACCGCCGCGAACGCCTCGACCGTGCCGGTCACGGGCTTCCAGGCGCCGGCCTCGAGCGCCTGCTCGGTGGCGGTGCGGGCTTCGTGGACCGCGTGGATCGCGTGCGGGATCTCGGCGAGCTGATCGCGGCCGACCGCGGTGACCGCTATCCGCACCGCGCGCTCGAGGAGCTGCATCTCGGCCTGGACCGCGTTGGCCGGCGGCGGAAGGGCCGGGACCTCGGGCGCTGGGGCGGCGGCGGGTGTGGGCGTCGGCGCGGCGGGCGCGGCGGGTGCGGCGGGTGCGGCGGGTGCGGCGGTGACCGGCGGGCAATTCGACGGTGCCTGCTTGCACGCAGCGGCGCCGGCGATCATCGCGGCCAGCGTCAGCGTCCAGGCGGCGGGGCGTCCGGTCGGGGTGGTCATCGGTGCCATGTACCAGATCCTCCAGGTCAGTCGTCGGGAGCTGCGGTAGATCGCCGGCCGGCGATCGCGGGCCAGGTCCCAGCCCGACGGATCGGCGCCGGCGAGCGCGTCGAGATCGAGATCGGCGACGATCAGCTCGGGCTGGCTCGGCAGCGGCGGCACCAGGCCGGCGGGGCCGACGACGTGGCTGGCGCCGAAGTACGGCTGGGTCCACGGCAGCTCGACGCCCTTGCGGTTGGAGCCGGCGATGTAGAGGTTGTGGCGCGCGGCGTCGACGGCGAACTCCAGGTCCCACATGCGCCGCGACTTGGCGCCGAAGGTCACCGCCGGCGACAGCACCAGCTCGGCGCCGTTGTCGGCGAGCGCGGCCATGACCCCCTCGAAGTGGCGGTCGTAGCAGATCGCGACGCCGAGCCGGACCCGGCCGGTCTCGAACACCGGGAAGTACGGGTTGGTCGAGCGGTTGGCGGGCCAGGCGCCGAGGTCGCCGTCGGAGGCGTCGTAGTAGAAGGTCTCGCAGAACGCCGCTTGCTCGTTGGCGCCGACCGGGATGTGGGTCTTGCGGTACTTGCCGAGGACCTCGCCGTCGGCGCCGATCACCACCGCGGTGTTGAAGCGGCGTCCGGTGCGCGGGTCGAGCTCGTAGATCGGCGCGACCACGACCTGCGCGGTGGCGCGCGCGACCTCGCGCAGGGTCGACACCGTCGGGCCGGTGACGGCGTCCTCGGCCAGCGCCCGCCACATCGGGTCGCGGCCGAGCGCGAAGTAGGGCCCGGTGAACAGCTCGCCCAGGCCGACGACGTGCGTCCCGAGGGCCGCGGCCGCGCGGATCAGCGCGACGTGGTGATCGACGTTGGCGGCGCGGACGAGGTCGAGGTGCTCGGCCAGGGCCGGCAGCTCCTCGACGGTCGCGGGCATGCCGCGGTAGGCGTTGCAGGTCTCGGTCAGCGCGACGCGGACGGTGCGGGTCATCGCTCGACTCCGGTGAGGAGGTACGCGTTGCAGGTCTCGGTCAGCGCGACGCGGACGGTGCGGGTCATCGCTCGACTCCGGTGAGGAGGACCGCCACGCGCGCGTCGGCGCCGCGCGGCCCGGCGGCCTCGGTGATCGTCGCCACGCCGGCCAGGCCCGCGGCGCCGGTGGCGCTGGCGCGGATCCCGGCGGCGGCGGCGCGGGCCCGGGCGGCGAGCAGCTCGGCCTCGGTGACCACCACCGGCCAGCCGCCGGTCGTGAGCATCGCGCGGACGATCGCCAGCCAGTCGTAGGTCTCGTCGTCGAGGATGCCCGAGGCGACGCTGCGCGGCTCCTGCTCCCACGGCCACATGAACAGCGCGCGGTCGACCGCGGCGGTGGTGATCGCGGCGGCGATCGCCGTCGGCGGCGCGTGCGCGGTCAGCCAGCGGGCGACGGCGGCGTCGGCGTGGGCCCCGTCGGCGTCGGTGGCGTCATCGGCGGCCGGCGCGACCGGCGCCGACAGGGCGATCGCCAGCGCGCGCGCGACCCGGCGCCACGCGCGTACGAGCGGGAAGCAGCCGGCGGTCTGGACCGCGTGGACCGCGGGCACGTGCGCGATCACCCCGCGGTCGTGGGCCCAGCGCAGTCCCTGGGCCACGGCGCTCGCGAGCGCGCCGCCGCCGACCTGGACCACGACCCGATCGAGCGGACCGGCGCCGCGCGCGGCGTCCTGCTCGGCCAGCTCGAGCCCGAGGGTGACGCCGCCGTCGATGGTCAGGCCGTTGTCGCTGCCCTGGCAGGTGAACGGCAGCGCGCCGGCGGCGACCGCGGCGCGGAAGCGGTGGTAGCAAGGATCGCCGGGCGGATCGTCGGGCCGGCGGGGGCACGCCTCGAGCTCGGCGCCGAGCGCGGTCAGGCGCGCGACCACGGCCGGGTCGGCCGACGGCGGCACGAACACCCGCAGCCGCCGCTCGAGCGCGCGCGCCACGACCGCCGCCGCCAGGGCCGCGTTGCCGCAGCTGGCGATCGCCAGGGGGCGGGCGCGATCGTCGTCGGTGACCAGGCCGGTGCGCGCGGCGACCTCGAGCCACAGCGCCAGGCCGAACAGGTGCCGGGCCTTGTGCGAGCCGGCGACGTTGTCGGTCTCGTCCTTGGCCCACAGCCGGTCGTCGTCGAGGCGTCGGTACGGCGTGATCGCGAAGCCGTGGCCGTCGACGGCGGCGACCGCGCGGTCGAGCTGCGCGACCAGCGCGACGTAGGCGTCGTCGGTCAGGCCCCGGGCGCGGGCCACCTGCCACGGGTACGCGAGCGCGCGGTAGCGCACGAACGGGTCGCCGGCGATCGGGCCGGCCGCGACCTGCCAGGCCGGCGCCGCGTCCCGCGCCAGCACGTGATCGCGCCCGTCGCCGGCGTGGGGGCACCGGAACGGCCAGGGCGCGTCGGCGGCGATCTGGAGGTCGCAGCCGGTGCAGCGCAGCGCGGTCACGACGCTGGCGCCACCCCGACGTCGTCGTTGAACCCGCGGATGAGGTCGTCCCAGATCGGCACCGCCGCCCGCAGCCCGCGCCAGAAGTCCTGGCCGCGCCGGCGCTCGAAGTCGGCGAGCGCGACGCCCTGCTGCTCGACCCAGGTGAAGTAGCCGAGGTTGAAGATGCGGTCGCGATCGATCGGCGCCAGGACGAGCGTGTGCTCGGTGGTGGCGCCGGCCAGGTGCAGGTCGAGCGCGCGCTCGGCCGCGGCCCGATCGAAGGTGCCGCCGAACCGCTTGCCGATGGCCTTGTCGACCTCGGTCGCGTACATCGCGGCGCCGTCGGTGGCGACCGTGACCAGCGCGTCGTCGGGGCCGAGCCCGAGCTGCTTCGCGGTCTTGATCGCCGCGAGCACGTTGCAGATCGACGACAGGCCGAAGTGCGCGAGCGCGGTGACCACCTCGGCCGGGACGCCGCGCGCCGCCAGGGCCGCGCGGCCGACGTCGGTGTTGAAGACGACGTTGAGCTCGTCGGTGGCGCGGTCGGACACCGCGACCGCGACGTCGGTGTTGGTGACGTTGTGGATGTACGGGATGTGCTTGTCGCCGATGCCCTGGATGTTGTGCTCGCCGAAGCCGTTGTAGAGCATGGTCGGGCACTCGAGCGCCTCGACCGCGACGATGCGCGCGCCGTGGTGGTCCTTCAGGTAGTCGCCGGCGGCGATCGTGCCGGCCGAGCCGGTGGCCGAGACGAACGCGGCCAGGCGCAGGCCCGGGCGCGTGGCGGCGGCGGCGGTGAACACCCGCGCCAGCGCCGGGCCGGTGACGTGGAGGTGGACGAGGTGGTTCGCGAACTCCGAGAACTGGTTGAAGATCACGTTGTCGGGATCGCGGTCGAGCTCGGCGCAGGTGTCGTAGATCTCCTTGACGTTGCTCTCGGTGCCGACGGTGCGGACGATGTCGCCCGGGTCGGCGACCCAGCGCTCGAGCCAGTGGAACCGCTCGGCGCTCATGCCCTCGGGCAGCACCGCGACGCCGCGGCAGCCGAGGATGCGCGAGATCGCGACGCCGCCGCGGCAGTAGTTGCCGGTCGACGGCCAGACCGCGCGGTGGCGGGTGGGATCGAACTGGCCGGTCATCAGCCGCGGCACCAGGCAGCCGTACGCGGCCAGCACCTTGTGCGCGGTGATCATCGGGAAGTGATCGCCGAACGCCACCACGATCGGGCTGGGGACGCCGGTCAGGGCCGGCGGCAGGACGACGTGCTCGGGCACCGCGATCCGGGCCCGGCGGTCGCCGGCGTTGTGCCAGTGGACCCGGAACAGGTTGGCCGGCGCCGGCGCGTCGGGGTCGGTCGTGGCCAGCGCGGCGTCGTGGCTCGCGGGGATCGTCGTCGGATCGGCCAGCTCGCCCAGCGTCGGCAGGACGATCCGGCGCTCGCGGAACAGGGCCACGGTGCGGTCGCGGGTGGCGCGGTCGACGATCTCGGTCTCGAGGGCGGGTCGGCTCATGGGGTACTCGGTGAGGGTGAGGTCGACGCGCGGCGCGTCGGTGGACGGAGGTTCAGGGCTTGTCGGTACGTCGGTCGGGCCCCCGCCCTGTGGGGCCTGCCCCGCCGGAGGGAGGGTTCGGCGGAGGGTTCGGCGGAGCTCAGGACATCGCGCGCATGCGCGCCCACAGCGCCGGCGCGACCTCGTGGGCGCGGGCGCGGACCTGTTCGAGCGCGGCGGCGGCGGCGGCGACGGTCGCGACGTCGGGTGCGGGCACCGGGTGTCCGAACCGCTCGGCCAGGAGCGCGGCGCCGGCGGTCGGGCGCGCGGCGACCCGCATCGGATCGTCGCCGTGGGCGGCGGACTCGGCCAGGAGCGCGGCCTCCTCGTCGGCCATCACCGCCGGGTAGCCGTCGGTGCCGAGCGCGACCCGCGCCGACGCCGCCAGCGCCGTCGGGTAGCCGACCTGGTTGCCCTTGTTCGAGCGCGGGTTCTGCACCAGCCAGCAGCCGGCGTCGGCGCAGGCCGTGACCTCGGCCGTGGAGAGGTGGACGCCGTGCGCGAAGATCGAGCCGCGCACCAGCGCGCCGTGCCGGGCCAGGCGATCGATCACGCCGAGGTAGCCGCGGGCCCGGGCGTCGGCGACGTCGGCGCCGTCCTCGGCGACGTGGACGTGCAGCACCGTGCCGAGCTCGCGCGCGAGCGCGGCGGCCTCGGCGATCGTCTCGTCGGAGACGGTGAACGACGCGTGCAATCCGACCGCGACCCGGACCAGCGGGCGGGTGTTGGCCCGGGCCAGGCGCGCGCACTCGGCCAGGCCGGCGCGGGCCTCGGCGCGGCCGCCGTTGCGCTCGGTGGCGCCGTAGCACAGGACCGCCGGCATGCCGAAGCGCGCGCACGCGTCGGCCAGCACGTCGAGCGAGCCGTCGATGAACCCCGGCGACTCGTGGTGATCGATGAGCCCGGCGGTGCCCGCGGCCACGGCCTCGGCGACGTAGAGCTCGGCCGCGGCCTGCAGCGAGGCGTGGTCGAGCGCGCGGTCGAGCCGCCACCAGACCCGCTCGAGGATCTCGACGAAGCAGGTCGGCGCCACCGTCGGCGCCGGCAGCCCGTACGGCGCGAGCCCGCTGTACAGGTGGGTGTGGGCGTTGACCAGGCCCGCGGTCATGGCGCGGCCTTGGCCCCGCCGCGCTTGCCGACGCTCATCGCCCGCGCCGCCGGCGCGTCGCGCATCGGCAGGGTGTAGCGCCGCTCGCCGTCGAACGCGGCCAGCGCGCCGGCGACCGCGCCGGCGGTCGGCACCAGGCCGATCTCGCCGACGCCCTTGGCGCCGAACGGGCCCTCGGGCTCGGGATCCTCGACGAGGATCACCTCGACCGTCGGCATGTCGCGGGCCCGCAGCACGCCCAGCTCGCGCAGCTTGTGGGTCGTGGGCCAGCCGCCCTCGCACGCCAGCTCCTCGGTCAGCGCGTAGCCCAGGCCCATGTGGACCGCGCCCTCGAGCTGGCCCTCGCACAGGTCGGGGTTGACCGCGCGGCCGACGTCGTGGGCGGCGACGACCCGCGCGACCCGGCCGGCGTCGTCGAGGATGACCACCTGGGTCGCGAAGCCGAACGAGGTGTGGGTCTTGACCTTGGCGACGTCGGCGCCGGGCGCGGTGGTGTCGTCGATCATCACGTCGGCCGCGAACACCTCGCCGGCCAGCTCGGCCAGCGTGCGACCGGCGTCGAGCGCGGCCCGCAGCTTGGTCGCGGCGCTGACCACGGCGTTGCCGCCGAACAAGGTCGCGCGCGAGCCGGTGGTCTGGCCGCAGCCGAGCGCGAACGTCGAGTCGACCTTGGGCCGGAACACCGACGACGGCAGCCCGCTGACCTCGGCCGCGAACTGGGCCAGCACCGTCAGCAGGCCCTGGCCCATCTCGGTGTAGCCGTTGTAGAGCGACACCGTGCCGTCGGCCTCGACCACCAGCCGGGCCTTGCCCCACTCGACCGCGCCGTTGCCGATGCCGCTGTTCTTGAGGCCGCAGGCGATCCCGACCGCGGCCCCGGCGGCGCGCGCGGCGTCGTAGGCGGGCTTGACCGCCTGCAAGGTCTGCTTCAAGCCGACCGACTTCTCGAACACCTGCCCCGACGCGAACGTGTCGCCGATCTCGACGGCGTTGCGCCAGCGCATCTCCCAGCCGTCGAGGCCGACCTGGGCGGCCAGCAGATCCATGCAGCCCTCGATCGCGAACGCGGCCTGGTTGGCGCCGAACCCGCGCATCGCGCCGCACGGCGGGTTGTTCGTGACCGCGGCGATCGCGTCGACCGAGACGTTGGTCACGCGGTACGGCCCGCAGGCGTGGCCGGCGGCGCGCTCGAGCACCTTGGCGCCGACCGAGGCGTAGGCGCCGGTGTCGCCGATCATCTCGGCCTTGACCGCGGTCAGCGCGCCGGCGGCGTCGCAGCCGACGGTGTACGTCATCGCGATCGGGTGGCGCTTGGGGTGCATGCGCACCGACTGCTCCCGCGTCAGCGTCACGAGCACCGGCCGCTGGGTCAGGTGCGCGAGCAGCGCGGTCTGGGCCTGGACCGACATGTCCTCCTTGCCGCCGAACGCGCCGCCGTTGGGCACCAGCTCGACCGCGAGATCGTCCTCGGGGATGCCGAGGAACGCCGCGCACTGGCGGCGATCGTCGAAGACGCCCTGGCCCTGGCTGTAGAGCTTGTACGTGCCCGGGCGCGGGCCCGGCTCGACCAGCGCGCTCTCGGGCTCGAGGAACAGGTGCTCGATGCGCTGCGTGGTCCAGGTGCCGGTGACGACGTGGGCGCTCGCGGCCAGCGCGGCGTCGACGTCGCCGCGGCGGATGCGCGTGTGCGACAGCACGTTGCCGTAGGTCGGGTTGACCTGGGGCGCGCCGGGCGCCAGCGCCTCGGCCGGCGACGTCACCGGCGGCAGCACCTCGTACTCGACGTCGATCAGCGCGGCGGCGGCCCGGGCGGTGGCCTGATCGATCGCGGCGACCGCGGCCAGCACGTCGCCGACGCAGCGGACCTCCTCGCCCTCGGCGACGAAGGCGGGCCAGTCCTGCTTGATCAGGCCGTACCAGCGCTGGCCCGGGACGTCGCGGTAGGTCGCGACCGCGACCACGCCGGGGTGCGCGGCGGCGCGGGCGGTGTCGATGCGGACCACCCTGGCGCGGGGGTGCGCGGTCAGGTGGAGCGCGCCGAAGAGCATGCCGTCGCGCCGCAGATCGGCGACGTAGGGGCGCACGCCGAGGGCGAGATCGGCGCCGCGGTAGCGCGCGACCCGATCGCCGACGCCGCCGTCGGGGTGGGGCGTCGGCACGACCTCGCCGCGGCGGGCCCGGGCCAGGAGCTGGACCGCGTCGATGATCTTGACGTAGCCGGTGCAGCGGCACAGGTGGACGTCGATGGCCCGGGCGATCTCGTCGCGCGACGGATCGGGCGTGTGATCGAGCAGGTGCTTGGCGCGCACCATGATGCCGGGGATGCAGAAGCCGCACTGCAGGCCGGCGGCGGCGACGAACGCGTCGGCCATCTGCTGGCGCTCGGCGGCCGGGACGCCGTCGAGGGTCACGATCTCCTTGCCCGCGGCCTTGGCGGCCGGCATCGCGCAGGTGACGACCGCGCGGCCGCCGACGATCGCCAGGCAGCAGCCGCACTGGCCCTGGGGCGCGCAGCCGTCCTTGAGCGAGTGGACGCCGCAGCGCTCGCGCAGGGTCTCGAGCAGCGACTCGTCGGGGCGCGGCTCGACCGTGACCGGCGAGCCGTTGAGCGTGAAGGAGAGGGTCACGAGCACCTCCTGCCGGCGCCAGCGCCGACGGTGGCGCCAGCATACGCCCCGCCGGCGGGCGCGGGCGGGCGACCGGCCAGGCTCGCTTGCGGTCATCCGCCGCAGCCGGGTCAGCGCCGCGTCGGCAGCGCGGTCAGCGCCAGGTAGGGCACGGCCACCGCGGCGGTGTGGAGCCACAGGCGGGTGGCGGCGCCGGCGACGACGACCAGCGTGACGACGAACAGGCTGGCGGCGATCATCCGCGGCAGCGCGACGTCGAGCGGCAGCGTGCGCCCGCGCCGGCGCAGCGCGACGGCGACCGGCACCAGCGCGGCGCCCAGCGCGACGACGGCCACCACCGACGCGTCGCCGAGGTCGCCGCGGACGGTCCAGCGGAACAGCGCCCACCACGCGCCGACGATCAGCGCGTGGGTCAGGGCCAGCGCGCCGAGGAGCGCCAGCGGGCGCAGCGACGGTCGCTGGCGCAGCGCGACGTCGGCGCCGCCGGCGAAGAAGCCCCAGCCGAGGACGCCCAGCACCGGGACGTCGAGGTGGCCGGGCTCGGCCCAGCCCCACAGCCCCGCCGCGACCGCGATCACCTCGACCAGCGAGGCGTCGAACGCCACCAGCGCGCCGACCACCAGCGGCCGGCGCCACCCCAGCCCGGGGGCGACCGCGTCGACGACCGCGCGCGCCGACAGGATCACCAGCGGCCAGATGATCGGGATCAGCGCCGGCACGTGGCCGAGGCGGCCGTGCCAGCTCGGCGCGTAGCGGTAGAAGTCGTACCAGGCGATGCAGGTCTGCTCGCCGACCCAGCCGGCGACCGCGAGCGCGGCGTAGTCGAACAGCAGGCCGCGCCACGGCCGCGTGCGCGCCAGCGCCGCCAGCGCCAGCGCCACGATCGCGACGCACGCCAGCTCGAAGCCGGGGAACGGCACGCGCTACTGGACGACGATCGTGCCGGTGAACTGGTGCGGCTCGCAGTGGAAGCCGAACGTGCCCGCGGTGTCGAACCGGAAGCAGCTGTCGCCGCCGAAGTCGACGCGGAACTGGCCCGCGGTGTTCGACACCGCGTTGTGGGTCGCGGGCATCGTGAACCGCACGACCTGGCCCACGCTGATGGTGGTGGCCATCGGCTCGAACGCGAAGCCCGGGGCGGTGACGGTGCCGGCGACGGTGGCCCCGCCGCAGGCGACCGACGTGATCGAGGCCGCGGGGGCGTCGATGGCGGGGCTGCCGCCGTCGTCACCGCCACAGGCGGCCGCGAGGGGGAGGGCGACGGTGAGGACCAGGTGAGCGCGCATCGGACATGGGTAGCGCAGGGCCACGGCTCCTGTCGAGCCCCAGCCTACGCCGCGGTGCGTTGCCGCCGTGCCGCGGCGCGTGATACCTGTAGAGGAGAGGGTCAGCCCTCGAGGAGTCACCATGGCCGAGGCGCGAGTCATCAAGCGGTACGCCAACCGCAAGCTCTACGACACGCAGCACAGCCGCTACGTGACGCTCGACCAGATCTCCGAGATGATCCGCGCCGGCGACGAGGTCAAGATCGTCGACAACAAGACCAAGGAGGATCTCACCTCGGTCACGCTGGCGCAGATCATCTTCGAGGAAGAGAAGAAGCAGCGCAGCTTCATGCCGCTGGGCGCGATGCGCAACATCATCCAGAACGGCGGCGAGTGGTTCGCCGAGGCCCAGCGCCGGGTCACCAGCGTGCTGCCGTTCAAGCGCGACCCCGACGAGCCGGCGCCCGAGGAGGTCGACGACCTCGACGAGAGCGATCCGGCGGGCGCGCCGCGGCGGCGCGAGCTGGTGGTCCTGCGCGAGTTCCGCCACTGGGTCAACGAGCAGCAGCGCGCGCTCGACGAGTGGCAGAAGCGCGTCGACGGCAAGGTCCGGACGGCGATCGGCGGCATCTCGCCGTTCTCGGGCCTGCACAAGGACGTGCGCAACCTGGCCGATCGCATCGCCGAGCTCGAGGCCAAGCTCGAGGAGATGGCCGACGCCGAGGGGCACGAGTGACGGGCCGGGCCGGCCGGCCTTCGCGCCGGGCGTGAGCGACGGCGCCGACGCGCCGATCCTGAGCCGGCTGCGGCGGTTCGCCGATCGGCCGCTGAAGATCCGCCAGCTCGCGACGTTCCTGGGCGCCGAGCCCGCGGTCGCGGTCGCGGCCGTGGTGGCGCTCCTGGCCCGGGCGGCCGTCGGCGATGACGATCCCGAGGTGCTGGCCGCGGTCGGCTGCCTGCCGCAGGCGCTGGCCGAGCTCGAGTACCCGGTCCGGGTCGCGCTCTACGACGCCGGCCACGCCGCGGGCGCGACCGCGTTCCAGCGGCTGATCCTGAACGCGTCGCCGCCGACCGCGAGCGGGCGCGAGCTCGATCGCCAGCTCCGGCCCGAGCGCCCGCTGCGCAACCGCGGGCGCCCGCTGACCCTGGGTGAGCGCAAGGCGCTGGCGCGGCGGCCCCGCGGGGACGCGCTCACCGAGCTGCTGCGCGATCCGCACCCCGACGTGGTCGCGATCCTCCTCGACAACCCCCAGCTCACCGAGCCCGAGGTGGTGCGGGTCGCGGCGACGCGACCGGCGGTGCCGGCGGCGCTGGTCCTGGTCGCCGAGCACCGGCGCTGGTCGACGCGCGCCGGGGTCCGCCGCGCGCTCGCGCTCAACCCGCACACGCCGGTGCACGTCGCGCTGCGCCTGGTGGTGACCCTGGCGCCGGCCGACTGGGCCGCGATCGTCGCGTCGAGCGAGCTGACCGACGCGGTCCGCGCCAGCGCACGCGAGCTGCTGGGCCGGCGACGCGGCCGGCCGTGAGCGCTGGCCTCCGGGCGAGCGAACGCCGTGAGCGTTGGCCGCCGTCCGGCCTTGGCGCTCAGCTCTCTTTCTTCACGCGGCGGCGCACGACGACCTCTTCGAACTCGCCGTCTTCGTCGGCGCCCGCGCCGAGCTCCTTGCTGCTCTTGCCGTCGAGCGCCTTCTTCGAGACCTCGATCTCGTCGTCGCCCGCGGCCGCGCGCTTGAAGTTCTTGATCGCCGAGCCCAGGCCGTGGCCGATCTGGGGCAACTTGCTGGCACCGAAGACGACCAGCACGATTAGAAGGATGATGAGTAGTTCGCCCATGCCGGGCATAGAGGCTCCTGGATCGGCTCGAGCCGACTGGTTGCACCCTAGCACGCACCTTGTGCGCATGGCGACTGCGGCGTATCACCACAGGCCCAGCGGCACGGTCAACTGCGCGCAACCGTTGGCGGATGTCGCAAAAGTGGATCACCGACGCGCGCGCGCCTACAGTCTGGCGATGCTGGCTCGGCGATCGATCATGGCCCTGGTCTGCCTGAGCGCGACCGCGACCTTCGCGCGCGCCGAGGTGCCTCCGGACGCGCGCACGACGGGGCCCCAGGACCAGCGCGCGACGGCGCCGGTGACGACGCGGCCACCGCTGACCGCCCGGACCGATCAGCGGACGGCGGTGCGCGGCTGCCCGGTCGACATGAGCTGCCTGCCGTGGCGTGACGAGCTGCGCGAGTTCGAGCTCGAGGCGTTCTCGACCGCCGCCGGGCCATGGATCGAGTCCACCACCGGGCCGCGGCGGGCCGCGTCGCCGACCGAGCTCCGGCCTGACCTGCCGTGGCTCGCCGACCTGACGATGCCCGATCTGCCGATGACCTGGGACCGGCGGGTGATCGACTACCTGATCTTCTACAAGGACGATCCGCGCGGTCGTCGGATCATGCGCGGCTGGCTCGAGCGGCAGGGCCGCTACCGCGAGGTGATCCTGACCGCGCTGCGCAAGGCCCACCTGCCCGAGGACCTGCTCTACGTGGCGATGATCGAGTCGAGCTACGACTCGAGCGAGCGCTCGCGGGTCGGGGCCAGCGGCCTGTGGCAGTTCATGCCCGGCGGCGGCCGCATCTACGGCCTGACGATCGATCGCTGGGTCGACGAGCGCAACGATCCGGTGCGCGCGACCGAGGCCGCGGTCGGCTTCTGGCTCGACCTGTACCAGCGTTTCGGCAACTGGGACCTGGCGATGGCGGCGTACAACGCCGGCTACGGCGCGGTGCTCAAGGGCATCGCGCGCTTCAACACCAACGACTTCTGGGCGCTGGTCGACTACGAGAACGCGCTGCCGTGGGAGTCGGGGATCTACGTGCCCAAGGCGCTGGCGGCGGCGATCGTCGGCCACAACCGCGCGACGTTCGGGTTCGCCGACGTCGACCTGGGCGCGCCCGAGCGCTGGGACGACGTGACCGTGCCGCAGTCGATCGCGCTGGGCACGATCGCGAAGGCCGCGGGCTGCTCGGTCGCGGACCTGCAGCGCCTCAACCCGCACCTGCGCAAGAACCGCACCCCGGCCGGGCGCGCGTTCGTGATGCGGGTGCCGGCCGGCGGCGGCGTCGCGTTCGCGACCAAGCTCGGGCAGCTGCGCGGCGACTGGGACGACGTCGACACCTACGTCGCGCGCTACGGCGAGCGCTTCGAGGACATCGCCACGCAGTTCGGCATCTCGCGCACGAGGCTGCGCGCGCTCAACGATCTCGATCACGACTCCGAGGTCACCGGCGGCACCGTGCTGGTGGTGCCGCGGGTCGCCGCCGACGTGCGCGCCAAGAACCTGGCGGCCGCGGCCGACGATCTGTACGGCTCGGGGGTCGACCATCGGCCGGGCGAGGCGCTGATCGTCGCCGTGCCCGACAAGGACGTCGAGGTCGCGGGCGCGCGGCGGGTGTTCTACCGGGTGGTCGCCGGCGACGGCCTGCGCGCGGTCGCGTCGGCGCTGAGCGTGCCGGCCGCGGACCTGGCGCGCTGGAACGGCGTCACCGTCGACGCGGCGCTGCAGCCGCGCATGGTGCTGCAGGCGTTCGTGGCGCCGGCCTGGTCAGCGGACGCGGCCAACGTCGCGCTGCTCGACGAGCGGCGCCTGATCGTCGTGAGCCGCGGCTCGAAGGAGCACCTCGAGCTGTCGGAGGGGCGCTCGGGGCGCGAGCGGGTCGAGTACGTCGCGACCAAGCGCGAGACCTACGAGCAGATCGGCAAGCGCTTCGGCCTCGGCAAGCGCGACCTGGCCCGCATCAACCGCAAGTCGCCCGACACGGTCGTCGACAAGGGCGAGATGGTGGTCGTCTACAAGGTGGTCGACCGCACGCGCTCGAACCGCGCCGAGAAGCAGTGGAAGCAGCTCCCGAAGGGCCAGCGCAAGGGTGGCAAGGCGACGGGCGGCAAGGCGACGGGCGGCAAGGGCCCCAAGAAGGTGAGCGCCGCCGCCGACGATGGCGACGATGGCGACGACGACACCGCCGACGCCGTCGCGACCGCGCCGAGCAAGGGGGACGCGCCGGCCGTGGCCCAGGCGCGACCGGGCGACGGTCCGACGACGCGCAAGCGCGGGGCCGACGCCGGGAAGACCGATGCGGCGGCGAAGTCGGCGACGGCGGAGCCTGCTGCGAAGCCGACGGCGAAGGCGGAGCCGGAGCCCGCCGCGAAGCCGACGGCGAAGGCCGAGCCTGCGCCGACGCCGGCCGCGAAGCCGGAGCCGGCCGCGAAGCCGACGGCGAAGGCGGAGCCTGCGCCGACGCCGGCCGCGAAGCCGGAGCCCGCGCCCGCGCCGAACGTCGCCGCGAAGCCGGAGCCCGCGCCCGCGCCGAAGGCCGAGGACGTCGGCCCCGCGACGATGCCCGAGTAGGCGCGCATCGACGCGCGGCCCCGCGCGGCGGCGGCGGAATAGCGATCGGCGGCGGGGCGTTGGCGGGCCATGGGGACCCTACTCGTGCGTGCGGTAGCGCCGACTCGACGACGCACCTCGCGGCGCGGCCTGATCGTGGTGGCCGGCGTCGCGGCGCTGCACGCGGCGGTGCTCCTCGGGCTGGCGCTGGCGCCGTCGGCATCGGTGACCTGGATCGTCACGATCGAGGCGAGCCCACCGCCCGCGGCGCCGCCGTCAGCGATGGCGCCGGTCCCGCGGTCACCGCCCACCCCCGCACCCGTGTCCGCGCCGCTGACGTCCGCGCGCGCCTGTCCGCTGGCGCGCACCGACGCGCCGCGGCTGCGTCCGCCCGTGCTGCCCGAGGACATCGACCACGTCGCGGTCGCGCCCTCGAACGTCGGCTGGGTCGCCGCGTGGAACCCGCGCTCGATCTACGTGTCGACCGACGCCGGCGCCCACTTCGCGCGCGTGCTCGACGGTCCCGGCCGGGTCGTCGACGTCGGCTTCGACTGCTTCGGCACGGTCGTGGCGATCCGCGGGACCCAGCTCGGCCTGCGGTCGGGCGCGCGCGAGGCCTGGCGGTCGGTGCCGGGGCTGCGGATCGAGCCCGAGGCCGGCGACCCCGACCTGGCCGACGACGCCTGGCGCTACCACGCCGCGGTGGTGAGCGGCGGCCCCGAGGTGGTGGTGGTCGGGCTCCAGGCCGACCCCGAGGCCTACTGGAGCCCGCGCATCGCGCGCTCGCACGACCTGGGCGCGACCTGGGGCTACCACGACGTCGACGGCGACTGGGAGCACGCGGTCGTGTACGGGCGCCAGCGCGAGGACGGCACGATCGCGATCGAGCTGCCGTTCGAGGACTGCCGGGCGGCCGGGATCTCGGCGATCACGATCCGCGCGGGCCGGGTCGCCACCGCCGACTACGGCACCTGGCCGTCCGTCGGCGAGGGCGTGTGGCCGGCGACGCCGGGCCTGCCCGCCGACGCGGTCTGGCTCGGCGACGGCCTGGCCCGGGCCGGCGCCGACGTCTACCGCGTGGCCGGCGATCGGGCGCGCAAGCTGCCGGTGATCGTCGAGGGCGACCAGGCGCTGCGCGACGGTGCCGGGCGCGTCTGGACGGTGGTGTGCGGGCAGCCGTGGATCGCGCGCGCGACCGCGAGCGGCCGCACGTGCGACGCCGACGCCGACTGAGCGCGGGCTACAGCGACGAGCAGACCAGATCGCCGCTCGACGCCCGGGCCTTGGCCTTCACGTGCTGGCCGTCCTTGTACTTGCGCCAGGTCGCCTCGGCCACGTCGCAGGTGCGGCGCTTCTTGCCGTCGCTGAACTCGAGCGTGTAGACGCCCTTGCGCTCACCGGCGCGGCGGGCGCCGGGGCCGGTGACGCCGGTGGTGACCGGCGGCTCGGGCCAGGCCACCTCGAGGCCCGCGCCGTCACGCTTGAGCGTCTCGACCGTGGTCCACCGATCGATCCGGTACCCGCACCAGTCGTCGTAGACCGGCTCCTTCTTGGTCTTCGGCGTGCACTGGTTGACCTCCTCGAAGGTCCCGTCGCCCTTGTCGCGCTTGACCTTGGTGCAGGTCTCGCCGTCGGGGACGCTCTTGGTCGACCGCTCCTTGCTGGTGCAGCTGACCGCGCGCGCGCCGCTCGGCACCTCGTTGCGCCACTTGGTCTCCTCGACCTCGCGGAACTCCTCGACCGCGATCGTCGTGGCCCAGCGGTGGCCCGCGACGTCGAGCTCGATGCTCTTCTTGCGGATGCAGCGCCACCAGATCGCGACCGACAGCAGCACGATCGCCGCCAGGATGTACCAGCCCCACGACTTGCCGCGGGGCTTGAGCGGCTGCTTCTCGACGACGAACGGCACCGCCTTGGTGCCGTCGAGCGGCGCGCCGCACCGGCCGCAGTTGTGGGCCTTGGCCGACTGCGCCGCGCCGCACGACCCGCACACGCGGTCGGCGCCGGTGAAGGCGTGGTCCGCGACCGCGACCCGCTCGGCGTCGCTGGGGAAGTACCGCTTGGTCGCGTCCTGGGGCGCGCCGCAGTTGGGGCAGTGCCGGTGCGTGACGCCGAGGTTCTTCTTGGTGTCGCAGTGCGGGCAATCCCACAGCATCTCGTAGCTGCCGAGGGACTCCTCACGTGGGGTCGTCGGGGTCGTCATCGCTCGCGATCATCCCACGATCTGCCCGGCCGCGATCGGGTGACGCGCCGGGTTTGCGTCCCGGCGCGCGCGGGTCGGCGGTCAGCGGCGGCTGCGCGGCGCGCCGAACGTGGCCTTGACGCTCTGCTGCGCGCCGTCGCGGAGGAACACGATCGTGGCCTGCTGGCCGGGGGCGGCCTCGCCGAGGACCAGCATCAGGTCCTCGACCGAGCGCACCTCGGTGACGCCGATCTTGATCAGGCGATCGCCCTTGCGCAGGCCGGCCTTGGCGGCGGGCCCGTCGGGCACGACGTCCGACAGCAGCACGCCGGGGATCTTGCCGTCGTCGCCGTAGGCCGGGATCGTGCCGAGCGAGCCGCCGCGCATCGGGATGTCGCCGCCCGACGGCGGCGGCGCGACCTTCTGGTAGGTGAGCTGCGGCGCGGCGTCGAGCGCGAGCGCGACGTCGGCCACGACCGCGGCCACCCGGGCGATGCCGGCGGCGTTGATCAGCGGCGCGTCGTCGGTGACGCGGTGGTAGTCGAGGTGGCCGCCGGTGAAGAAGTGCAGCACCGGCGCGCCGCCCGAGTAGAACGCCATGTGATCGGACGGGCCGTAGCCCGAGCCGGCGAGCTGGCAGCTGACGCGCTCGCCCGCGCACAGCGGCGGCACCAGCGCGCCCCACTCCGCCGCCGACTCGGCGCCGAGCACCTGCACGAGGTTGTCGCGCATGCGCCCGATCATGTCCATGTTCAGCATCGCCACAGGCGCGCCGGCGTAGGGCGGGTGCTTGACGAGGTGCTGCGAGCCGAGGATGCCCATCTCCTCGGCCGAGAAGCCGATCAGGTAGACGTCGCGGTGGAGCGTCGCGGCCTTCGGCGCCAGGCGCCGCGCCACCTCGATCAGGCCGGCGATGCCCGAGGCGTTGTCGTCGGCGCCGTTGTGGACCGCGAGGTCGGTGTCGAGCGCGCCGGTCTGGGGCCCGCCCATGCCGAGGTGATCGAGGTGGGCGCCGACCACCAGCGGCGGCGCGCCCGCGGCCGCGGCGCCGCCGCGCAGGACCGCGACGACGTTGTGGGTCGTGGCCTTGACCGCGTCGAGCTGCACCGTCACGTCGACCTTGTGCGTGCCCTTGGTGAGCGCGGTCCCGACCGCGGTCTGGACGACCACGACCGGCAGGCCGGCGTCGGCGCCGTCGCGCGGCAGGAGCGTCGGCAGCGGCGCCTCGCTCTTGCCCGGGGCCGGCTGATCGACGACGAGCAGGCCGATCGCGCCGTGCTGGCGCGCCTGCACGGCCTTGTAGTTGAGGTCGCCGTAGCGGGCGACGTCGGGCTTGCTGAAGCCGTCGGGCGTGAACCGCCGGACCACGACGACCTTGCCCTTGACCGACTTGCCCTTGTAGTCGTCGATCGCCTTGACGTCCTTGCCCTTCTTGCGGACGATCCCGTAGCCGACGTAGACGGTGCCGCCCACGACGTGGGTCGACGCCGACACCGGCGACGGCGCGAACGCGTCGGCCGCGACCGCGGCGCCGTCGATCGCCAGCGCGGTCGAGCTGCCGCGCGCGACCGCGACCGTGACCTCGAACGGCTGCAGGAACTCGCCCCCGGCGAGGCCGCCGACCGCGCCGAGGTCGCGCAGCTGGCCGGTCAGCCACTTCTGCGCGTCGTCGAGGCCGAGCGTGCCGACGCCGCGGCCCTCGCGGGCGTCGTCGGCCAGGTAGGTCACGGCCTGGGCCGCGTCGTCGGCCGGGCCGGCGGTGGTCACCCGCGGCGGGTGCTCGATCCAGTCGGCGACGAAGACGTTGGTGTCGCTGTTGTGGCTGCCCGGCGCCGGCGGCGGCGAGCCGCGGTTCGACGAGAACGCCAGGTGGCGGCCGTCGGGCGAGAACATCGGGAAGCCGTCGAAGCCCTCGGCGTAGGTGATGCGCTCGAGGTCGGTGCCGTCGGTGTCGATCGCCCAGATGTCGAACTCGCGGCCCTTGGGGTCGCCGGCGTTGGACGAGAACAGGATGCGCTCGCCGCTGGGGTGGAAGAACGGCGCGAACGACGCGGCGTCGAGGTAGGTCACCTGCCGGGCGTCGGAGCCGTCGGCGTCGGCGACCCAGATCTCGAGCTTGGTCGGGCGCACGAGGTGCTCGGCCAGGAGCGCCTGGTAGTCGGTCAGCTCGGTCCCGGTCGGGCGCGACGCCCGCCACACGATCTTCGAGCAGTCGGGCGAGAAGAACGCGCCGCCGTCGTAGCCGGGGCTGTTGGTCAGGCGCTTGACGTTGCCGCCGTCCTGGTCCATCCGGTACAGCTCGAGGTCGCCGTCCTTGTCGGACGTGAAGATGATCGAGCCGTCCTTGCCGCAGATCGTGGCCTCGGCGTCGTAGGCGCCGGGCGCGCCGAACAGCTTGCGCGGGTTCGCGCGGTTCCCGTCGACGGTGTTGACGTAGATGTCGAAGTCGTAGAGCGCCCAGACGTAGCCCTTGCTGCGGTCGGGCGGCGCCGGACACGCCGGGCCCAGGGCGTGGGTCGAGGCGTAGAGGTACTCCTGGTCGCCGGGGAAGTAGTACGAGCAGGTCGTGCGGCCGGTGCCGGTCGACAGCAGCAGCGGATCGCTGGGCCCGTCGGTGGGCATCGTCATGATCTGATCGCAGGCCACGCCCTCGCGCGTGGTCTGGAAGATCAGGCGGTCGCCGCCGAACGCCCAGTAGGCCTCGGCGTTCTCGCCGCCGTTGGTCAGCTGGACCAGGCGCCCGAGGTGGGTCTCGCGGGCGTCGCGCAGATCGGCCGGCGCGGGCACGGGGTCGGCCGCCGGGGGCGGCCTGGGTGGCTGGGGAGCCTTGGGGGTCGGACAGCAGGCGGCCAGCGCGAGGACGAGCGGGCCGCCGACGAGGCGGGCGAGACGACGCATGCGCGGACTATACGGCAGCGCGTGCAATAGGCGGGGCCGGTGGGGCGTTGTCCGGCGCGAGGAGGTTCGTTCATGTCCGTCACCGACAAGTCGACGTGGTTGCGCGGGAAGACGCTCTTGGCGCTGGCGCTGGTGAGCTTCGCGGCCGCGGCCCCGATCTCGATGTCCATCGCGACCCGGTCGTGGGAGCGGGTCAAGGTCCGCCCGGTCGAGCGCTCGATCCGGGTCACCGGCTCGGCCAAGCAGCGCATCGTCAGCGATCTGATCGAGTGGAGCGCGACGGTGTCGGCCGACGCGCCCGACAAGCTGGCCGCGTACCGCAAGCTCCACGCTGACGTCGAGGCGACCGTCGCCTACCTCAAGGCCCAGGGCGTGCCCGAGGCCGAGATCTTTCCCCGACTCGACCAACATCGACGAGGTCTACGTGACCGTCTACGAGGGGACCGGCGACGACCGGATCGCCAAGCAGGTGCGCACCGGCTACCACGCCCGACAGTTCGTCTCGGTCCGCTCGGCCGACGTGGCCCGGGTCGAGCGGGTCTCGCGCGAGATCACGCAGCTGCTCGAGCAGGACATCGCCGTGACCTCGAACTCGCCCGCGTACTTCTACACCAAGCTCGGCGACCTCAAGATCGAGATGCTGTCGGAGGCGTCCAAGGACGCCCGGACCCGGGCCGAGAACATGCTCAAGAGCGCCGGCGGCGCGTCGCTGTCGAGGCTGCAGGCGGCCGACATGGGCGTGATCAACGTCAACCCGGCCAACTCGTCGGAGACGTCGTGGGAGGGCAACAACGACACCAGCGCGCTCGAGAAGGACGTGATCGCGATCGTCCACGTCACCTACGCGCTGCGCTGAGCGTCAGCGGCGTCGCTGCGGGTCCGTCGCCGAGCCGACCGGGCCCCACCCGAGCCGCGAGGCTCCCGGTGCGCGGACCGGCGCGTGACGGCCGTCCGCGCGCTGACCGCCGGCGCGTCAGTCGGCGCGATCGAGCTCGTCGTCGAGCAGCGCGTCGTGGGCGGTGCGCGGCGGCGGCGGCGGGGGCGGCGTGCGGCCGACGGGCGGCTCGCCCCGGGCGGCGCGGCCGAGGTCGGCCAGGAGCGCGGCGCGGTCGTCGGGCGCGACCAGCAGGGTCGAGAACTTCACACGGCGCGAGCCGCAGCCGATCGTGACCAGCTGGCCGCGGTCGAGCGTGGCCACCGGGATGAGCGCCGCGGTGAGCTGGACGTCGATCTGCTGGGCGGTGACCTGGACGCCGTCGGCGTGGGCGAACCGGCCCGGGCGGCGGCCGCGCCGGACCACGACCGCGTCGTCGGTGAACGTGACGTGGCCACCGGGCCACGCGCGGTAGGCGGCCGTCGCGGCCAGCGCGATCACCGGCACGCCGGCGGTGATCGCGACCACCACCGCGGCGCGCCCACCGCTGGCGAAGCCGCCGGCGCGGTGCAGCGCGTACAGGGCGAACCCGCACAGGCCGACCATGAGCCCGACGATGAGCCCGTAGCTCGTCGGCGTGCGCAGGCGGTAGCGGATCGTGGCCACGGCGCAGTGTACGCGCGCGGCTGGATTTGCGGATCGCGACCGGCGATAGTGCGCGCATGCTGTCGATCGCCGACGCGGCGCTGCGGATCCAGGCGCTGATCGCGCGGGTGCCGACCGAGGTCGTGGCCCTGGCCGAGGCCGACGGCCGGATCCTGGCGACGCCCATCGTCGCCGGCCGGCCGCTGCCGGGCTTCGACAACTCGGCGATGGACGGCTTCGCGGTGCGCGCGGCCGACGTGCCGGGCACGCTGCCGGTCGTGGCCGCGATCGCCGCCGGGGCGCGCGCGCCGGCGCCGCTGCCGCCGGGCGCCGCGGTCCGGATCATGACCGGGGCGCCGCTGCCGCCGGGCGCCGACGCGATCGTGATGTTCGAGGACGCGCGCGATCACGGCGCCACCGTCGAGCTGCCGGCCGCGCCCGCGGGCGATCACGTGCGGCGCCAGGGTGAGGACGTCGCGGTCGGCGACCTCGTGGTCGCGGCCGGCACCCTGCTCGGCTCGGGCGAGGTGACCGTGGCCGCGGCGCTGGGCTGCGCCACCGTGACCGTGGCCCGGCGCCCGCGGGTCGCGATCCTGGCCACCGGCGACGAGCTGCGCGCGATCGACGCGGCGCTGGCGCCGGGCGAGCTGGTCGACTCGAGCTCCTACGGCCTGCGCGCGGCGGTCCGGGCCGCCGGCGGCGCGCCCGACTACCTCGGCGTGGTCGGCGACGACCGCGACGCGACCACCGCGGCGATCGCGCGGGCGCTGGCGGCCGACGTGGTCATCACCACCGGCGGCGTGTCGGTCGGCGATCACGATCACGTGCGCGCGGCGCTCACCGACGCCGGCGTCACGCTCGACTTCTGGAAGGTCGCGATGCGGCCGGGCAAGCCCCTGGCCGTCGGTCAGGCCGGCGCCACGATGGTGTTCGCGCTGCCGGGCAACCCGGTGTCGTCGTGGGTCGGCTTCGAGCTGTTCGTGCGCCCGGCGCTCCTGGCCATGCAGGGCGCGCAGGTCACCACCCGGCCGCGGGCGCCGGTGGTGTTGCCCGACGGCTACCGCAAGCCGGCCGGGCGCGCCCACGTCATCCGGGTCGCGCTGGTCCGCGACGGCGCGCGGCTGATCGCGCGCCCGCACCCCAAGCAGGGCTCGGCGATGCAGTCGTCGCTGGTCGGGTGCGACGCGCTGGTCGAGATCGCCGCCGAGCTGACCGAGGTCGCGCCCGGCGACACCGCGCCGGCCTGGCTCGTGCGCCCGGTATGAGCGACGCGCTGCGGTTCGTGGTCGGCGCCGACGAGGCCGATCGCCTCGACAAGCTGGTCGCGCGGCGCTTCCCCGGCGCCAGCCGGCGGCGCGTGATGGCGATGTTCGACGACGGCGCGGTCCGCGTCGACGGCCGCCGCGGCAAGAAGGGCGAGCGGGTCGGCGCCGGCGCCGAGGTGGTCGTCCGGGGCGCCCCGGTCGACGACGCGGCGCTGCGGGTCACCGCCGATCCGGCCGCGGCCGAGCGCCTGACCGTGCTCCACGTCGACGCCGACCGGGTGATCGTGGCCAAGCCGCCGGGCATGCCCAGCCAGCCGCTGACCCCGGGCGAGCTCGGCACCGCGGCCGGCGGCGTCGTCGCGCGCTTCCCCGAGTGCGCCGACGCCTCGCCCGACCCGCGCGACGGCGGCCTGGTGCACCGCCTCGACGGCGGCACCTCGGGCGTGCTGATCGCCGCCCGCACCCCGGCGGCGTGGGCGACGCTGCGGCGCGCGTTCAGCGCCGGCGCGGTGGCCAAGACCTACCTGGCGCTGTGCGAGGCGTCGCCGGTCAGCCGCGGCTGCGACGCGCCGCTGGCGCAGCGCGGCGCGCGGGTCGTCGTCGATCACACCGACGGCCTGGCCGCGTCGACGACGTGGGAGGTGGTCGAGCGCGTCGGCGCGCGCGCGCTGGTCCGGTGCCACGCGACGACCGGCCGCACCCACCAGATCCGCGTCCACCTCGCCACCTGCGGCGCGCCGCTGGTCGGCGACGCCCGCTACGGCGGCGGCCCGATGCCGGCGCTCGTCGAGTTCTTCCTCCACGCCGAGGCCGTGCAGCTCGACGGCGTCACGGTCGTCGCGCCGCTGCCGCCCGATCGGTGCGCGGTGCTGGTAGCGCTGGGCGCCACGTTCACCTGATCGTCACCCGGGGTCGGGCGGTACTGGCGGCGCTCGGCGCCACGTTCACCTGATCGTCACCCGGGGTCGGGCGGTGCTGGCGGCGCTCGGCGCCACGTGCACCTGATCGTCACCCGGGGTCGGGCGGTGCTGGCGGCGCTCGGCGCCACGTTCACCTGATCGTCACCCCGCGGCCGCGGCGCCGACCGTCCGCGGCCTGCCCGTCACAGCTCCTCGACCACCACCAGCCCGGTCTGGAGCATCAGGATCAGCATGCGCGCGGTCCGGCGCTGGGTCGCGGGATCGAGCGACTCGGTGACCAGCTCGCCGACGGTGTGGGTGCCGTCGATGCGCTCGAACAGCGGCGCCATGCCGACGATCTCGAACCGCTCCGGCGCGACCGCGGGCCGGGCCTGCCGCTGGACCAGCGAGTCGGCCGCGTGCCGGGACATCCACGTCACGACCAGGTCGTCGCGCATCGCCATCGCGCCGGCGCCGAGCACCTCGAACGGGTTGAGGTCGAGCGGGAACGCGTTGCGCTCGATCTGGCGCCCGGCGTACCAGCCGTAGGTGCCCTTGGTCCACGTGCACACGTCGATCAGCTTCTGCCGGACCTGCACCGTCAGGTGCCGGAACACCTCGAGCGGCTTGAGCAGCCCCAGCCCGACCAGCGTGTCGCCGAGCTTGCCGCCGTAGTGCGGCATCATCGCGAGCGCCATCGCCAGCTCGCCCGACGACAGCGCCCCGCACTGGACCAGGTACGCGCCGAGGAGCTCGCTGGCGACGTTCGACGACACGAACTCGGGGATCCCGGCCCGGATGAAGATCTCCTTCTTGATGCCACCGACCGACGCCACCAGCAGGCCGGTCGACTGGGTCGCCGCCAGCCGGAACAGCACGCTGATCGGCGCGACGTTGGTGAAGTCGCCCTCGTCGGTGCACGGCGTGACGATCTCGTCGCCCGTCGGCGGCTCGGCCTGGACCGCGCGCGCGACGATCTCGTCGGGCGTCGGCAGCCGGATCGAGTCGGACCGCGACGCCCGCGGCTCGATCTCGGTCTCGTCGAAGTCGATCGCCGACGGGTCGGCCGAGGTCGGCGACACGGCGGCGATGGCGTCCTCGATCGAGGCGTAGCGCACCGAGGCCTCGACCTCGATCACGCCGGTCGGCGCCGGCACCTGCAGGTGCATCACCGCCGCCTCGATCTCGTTGGCGAGATCGCCGAAGTCGGTGTCGAGGAAGCCGGCCGCCGACACCGCCGCCTGGGTGGCGATCGACACCTTGCCGCTGTCGCCGTCGTCGTGGTGCGCGCCGTGCGCATCGTGCGCGTCGCCGGTCCGGTGGGGGCGGCTGCCGGCCGGGTGGTGGGGCCGGCTGCCGGCCGGGCCCAGGCCGAAGTCGTCGAGGTCGTGGGGCGCGCCCGCGGTCTCGAACGCGAGGTCGAGATCGATCGAGCCGTCGCTGCCGAGCGCCAGCGGCCCCTGCGACGCGTCGGTCGGCTCCGGCAGATCGTCCTCGGCCTCGATCGAGATGATCGGCAGGCTGTCGGTCAGCTTGAGCTCGCCGCGCGGGATGCCGTCCATCGCGGCCAGCGCGCCGGTGTCGGCGAGGAGCGCCTTCGCGTCGAGCCGGGCGCCGCCGCCCTCGCTCGGGGCCCGCCGGCTCGGCCGCGGCGCCGGGACCAGGTTCGGCCCGAGCGTGCTGGGCGCGGCCGCCGCCAGCGCGGCGTTCTCGGCGTCGCTCTGGGCCATCGTCTCGCGCTTGCGCTGCCAGACCTGCTCGTGGATCGACTCGACCAGCTCGCCGATGTGGCGCGGCGTGACGCGCACGCGCTCCTGGAACATCCAGTCCGCCAGCGCGTCGCGCAGATCCGCGGCCGACTGCCAGCGCTCGGCCGGGTCCTTGCGCAGGGCCCGGCGCAGGATCGCGTCGAGGCTGGGCGGCACGTGGCCGCCGAACTGATCGAGCCGCGTCAGCTTGGCGTCGCGCACCATCAGCAGCACGTCGAGCTCGGCCGCCGCGGCGAACAGCCGGCGCCCGCACAGCATCTCGGCCAGGACGACGCCGATCGAGAACAGGTCCGAGCGCGCGTCGACCGACTGCTCGAGCACCTGCTCGGGCGACATGTACCCGTACTTGCCCTTGAGCGTCCCCGACTTGGTGCGGTGGTGGCGGCCGGAGCCGGACGCGCGCGCGATGCCGAAGTCGACCAGCTTGACGTCGCCGCGCCGCGACAGCAGCAGGTTCGACGGCGAGATGTCGCGGTGGACCACGCCCAGCGGCGCGCCGGTCTCGTCGCGCAGGTTGTGGGCGAAGTCGAGGGCGTCGAGGATCTCGTGGCAGATCCACACCGACAGCTCGAGCGGCGGGCGCTTGCGCTGCCACGCGTGCTCGCGCAGGAGCCCGAGCACGTCGATGCCGTCGATGAACTCCATCGCGATGAAGAGCGAGTCGTCGACGCGCCCCAGCTCGTAGGTCTGCGCGATCTTCGGGTGCGACAGCTGCGCGGTCAGCTTCGCCTCGTCGATGAACATCGCCGTGTAGACGGGCTCGCGCGCGAGGTGCGGGAGCAGCCGCTTGATCACGACCTTGCGCTCGAAGCCGTGCTCGCCCGGGGCCGTCGCCAGGAACAGCTCCGCCATCCCGCCGACCGCGATACGCTCGATCAGTGTGTAGCGACCGAACCTGACAGGGAACTCATCGCCCACGGCAGTGTCCCATGTTAGCAGGCCGGCGGCCCCGTGCAGGTCGGCGACGGCGCCCGACCGGTCGGTTTTCGCGATGTCACCCGGCCGTCATGAAGCGGGTGCCAGGCGCGAGTGACCGGTCAGGATCTCCGAACGATCCCGAGGCCGGCGCGCGTCGCCGCGTGGGCGAGCGCGTCATCGAAGCGCTCGAACCACGACGTGGCGACCTTGTGCGACTCCGCCGTACGCCGCCACCGATCAGCTACCCCGGCGCCAGCGCCGACGACCGCCAGCTCGACCTGCCCCATCCGCCGGTGCTCGAACAGCCGGGCCAGCGCCACGGTGACCGGGCGGGCGGTCTCGTCGGCCAGCCCGCTGACGTCGAGCAACAGCGTCGGGGCGCCGACCCGCACCACCAGCAGCATCGCGCGGGCCAGGACGCTGTCGAGCACGTCCTCGGTCGGCGCGCCGACCAGCAGCACCGCCGGCAGCTCCGGGGTGAGCAGCAGCACCGGGGTGCCGGCCTCGAGCTGCTCGGCGGCGCGCTCGGCCACGGACCGGCGGCCGGCGGTCGCGAACGCGTCCAGCGCCAGGATGGACAGCCACTCGAACAGCTCGGTCAGCGACGGGGCCAGCTCCAGGTCGGCGTGCTCGAGCACCGCGTCGCGCAGGGTCGCGACGATGGCCGCGACCTCGAAGCCGGTCGCGCCCTCGGACGACCAGGTCGCGCCGGCGAACACGGTCGCCTTCTCGAGATCGCGCATCGCCGGGTGCCCGGGGGCCAGGGTCACCTGCTCGCCGGCCACGGTCACGGCGAGGGCCTCGAGCAGGCCGCTGACGATGGCGCCGTGCTGCCGGGCCACCCGGGCGCCGGGCCCGCGCTTGGTGCTGCGGTCGTAGCGGTGCGCCCAGCTCGACAGCACGGTCTCCCGGGCGGTCGCCAGCGTGGACGCGAGCGTATAGGCCACGCCCCAAAGGTAGCGTCCCGCACCGCCCGCGGCCACGGGAACCTGCTGCTATCATGACGATGATGGTCGCTGGGCAGTCGCTGATCCGCCGCTCGGTCGGTCGCACGGACGTCGGCCGACGTCGCGCGGTCAACGAGGACTCGTACTTTCGCGATGACCAGATGGGGTTCTACGTCGTCGCCGACGGTGTTGGCGGCCACAACAAGGGCGAGGTCGCGAGCCGCGAGTGCGTCGATCAGCTCGAGATGTGGGTGCGCGGCGCCGCGCGCGAGCTGGCGCGCCTGACCGCGGCGGTGGCCGACGGCGACCACGAGGCCATCTGGGAGATCCGCCGCCTGCTCGAGAGCGGCGTCCAGTCGGCCTGCTACATGGTCTACGGCATGGCCGAGCTCTCGCCCGAGAAGCGCGGGATGTCGACGACGTGCTCGGCGATGCTGGTCGGCGGCGGGCTCGCGTTCGCGGCGCACGTCGGCGACAGCCGCGTCTACCGGATCCGCGGGCCGGTCGCGATGCAGATCACCGAGGACCACACGCTGATCAACTACAAGCTCAAGCACGGCCTGATCACGCCCGAGGAGGCCGAGAAGTCGTCGGCGAAGAACGTGATCACCCGCGCCGTCGGCCACAAGGACTACGTCCAGGTCGACACCGCCGACGTCGACGTCGCGCCCGGCGATCGGTTCATGATGTGCACCGACGGGCTGCACGGGTACCTGCGCAACGATCAGGAGGTGGTCGAGCTGATCCGCGACGACGGGATCGAGGCCTGCGCCGACGCGGCGATCGACCTGGCCAACCAGCGCGGCGGCCGCGACAACATCACCGTGCTCGTGGTCGAGATCCCCTGGTGATCGACGTCGACGGCGACCGCCCGGGGGCCACTCCGGATGCTCGTCGTCGCCCGCCGGGCGTGTCAGCCCGGCCGCCCGTCGTCGTTTCGGCCCATCGGCTCGTCAGCCTGTCGGGCGCCCCGAGGCCCGCGCGGGCCGAGTTCCACGGGGTTGCCGACGGCGACCGGCGGCGGGAATGGCCGCGCCAGGTCGCGGGTTGGTTTGATGAAACTTACGGACGTATCAGGCGTCCCTAACCCATCGATGCCCGCCCCCGTGACCCCCCCGACTCCCGCGTTGCGACGATGGTGGTGGCTGGCGGCGGCGATCGCCGTGGTCGCCCTGGTCGTGCTGTGGCCCCGCGGCGGCGGTCACGGCCGCACGGGCCAGAAGGCGACGGCGTCGGGGCAGCCCGGGTCGCGCCTGCCGTTCACGATCGGGCCGGACGGCTGGCGGGCCCACGGGCGTCGGCTGGGGCCGATCAAGCTCGCGCCCCCGGCCAGCGGGCTCATCCGCGTCACCGGCACGGTGCGCGATCGCCTGAGCCACAAGCCGGTGCCGGACGTCGAGGTCGTGTTCGCCGACGGCGCCACCGAGGCCAGCGTGGTCGCCGACGTCGCCGGGCGCTACAGCATCGACCTGCCGACCGGCATGTACCGGCCGTTCGTGCGTGGCGACGGGGTGATGTCGGCGGCGCCGCCGGTGCGCGAGCGCCTGCCGGCCCGGCCGCGCCCCGAGCAGGTGGCGGCGACCCGGCTCGAGCTGGCGGCCGCGCTCGATCTGCAGGCGTCGACCGACGGCGTCGACCTCGAGGTCGAGCGCTCGGGCAAGGTGCGCGGGCGCGTCGTCGACGGGTCCGGCCGGCCCATCGCCGGGGCGATCGTGCGGGCGTTCGCCACCGACGACTTCGGCACCGCGCGGCCGGTGCTCGGCACCGACGTCGCCGAGACCGACGCCGCCGGCGGCTTCGAGCTCGAGGTGGCCGCGACCACGTACCGCCTCGACGCGTTCCACGATCGCTTCGGCGGGGTCAGCGCCTACACGATCGTGTCGGTCACGGCCGGCGAGACCGCCGACGCCGAGATCACGATGGCCTCGGGCTGCGTCATCTCCGGCCGGGTCGTGCGACGCGACGGCCGCCCGGTCGGCGACGGCGCGCTCGAGCGCGGCGTCGACTCGACCGACGCCGACGGCACGTACTTCCCCGACGGCGAGTTCAGCGCCGACGGCGCGTTCGTCTGGTCGACCAGCGACGAGCTGACCCTGTACCTGCGGGCGTGGCCGTGGAAGTCGGCGCCGTCGAACGCGCGGCGCTTCGAGTGCCGCGACGGCCAGCGCTACCAGGACGTCGTGTTCGAGGTGCCGACCGCGGCGCCCGACATGAGCGGGCGGGTGCTCACCGCCGACGGCCGGCCGGTGCCGTTCGCGTTCGTCGACGTCGGCGGCGAGTCCGAGGGCACGATGAACCAGCAGGAGCGCGCCGACGCCGACGGCAACTGGGCGGTGTTCGCGCTGCCGTCGGGCCAGTACCGGATCAGCGCCACCGCCGAGGGCGTCGGCGCGGTCGTGATCCACGCGTCGTCGCCCAGCCAGGGCGTCGACCTGCACATGTCCGGCACCGGCACGCTCGTCGGCCGGGTGCTGGGCGTCAGCGACGGCGCGGTCGTGCTGACCGCGCGCGGCTGCAGCCTCGGCGACGACGTCGTCGCGATCGACTACCGGCGCGTCGTCAGCATCATCGGCGGCAGCTACCACCTCGACGGCGTGCCCGCGTGCCACCTGATGGTCCAGGTCTCCCACGCCGGCCGCGAGGTGATCATGGACGCCGACGTCCAGGTCGGCCAGACCACCACGCTCGACCTCGATCTGCCCGACGACAAGCCGGTGCTCGTCCGCGGCGTCGTCCGCGATCCCGACCGGCGGCCGGTGGCGGGCGCGATCGTCATCACGTCCGGCTCGACCGCGCCGGCCACCGCCGAGACCGACGCCGACGGCCGGTTCACGCTCGAGGCCCGCGCCGGCGACACGCTCGTCGTCACCGGCGGCGGCGGCTACACCAGCGCCCTGCTCGAGCGCCACGGCTCCTCGACGGTCGACCTCGAGCTCACGCTCGAGTCCTCGATCGACGGCGACGAGCCCAGCTTCGACGACGAGTAGCTGGGGCCCTGGCCTCCGCGCCGCGGTCGCGGCACAGTCGCGCCATGGCGGCGCACCCACGCTACCGGCGCGAGGACGGCGTGCACTGCGTCGACGTGCGCCTGACCAGCGTCGAGCAGATGTTCGACAACCGCGATCCGGCGCCGTACCGCGCCCGCGATCTCGACCCGGACCTCGTCGACTACCTCGTCGGCGCCGCCGAGGATCTGGGCGCGCACGGCGCCTTGCGGATCGTGTGCTGGTTCCCGAGCCCGCCGCCCGCGGCCGCGGTGGTCGACGCCTACCGGGCCCACATCGCCAACGAGCTCGAGCGCCACGATCGCCACCGCCGCCGCCAGCGCCGGATCGGGCAGGTCTCGCTGGTGGTCGCGGTGGTCATGCTGGTGGCGCTGCAGGTCGTCGCCCAGCTGCTGCTGCGCTGGCCCGACTCGAGCCTGCGCCAGGCGGTTCGCGAGGGGCTGGTCATCCTGTCCTGGGTGGTGCTGTGGCGGCCGATCGACGTGCTGATCTACGACTGGATCCCGGCCCGGCGCACCCGGGGCCGGTGGCAGCTGTTGCACGACGCCGCGCTCGACGTGCGCGCCGGCGCCGGCCCGGCCGAGCGGTAGCGCGTCGGAGCGCGGCCCGGCGTCAGTTCACGCCGCGGCCCACGACCACGGCGTCGGGGTTGATCCCGAGGCTCGCGACCGCGGCCCGCCACATCGCGTCGGCGTCGAGGTCGAACACGATCTTGGCGTCGAGGTCGGCGTGCAGCCACGAGCCCTGCGCCATCTCACGGGCGAGCTGGCCCGGGCCCCAGCCGGAGTAGCCGAGCAAGAGCCGCAGCCGCGTCGGCGGGCTGGCCGCCAGCAGGCGCAGGCGCTCGGGCGAGGTCGACAGCGCCACGCCCGGACCGATCGCCGCGGTCCCGTCGTCGGTGGCCAGCGCCGCGAGCGGCTCGTGGAGCACCCAGCCGGTGGTCGGGCTGACCGGGCCGCCCGACCACACGACGGTGTCGTCGTCGCCGCCCCACGCCATCGCCAGGCTGTCGAGCAGCTCGCCGGCCTTGATCGGGCTGGGCTGGTTGATGACGAGGCCGAACGACCCGCTGTCGTTGTGCTCGATCATCAGCACCACCGACCGCGTGAAGTTTGGATCGATGAGCTGCGGCATCGCGATCAGCAGCCCGGGAGCGAGGTTGGTGCCCGTCACGCCCGCCGAGCATCCCAGATGATCGCCCGCCGCGAAAGCGCGACCACCACGCCAGGTCGCCGCGGCGCGCCCCGCGTCACATCTTCTTGAGCGTCAGCTGGGCCTCGAGGGTGACCTCGGGCTTGACCTTGTCCTGGACGCCGCTGATGCCGAAGTCGAGGCGGCTGAACGGCGCCGTGGCCTTGACGGTGACGCTGTCGGCGGTCGAGCTCAGCACCTCGATCGTGGCCGCGAGCTTCTTCTCGACGCCGTGCAGGTTGAGCGTCGCGTCGCCGGTGTAGGTCTTGTCGCCGGACTTCTTGACGTTGTCGACCTTGACGGTGACCTTGCCGAACTTGGCCACGTCGAGGAAGTCGGGCGACTTCAGGTGGTCGTCGCGGTCGGGGTTGCCGCTCGCCAGGCTGGTCACGTCGACGCTGAGCTCGGCGGTGCCCCCCTCGAGGTTGGCCGGATCGAAGCTGGCCTGGGTGATGGCGAAGGTGGCGAAGGTCACGTCGACCTTGCCCTTGTCCGAGACGTGATCGCCGATGGCCTTGATGTAGTCGGCGGTCGCGACCGGGGCCGCGCCCGAGCCGGCGCTGGGATCGACCGCGGCCGAGCCGGTGCCCGCGGCCGAGCCGGTGCCCGCGGCCGAGCCGGTGCCCGCGGCCGAGCCGGTGCCCGCGGCCGAGCCGGTGCCCGCGGCCGAGCCGGTGCCGGCGCCCGCGCCGTTCTGATCCTTCTTCTTGCAGCCGGCGAGCGACAGGCCGACGGCGGCGACAGCGATGACGACGAACGTTCCGAGCTTCTTCATGTGCGGTTCTCTTCCTAGGGGTTCTTGGTCAGGACCAGCGAGACGGTGATCGGGATGCGATCGGCATCGAACGACGCGGCGCTGCCGCGCAGGCCGCTGCCCTTGACCGAGATCTCGAGGTCGGCGCTGACCAGCAAGGTCGGGGTCGCGGCGCCGACGCCGAGGCGTTCGCGCCCGGCCGCGTCGGGGGCGCGCAGGGTGCCGGTGATCTCGACCGGCAGCGGCTCGCCGAGGAGGTCGAGGTGGGCGGCGGCCCGGAACGCGATCTGGGCCGGGCCGTCCTGGCGCGCCGCGATCAGCCGGTCGATGGTCAGCGCGATGCGCGGGAACTTCGCGACCGCGAGGTACTTCTCACGCGCGTGGTCCGAGCGCATGTCGACGCCGGTGTCGACGGTGCTCGCGTCGACCGAGACCGTGGCCGTCGATGGCGCGCGGAGATCGCCGGGGTCGCCGGTCCAGGCGCCGTCGAGGCCGCCGCCGAACCGGGCCTCGAACGTCTCCTCGCCGGCGCTGACCGTCGCGGTGATCGCCGAGCCGGCGTGGGCGATGACCGCGTAGCGACCGGCGGGCAGGGCGAGGCGCCCCTCGATGCCCTCGGTGGGCGCGGCGGCGGTGGCGCCGGCCGGCAGGGTCTCGCGGCCGTTGGCGGGGCCGAAGCCGGTGGTGAACGCGAAGATCGGCAGCGCGATCGGCAGCGCGCCGCCGACGCCGAGCACGACCCGGGCCCAGCGGACCGGCGTGCCGCGCTTGCGCTCCCAGCGGCGGACCAGCCAGGCGGCGGCCAGGACCCCGACGGTGATCGCGGCGAGGATCGCCAGCACCTCGAGGCCGAGCCACAGCGGCCCGCCCGGCACCACGCGCCAGCCCAGGTCAGGATCGGGCTGGTAGAAGCGCTTGTGCGTCGCCGTGTAGACGTTGCCCGAGCCCTGCATCGCCCAGCGCACGCCGCCCGCCGCGAGGGCGGTCGCGGGCGCGAGCGCGAGCAGGAACGGGCTGCGAGGCATGGCGTCCGTTATAGCGACACCCCCCGGCCATGCAATCACCCCGGGCGCGACACACTGTTCGGCGAGCCAGAACAGTGACGATCGGGCGCAAGCTCCGTGCCGTCGCCACACTTGTCATCGCGACGCGACAAGACGCGACCCGCGCGCGACGAACCCGCTGACGCTCAGGTCGCGGGCGCCTCGGCGCCGGCCACGGCCTCGCCGGTGCGCGGCGGCGCGTCCTCGAGCCCGAGCTGCTTCGACACCTTCTTGAACAGGGCGGCTCCGAGCGAGAACGCGAAGCCGGTGACCACGGCGCGGACGAAGATCTGCATCCGAAAAGGATAGCGCGCGATCGGCCCTACTTCACCAGGCGACCGTACAGGTCGGGGCGGCGGTCGCGGAAGAAGCCCATCGACGCCCGGGCCCGGGCCAGGCCGGCCAGGTCGAAGGTCGCGGTGATGACGCCGCGCTCGGTGCGATCGAGCTCGGCCAGCTTGTCGCCGCGGTGGTCGCAGATGAACGAGCTGCCGTGGAACGTGATCGCGCCGCCGCCGTCGCCCTCGACGCCGGCGCGGTTGGACGCGATCACGCCGACCTGGTTGGCGATCGCGTGGCCGATCATCACGCGCTGCCAGCTGTCCCGCGAGTCGAAGTCGGGCTCCTCGGGCTCGGTCCCGATCGCGGTCGGGTAGAACAGCAGGTCGGCGCCGCCCAGCGTCATGGCCCGCGCGCACTCGGGGAACCACTGGTCCCAGCAGATGCCGACGCCGATCGTGGCGTAGCGCGTGGCGAACGTCAAGAAGCCGGTGTTGCCGGGCTTGAAGAAGAACTTCTCCTGGTAGCCCGGCCCGTCGGGGATGTGGCTCTTGCGGTAGGTGCCGAGGTGGCGGCCGTCGGCGTCGAGGATCGCCACCGAGTTGTAGTGCTCGGGGCCGTCCTGCTCGAAGAACGACACCGGGATGACGACGCCGAGCTCCCGCGCCAGCTCCGCCAGCGCGGTGATCGTCGGGTGGCCCGCGAGCGGCCGGGCCCGGGCGAAGTCGTCCTCGCGCTGCGCGCGGCAGAAGTAGTGGCCCTCGAACAGCTCCGACGGCAGCACGATCTGGGCGCCGCGATCGGCCGCGGCCCGGATCAGATCGGTGACGCGCGCCAGGTTGGTGGCGACGTCGTCGGTGAGATCGGTCTGCAGCGCGGCGACGGTGACGGGGCGGGTCATGGGGCCGGCTCCTGCTGGGTGGTGCAGTGGAAGCCGCCGCCGCCGACCAGGATCGGGTAGCAGTCGACCCCGACGGTGCGGCGCCCGGGGAACAGCGCGGCGATCGCGGCGACCGCGGCGTCGTCGCCGGCGGCGCGGTAGGTCGGCACCACCACCGCGGTGTTGCCGATGTAAAAGTTCATGTAGCTGGCCGGCATGATCGCGCCGGTCGGCGTCCTGGACCCGACCCGGCGACGGCACCGTCACGACCTCGAGCGCGCGGCCGCGGGCGTCGGTGGCCGCCCGCAGGTCGGCGATGATGCCCTCGAGCGCGGCCCGGTTGGGATCGTCGTCGGTCGGGGCCATCGCGACCACCACGCCCGGCGCGACGAACCGGGCCAGCGTGTCGATGTGGCCGTCGGTGTGATCGTTGGCGAGGCCGCGATCGAGCCAGATGACGTGGTCGGCGCCGAGCGCGTCCTCGAGCAGCCGGGTGGCCGCGGCCTGATCGAGCCCGGGGTTGCGGCTGCCGCCCAGCAGGCACTGCTTCGTCGTCAGCACCGTGCCCTCGCCGTCGACCTCGACCGCGCCGCCCTCGAGGACGAAGCCCTGGTCCCAGGCCGGCACGCCGGCCGCGCCCGCCACCCAGGTCGACACCGACGCGTCGCCCGGCATGAGGTACTTGCCGCCCCAGCCGTTCCAGTGGAAGCACGCGGCGGCGCGCTCGTGGCCGCGGGTGACGAAGATCGGCCCGGTGTCGCGCAGCCAGACGTCGCCGTAGTACGCGCGGTGGAACCGGACGCCGGCCGCGGCCGGGCCCAGGCGGTGGCGCGCGTCGGCCTCGGCGGCGGCGTCGATGCACAGGAGCTCGACCCGCTCGCCGCGCGGGCCGGCCGGGCCACGGTCGACGATCGCGGCGATCATCTGGGCCAGCGACGCCCGGGGCCCGTCGAGGCCCTCGGCCCACTCGTCGGCCAGGTGGGGCCAGGCGGTCCAGACCGCCAGGTGCCGGGCCCACTCGGCGGGCTGACGAAAGCCGTGTTCCTTCGCGCGCATGGGCCGGTGCTTTAGCACACCGGTCCAGCCGGTCCCAGACAGGTCGTGACAGACGATGTGACCCGCCCGGCGCGACTTTTTTCGCCAGGGCCGCGGGCCGCTGGTCTATGGTCCGCGCGTCGTCGGCTGGGGAGCTCGACGACTCGACCCGCCACCCGGAGATGTCCATGCGCCGTTCGCTCGTCCGCTACCTCGCCCCGTCTCTCTGTGCCGCCGTCGTCGCGTGTGGCCCCGGCGCCACCAGCGGCGACGACGACGACGATGACGTCCCGGCCATCGACGCCGGCTTCGATCCCGACAGCGGCACCACCGCGACCGAGGAGTGCCGGAAGATGGACCTCATCTTCGTCATCGACGACTCCGGGTCGATGCAGGAGGAGCAGACCAACCTCGCGACCAACTTCCCGATGTTCGCGACGCTCCTCAACGACTACACGATCTCGACCGGCGAGACGCTCGACTACCGCGCGGCGATCACCACGACCGGCATCACCGCGACGGCCACGATCGTCCCGCCGGTGATCCCCGGCTTCCCACCGTTCCCGCCGATCTCGCAGCCCCAGACCGGCCTCGACGGCCGCTTCAAGCAGTCGTGCGGCATGACCCGCGGCTGGCTCGAGCGCACCGACCCGAACATGGCGTCGACCTTCGCGTGCAACGCCAACGTCGGCACCAGCGGCCCCGCGATCGAGATGCCGCTGCGCGCGTCGCAGCTGGCCGCGACCCTGGCCACCAACCCCGGCTTCCTCCGCACCGACGCGCTGCTCGGCATCGTGATCCTCACCGACGAGGACGACTGCTCGCGCACCGCCAGCACCTTCGAGACCGCCGGCGACAGCTGCGCCACCAACGGCGACACCGGCCTGCAGATGCCGGCCGAGGTCATCGCCGCGCTCGATCAGATCAAGGGCGACCGCGGCCGCTGGGCCGCCGCCGTGATCGCCGGCCAGACCAGCTGCACGTCGTCGTTCGGCGACGCCGCCGAGGGCATCCGCCTCAAGCAGTTCGCCCAGCAGGCCGGCGCCAACGTCATCTTCGGCGACATCTGCGCCGGCAACCTCGCGCCCGCGCTCCAGCAGGCCCTCGAGTCGTTCCAGGCCGCGTGCGAGAACTTCCCGCCGATCGGCAAGCCGCGCGCGCCGGCGACCGGGGCGGGCGTGTCGGTGCTCGGCGCGGAGTAACGGGCGGGGGGGGAGGGGGGCGGGGGGGGGGGGGGGGGGGGGGGGGGTGCCGGCGCGGCGGGTGCTTCCCCGCGCCGCGTGGTCGGCACGGCACGACGCGCCGCGCGCCCCGCGCCTGGCGCGCCCGCCGCGCGCGGCGCGGGCCTCTTCCCCTGGGCCCCCGGCGCGGGCGCGGGCCTCGGGGTGCCGGCAGCGCCGCCCCCGGGGGGGGGGGGCGGGGGGCCGCCCTGAGGCGCGCCTCGCCGAGTAGGCCGGGGCCGCGGGCAGGGGCAGGGACCTCTGGGGCGCGCATCCGTGCCGCGGCTTCCTAGAAGAACTGCCGGCGCAGCGCGCGCGTCGACGTTCTGACGTGACCGCCGCGTCCCACCGGCCGCCGTGAGCTCGTACACTCGACGGCGATGCCGCTGGCGCCTGGCCTGTACGAGCACCCGCTGACGGCGGCGCTCGCCGACGCGCTGGGCGACGCGGCGGCCGAGGTGCGGGCGCTGCGGCCGGATCAGGTGCCGGCCGAGGCGGCGCGGCTGGTGGCGGCGGAGGTGCGGCGCGCGCTCTTGGCGCTCGGCGACGACGCGCGGCTGACGGCGAGCCCGGTCTTGGTCGAGCGGGTGCTGCACGAGATCGCCGCGGTGCTGGCCGCGGCGCAGGTGGACGCGGCCGGGGTCGTCGAGCAGCGGCTGGTGCCGCCGCCGCGGCAGTTGATGTCGGTCGGCGCGGCGACGCCGGCGCAGCGGCCCGAGTCGACGCTGGCGGGCTCGACCTTGTTCACGCGGTCGCCGCGCGAGCCGGGGCTGGCGTCCGAACTGCGGCGCGAGATCGCGTGCGCCGATCGGGTCGACGTGATCATCGCGTTCATCACCGTCGGCGGCGTGCGGGTGCTGCACGAGGCGCTGGGGCAGCTCGCGCTGCGCGGCGTCGGCGCGCGCCTGCGGGTGCTGACGACGACGTTCACCGGGACCACCGAGGTCGAGGCGGTCGAGCGCCTGGCGCGGCTGCCGGGCGCGGAGGTCAAGGTGTCGTTCGACACGCGGCGCACGCGGCTGCACGCCAAGGCCTGGCTGTTCCATCGCGACAACGACCTCTCGACGGCCTACGTCGGCTCGGCCAACCTGACGTCGACGGCGCTCGGCGCCGGGCACGAGTGGGTGGTGAAGGTGAGCCAGGTCGACCTGCCGCACGTGGTCGATCACTTCGCGGGCACGTTCGAGACGCTGTGGCAGGACCCCGAGTTCGAGCGCTACGACCCCGACGACCCGAGCCATCGCGCGCGCCTGACGGCGGCGCGGGGCGAGGCGCGCCCCGCCGGGACCGAGGGGCCGCTCACGCTGTTCGCGCTCCGGCCGTACCCGTTCCAGGAGGCGATCCTCGATCGCCTCGAGGCCGAGCGCCGCGAGCTGGGCCACCACCGCAACCTGGTGGTCGCGGCGACCGGCACCGGCAAGACCGCGATCGCGGCGTTCGACTATTCGCGGCAGGTGCGCGGGGTGCCGCCGCGCCTGCTGTACCTGGCCCACCGGGTCGAGATCCTGCAGCAGGCCCGCGACACGTTCCGGCAGGTGCTGCTCGACGGCGCGTTCGGTGAGCTGCTCGGCGGCCGCGAGTCGGTGACCCGCGGCGACCACGTGTTCGCGACGGTCCAGAGCGCGCGCGGGCTGATCGACCGCTACGGCGCCGCGCACTTCACGCACGTCGTCTTCGACGAGTGCCACCACCTGCCCGCGGCGTCGTACCAGGCGGTCCTGCGCGCGCTGACGCCGCACATCTTGGTGGGCCTGACCGCGACCCCGGAGCGCAGCGACGGCCAGTCGCTCCTGCCGGACTTCGACGGGCGCGTCGCGGCCGAGCTGCGCTTGTGGCACGCGCTGGCGCAGCAGCTGCTCGCGCCGTTCGAGTACTACGGGCTGTCCGACGGCACCGACCTTACGCACGTGCGCTGGACCCAGACCGGCTACGACCAGGCGGCGCTGGCCGGGGTCTACACCGGCAACGACGCGCGGGCGCGGCTGATCGTCCAGCAGCTGGCGCGGCGGGTCGCCGACGTGCGCGCGGTGCGCGGGCTCGGGTTCTGCGTCAGCGTCGAGCACGCGGTCTATATGGCCGAGCGCGCGACGGCGCTGGGCGTGCCGGCGCTCGCGGTCCACGGCGGCAGCGCCGCCGAACTGCGCGCCGACGTGCCGCGTCGGCTGCGCGATCGCGAGGTCAACCTGGTGTTCACCTGCGACCTCTACAACGAGGGCGTCGACCTGCCGTTCGTCGACGTGCTCCTGCTGCTACGCCCGACGTCGAGCGCGACCCTGTTCATGCAGCAGCTCGGCCGCGGGCTGCGCCTGCACCCCGACAAGCAGGCGTGCCTGGTGCTCGACTTCATCGGCCAGCACCGCGAGGAGTACCGCCACGAGGCGGTGCTGGCGGCGCTGACCGGGCTGCCGCGGGTGCGGCTGCGCGAGGCGGTCGAGCAGGGCTTCCCGCACCTGCCCAGCGGCTGCGCGCTGGCGCTCGACGCGGTCGCGCGCGATCAGATCTTGAGCTCGCTGCGCCGGTCGCTCGGGCGCGGCGCGGGGCGGCTGGGCCGCGAGCTGCGCGAGCTCGGCGGCGGCCAGCCGGTCGCGCTCGGGCAGTTCTTGCGCGAGACCGGCCGCGGCCTCGACGACGTGTACACCGACGACTTCGGCTGGCGGCAGGTGCAGGTCGTCGCCGGGCTGGTGGCGCCCGACGCGTCCGCCGACGAGGACAGCCGGCGGCTCGGGCGGCTGCGCCACGTCGACGAGCCGACCCGGCTGCGCGCCTACCGCACGCTGACCGCTGATGGCGCGGCGCTCGGCGCCGTCGACGCGCGCCGCCTGACGATGCTCGACGCGCAGATCACCGCGCGCGGCGTGCTGCGCGCCGCCGAGGACGTCGCCGCGTACTACCGGGCGCGCCCGACGGTGCGCGCCGAGCTGCACGAGCTGACGGCGGTGCTCGAGGACGCCACCACGCTCGCCGGCGACGTCTACCCCGAGGCCGACTGGCCGCTGGCGCTGCACCGGCGCTACGACCGGTTCGAGATCATCGCGGCGGTCGGGCACCGCGGGCCCGGCGACAAGATCAGCATCCCGCAGGGCGGCATCCTCAAGCTCGCCGACAGCCGGCGCGAGCTCTTGTTCGTCACCCTCGACAAGTCGAGCGGCAACTTCTCGCCGACCACCAGCTACCGCGACCGCGCGATCAGCCGCGCGCGGTTCCACTGGGAGACCCAGGGCGGCGCCTCGGTCGGCAGCGCCGCCGGCCGCCGCTACCTCGAGAGCCCCGGCAACGGCTGGCGCTTCTTCCTGTTCGTGCAGGCGGTCAAGGGCGACCCGTACGTGTTCCTCGGCGGTGGGACCTACGTCAGCCACGACGGCGACCGCCCGATCGGCATCACCTGGGCGCTCGATCACTCGATGCCGGCGGCGCTGTTCGACGAGTTCGCGCTGCTCGCGCCGGGGTAGAGGCGGCGCGGGGCGGCGGATGGCCGGTCGATGTCACCTCACTGCGGTGATTCGACGAGGCTCCGCGCGGGCGGAGCGCTGGAGGACCGGACGCGGCTGTTCGGAACGGTGTTGTCGGGACGTCCCTTGGCAGATGGGGCCCGTCGCGGCGTTGGACGCGGACCGACAGCCCCATCGGCCCAATCAGCTGCGCAGCTCCAGGAGGTTACGAACCAATGCATCGTCGAATGAGGTCGATATCGCTGTTGCTCGTGTTTGCCGCGTTCCCTGCAGCTTGTGGCGGTGACGACGGCGCCAATCAGGCAACGCCCGCACAGGCCTGCCGTGACACCGCCGATCGATTCGGTGACATGTGCGTGCGCTGCGGCGTCGACACCTATCAGAACTGCTACGACGCGCTCGTGCAGTCCTTGAATGGGGACTGCGCCAACGTGGTCCAGGTGCGAGATCTCGACGAGCTGTACATGCAGTGCTTGCCCTGGTTCGACTCGGTCGCGTGTTCCGTGGTGACGGCCCCCGGCTTCATGCTCGACTCATCCTGCAACGGCCAGCTCTTGCACAACTGACGGGCTCACGCGCCCCCTCGCGCCCCCCCGCTACGCCCGCGGGTCCCAAGCGTAGAGGTGCGAGCCGGACAGCTTCGTGCCGGTGATCGTCGCGGCGGGGTCGAGCGCGAGCGTGCCGGGATCGATCCGGTCGAGCTGGCCGCCGGAGTGGCTGACGACGAAGGCGCTGCCGTCGAGGGTGCGGCACAGGCCGCGGGCGAGGGGGAGGGCGTGGTGGGCGCGCAGCGCGCGGGTGCGGAGGTCCCAGAAGGTCAGGAGGCCGGCGCTGGGCGTGGTGACGCCGGCGACCTGGTGGGCGTCGTCGATGGCGACCGAGAGCGACTCGCCGGTGAGGCGGCGGACGACGTCGACGGGGTCGGTCACGAGCAGGAGCGGCGTGGTGCGGGTGCCGATCGAGACGCCGCCGAGGTCGCCGCGGGGGCGGCCGTCGCGGGGCGCGGAGACCGCGACCACCTCGCCGGCGGCGGACATCGCGACGTGGCCGGCGTTCCAGCGCAGGTCGGGGATGGGCTTCTGCTCGAGCAGGCGCTGGCTGGCGACGTCGACGATCGTGACGCACGGCGCCGGGCCGTCGATCGTGCCGCCGCCGTTGGTGATGAGCAGCGCGGCGCCGCCGTCGATGGGCACGCAGTCGTGCGGGTTGTGGCCGTAGCTCGGGAACTCGCCCAGCACGTCGAGGCTGGCGCCGTCGCGCACGACGATCGCGCCGACGCCGCTGCCGAGGGTGGTCTCGACCGCGTAGAGCGCGCGGCCGTCCCGGCTGAAGGTCCCGTGGCCGTAGAACCCGCGGCCCGGCGTCGGCGGCAGCGGGCGCACGACCCGGGGCGCGCGCAGGTCGACCTCGCACGCGCCGGGGCCCTGCTTCTCGAAGCAGACCGCGCGGCGGGCCCGGGTCGGATCGGGCGCGAAGCCGTGGACCGTGAACGCGACGTCGAGCTCGACCCGGCCGCCGCGGTCCAGATCGATCAGCGACAGCGCGTAGCGGGCCTCGGTCGGGCGATCCGAGACGCCATAGGCGCCGCCGCCGATGATCGTGCCCAGCCGGGTCGGCGCGGCGGTGCCGCCGCCGCGACAGCGCACCAGCGGCGCGGCCACGATCGCGGCGCCGACGCCGCACAGCCACTGACGTCGGGTCGAGGCCATCGCGCGGCCGACGGTAGCACGCGCGATCGTCGCGCCGGGGTCGACGGTCGGACGCGCGATCGTCGAAGCGGCGGGGGCCGCGGGCGCACGCGCGATCGTCGCGCCGGCGAGACGGTGTTTCTCGGGCGCGGCCGCTGGCGGCGGGCGCGGGCGCCACTACCATCGCGCCCATGACCTCATCGTTCGCAGATCGTCACGTCGTGATCACCGGGGCCAGCGGCGGGCTGGGCGGCGCGGTGGTCGAGCACCTGGTCGCCGCGGGCGCCACGGTCCACGCGCCGCTGATGGAGGCGGCGCGGCCGCCGGCGGCGACCTGGCTCGACCACGCGCAGGTACAGGTCACGCTCGGCGTCGACGGCAGCAGCGAGGCCGCGATCGTCGCGTACTACGCGGCGCTGCCGCCGCTGTGGGCGTCGATCCACCTGGTCGGCGGCTACGCCGGCGCGGCCCTGATCGACACCAGCGCGGCCGACTTCGACCGCATGATCGCGATGAACGCGCGCACCTGCTTTTTGGCCACGCGCGAGGCGGCGCGGGCGCTGCGCGGGCGCGGCGGCCGGATCGTCAACGTCGCGGCCCGGCCGGCGCTGGTGCCGACCGCGGGGCTGGTCGCGTACGCGGCGTCGAAGGCGGCGGTGGTCGCGATCACCCAGGGCGCCGCCGCCGAGCTGTCGGCCGAGGGCGTGTTCGTCAACGCGATCGTGCCGTCGATCATCGACACGCCGGCCAACCGCGCCGCGATGCCCGACGCCGACTTCGCGCGCTGGCCCAAGCCCAGCGAGCTGGCGGCGGCGATCGGCTACCTGGCGAGCCCGGCCAACGCGCTGACCTCGGGGGCGCTGGTGCCGGTCTACGGGCGGGCCTAGGTCGCGCTCCGGACGCCGCGCCTCGGCCCCGTCGGACGCCGCGCCTCGGCCCCGTCGGACGCCGCGCCTCGGCCCCGTCGGACGCCGCGCCTCGGCCCCGTCGGACCCGTCCGACGCCGCACGCCGGCCTCGTCGGCGGCGGGATGACGGCGGGTGTCGTAAGCTAGCGGGGTGATCGACGATCCGACCGCGCCCGGTGGTGACGGGGCGGCGACCGTGGCGGCCGGCTCGGGCTCGTCGGGCGCGTCGCTCCCGGTCACGGCGGGTGATCGGTTCGGGCGGTTCCGGGTCGACGGCATGCTGGGCGCCGGCGGCATGGGCGTGGTGTTCGCGGCCCACGATCCGGTGCTCGATCGCCCGGTCGCGATCAAGGTGATGGCGCAGCTCGCCGACGACACCGCCGCGGCCGCGGTCGAGGCCCGGCTGGTGCGCGAGGCCAAGGCCATGGCGCGCCTGACCCACCCCAACGTGGTGCGCGTCTACGAGGCCGGCGCGACCCGGGCCGGCGTGTTCCTGGTGATGGAGCTGATCGAGGGCACGACGCTGGCGCGCTGGCTCGACGCGCCGCGGTCGTGGCGCGAGGTGATCGCGCGGTTCGTCGCGGCCGGGCGCGGGCTGGCCGCCGCGCACGCCGCCGGCATGGTCCACCGCGACTTCAAGCCGGCCAACGTGCTGCTCGGCCACGACGGGCGCGTGCTGGTGACCGATTTCGGGCTGGTCAGCGTCGGCACCAGCGTCGACGACACCACCCCCGCGCCGCCGCCGCTCGACGACGGCGGCGATCTGTCGAGCGGGCGCGTGGTCGGCACGCCCCGCTACATGGCGCCCGAGCAGCACCAGCGCGGCGCGATCGATCACCGCACCGACCAGTGGTCGTTCTGCGCGGCGCTGTGGGAGGGGCTCTACGGCGCGCACCCGTTCGCCGCCGAGACGCTCGAGATCCTGACCATGCGGGTGTGCGTCGACGACGTCGCGCCGCCCGCCGACGAGCGCGGCGTGCCGACGCGGATCCGCGCGGCCCTGACCCGCGGCCTCGCGCGCGACGCCGAGGCCCGGTTCCCGTCGATGGCCGCGCTCCTGGCCGAGCTCGAGCGCGATCCGGGGCGGACCACCCGCCGGCTGCTGATGATCGGCGGCGCGGTCGGCCTGGTCGGCCTGGCGGCGTTCGGCTGGCTGCGCGAGCCGGCGCGGCCGGCGCGGCGGGGGCTGTGCGCGGGTCTGACCGCGCCGACCTGGACGCCGGCGGAGCGCGCGGCGATCGCGGCGCAGTTCCGGGCGGTGCGCGGGGCCGCGGGCGACGACGTGTTCGCGCGCGCCGCGGCCCGGCTCGACGGGTACGGCGCGCACTGGCACGAGATCCAGGCGGGCGTGTGCCACACCGACGATCGGCGCTCGGCCGAGTTCCTCGAGCGGATCGGCTGCCTGGCGCGGCTCAAGGCCGAGGGGGCGGCGCTGCTCGCGGTGTTGTCGACCCGGGCCAGCGCGGAGGTAGTCGACGGTGCGGTGGCGGCGGTCGCGAGCCTGCCGGCGGTCGAGACCTGTCTCGATCCGCGCCAGCGCGGCGCCCGCACGGTCGCGCTATCGCCCGAGCAGCGCGTGGCGATGGCGGCGGTCGAGGGCCAGCTCCAGCGGTCGGACGCGCTGTTCCGCGCCGGGCTGTTCGCCGAGGCGCTGACCGAGGCCCGGGCGGCGGCCGCCGCGGCGACGGCGATGGGCGACCCGGGCGTCGAGGCCCAGGCGCGGCTCGCGCTCGGCCGGGCGCTCGATCGCACCGGCGCGCTGGTCGAGAGCGAGCGCGAGCTGCGGGCGGCGGCCCAGCGCGCGGCCAGCGCTGGCGCCGACCCCACGATGGCCGGCGCGTGGGTCGCGCTCATGTGGGTGCTGGCGCAGTCGGAGCGCGCCGCCGAGAGCCTGACCCTGGCGCCGCTGATCGAGGGCGCGATCGAGCGCATCGGCAACCCGCCGCGGCTGCGCGCCGACTACACGTTCTACCAGGCGGTCGCGCTGATCGAGCTGGGCCGGTACGAGGCGGCCGTGCCGGTGCTCGAGCGCGCGCTCGCGATCTGGACCGAGCTCGATCCGTCCGATCTCGCGGTCGCGCGCGTGCTCAACACGATGGCCAACGTGGCCGCGTACCGCGGTCGGTCCGACGACGCGGTGGCGCTGTACACCCGGGCGCTGGCGCAGTCGGAGGCGGCGCTCGGCCCCGACCACCCCGACGTGGCCAAGGTGCTGGCGAACCTCGCGGACGCCGAGCTCGAGCGCGGCGGCGCCGCGTCGTCGCTCGCGCGCTGCCAGCACGCCGTCGCGATCTACCGGGCCACGCCCGGCGCCGATCCGCGCAGCAGCGAGCACGCGGGCCGGTGCGTCGGCGTGGCGCTGCACCAGCTCGGTCGCCTCGACGAGGCCCGCGCGACGCTGGCCGAGGCGGTCGCGGTGGGCGAGCGCGGCCAGCCGCCGTCGGGGTTCTTGCCGTACACGCTGACCGCGCTGGCCGCGGTCGAGGCCGAGCTGGGCGATCCGGCCGCTGCGCTGGCGCTGGCCGACCGTGCGCTCGCGCTGCACAACCCGAGCGATCGTCACAAGGCGACCGCGGTCCGCGGGGGCGCGCTGGTCGACCTCGGGCGCGGGGCGGCCGCGCGCCCGGAGCTCGAGGCCGCGCTCGCGGACTTCACCGGCGGCGCTGACGATCGCGCGGCGCTCGAGTTCGCGCTGGCCCGCGCGCTGTGGACCGATCGCCGCACCCGCCCGCGGGCCCGGGGGCTGGCCGAGGCCGCGCGCCAGCGCTACGCCGACGTGGGGCAGGCCCGGGCCCGCGCCGCGGTCGACGCCTGGCTGCGCGCGCGCCCGTGAGCGCGCGGCGCCCGCGTCACTTGAACCAGTAGCGGATGCCGACCGCGCCGTCGACGTCGACGTACAGGCCGGTGCGGTCGAAGTTGTCGTTGAGGTCGTCGCGGGAGATCAGGAAGTCGCCGACCAGGGCCAGCTCGACGAAGATGTCGAGCGGCACGTTGTTGAAGTCGAACGCGATGCCGAGCGGCACGCGCACGCCGAGCGCGGAGCCGTCGTGGTAGTGGTCGCCGTGCCTCCACTCGTACGAGAAGAAGCGCCCGCCGATGCCGACGTACAGGGGCAGCTCGAACGGCGGCGTCGAGGTCAGGTTGACCGGGTGCCACAGGAAGTCGCCGTGGAGGTGGATGCCGCTACGCCCGCGGCAGCAGCCGATGCCGCCGACGCCGAAGTCGATCGCGGTCGAGGGGCCGACGAAGTACTTGCCCGATAGCCCCGTGGGCGAGCCGAGCATGATGCCGAGGCCGAAGGTCTTGTTGGCCTGGAAGTTTGACTTGCGGTGCACCGGGCGCGGCCGGGCGCCGGCCTCCGGGGCGAGGGTGGCGATGGTCGCGAAGGTGATGGCGGCCAGGGCGAGCGTTCGGAGCATATCGCCAGGGTCATGCAAGCGCGGTTCCGCCGGCAACAACGTGTGATTCCGTTGGGTTGAGTGCTCGCCAGGAGGAGCCGAGCGGTTCCATGGAGCCGTTCGGCTCTGCGCTGACGCCCACCTGTGCGCTGGGCACACAACGATGAGGAGGCCTCGGAGTAGGATGCGCGGATGACGTACTCGACGCGCCTGGTGGGCGCCGCGCTGGCGGCGGCCTTCGTGATCGGCTGTGGTGACGATGGCGGCGGGGGGCCCGACGCCGGGCCCGCGCCCGACGAGATCCTGGCGCTGACCGGCCTCGACGGCGTGGTCCAGGTCACCGTCGACGATCGCGGCGTGCCGCACATCCGCGGCACCACCGTCCACGACGTGCTCATGGCCGAGGGTTACCTGATGGCGCGCGATCGGTTCGCGCAGATGGAGTTCATCCGCCGCAGCGTGACCGGGCGCCTGGCCGAGGTCGCGGGCGGGCTGTCGCCGGGGCTCATCAACGACGATCGCCAGCAGCGCTTCCTCGGCTTCCGCCGGGTCGGGCAGGCGATCTACGACGGCCTGCCAGCCACCGATCCCGCCAAGCTGTCGGCCGACGCGTTCGTGGCCGGCATCAACCAGTACATCGATCGCGTGCTCAACGCCGACGGGTACATCACGACCCGCGGCAACGAGGCGCTCGCGCTGATCCTGTCGAGCCCGTTCGCCGATCACTGGACCGGCGGCGACGTGTTCGCGCTCGCGCGGTACCAGGCGTGGAACCTGTCCTACGACGCCGGCGCCGACGTCTCGCGCAGCCGCGCGCTGGCGGGCGTGCTCGCGGCGTTCCCGGCCAGCGCGGCCGATCCGGCGATCGCCGCGCGCGCTGGCCTGTACGCCGACTTCTGGACCGACAAGCCGGCCCGCGCGGCGTTCACCAGCGACGGCTTCCCCAACACCGGCACCGACACCGGCACGCGCGCCAAGCAGCGCACCCGCGCGGCCCGGTTCGCGCCCGACCCGCGCGCGCTGGCGGGGGCCGAGACGTTCTTCACCCGCATGGACGACAACCGCCTGCTCCACCGCGATCCGCACATCGGCTCGAACTCGTGGGTGGTCAGCGGCGAGCACACCGCCAGCGGCAACCCGATCCTGTCCAACGATCCCCACCTGTCGCTGATCGCGCCGCCGGTGTGGTGGTACGTGCACCTCGACACCGCGACCATGGGCGGCGAGCGCATGCTCGACGTCGAGGGCGTCGCGTTCGCCGGCCTGCCCGGCGTGGTGCTGGGCTTCAACCGCAAGCTGGCGTGGAGCGCGACGACCACCGGCTACGACGTCACCGACGTCTACGACGAGCAGGTGACGTTCCGCAACGACGGCACGGCGATGGCGCCGGCGTGGACGCCCGTGTCGGTGCGGTTCCGCGGCGCCGACGTGGCGCTGCAGGTGATCGATGAGGTGATCAACATCCAGGGCCAGGCGGCCGAGACCTACCAGGTCTACGTCGTGCCGCACCACGGCGCGCTGATCCCCGACTCGATCGTGCCGCCGACCGGCGTCGCCGACCCGACCGGCCGCGCGATGTCGGTGCGCTACACCGGCGACACGCCCACCAACGAGCTGGCGTTCTTCGTCGGCCTGCTGTCGGCCGACGACTTCGCCGCCGCCGAGACCGCGCAGGACAACTTCCGGGTCGGCTCGCAGAACTTCTCGTTCGTGTCGGCCACCGACGGCATCCGCTGGTCGACCGAGTCGCGCATCCCGCAGCGCGATCCGCGCGCGTGCACGTTCGGCTACGACGCCAACGGCGTGCCGACCGGCACCTCGCCGCTGTTCGTGCTCGACGGCGCCAGCGGCGACCAGGAGTGGCTGGGCGATCTCGAGGACCGCTACATCCCGCACGAGGTCAACCCGGCCCGCGGCTACGTCGCGACCTCGAACCAGGACAACGTCGGCGTCACCACCGACGGCAACCCGTGCAACGACGCCTACTACCTCGGCGGCGACTTCGACACCGGCTACCGCCAGGCCCGGATCCGCCAGCGCCTCGACGCGCTGGTGGCCCGCGGCGACATCACGCCCGACGACATGGTCGCGCTCCAGGGCGAGACCACGTCGATCCTGGGCGAGGGCATGCGGGCCGCGGTGATCGCGTCGATCGATCACGCGCTCGCCGACCCGTCCGACGATCCGGCGCTGGCGGCGGCGATGACCGAGCTCGGCGCGAACGGCCGCGCGCAGCTGATGGACGCCCGGGCGCGCCTGATGGCGTGGTCGTTCGCGACCCCGCACGGCGTCGGCGCCACCGCGGCGGCCGAGATCGCCGACAGCGTCGCGACCTCGGTGTGGAACACAACCTTGACCCGGCTGGCCAGCCTGGCGTTCGACGACGAGGGCAACCGGATCGGCCGCCGCCCCGGCACGCTGATCACCGCGCGCGCGCTCGAGTGGGCGCTGACCACGCCGGCGGCGCTCGCCACCTACCGCGCGTCGTACGGCGGCGACGCGACCTGGAACGACAGCGTCCTGTGGGACGACCTCGACACCCCCGCGGTGCTCGAGACGCGCGACGAGCGGGTCGTGCGCGCGGTGATCGCCGGCTACGGCTTCCTGGCCGGCCGGCTCGGCACCGATCGCGACCAGTGGCGCTGGGGCCGGCTGCACGCGGTGCGGTTCGGGCAGGTGGTGCCGGCGCTCGACGGCAACGAGCAGGTCTCGATCCCCGCGGCGATGGACGCGACCTTCCCCGACGGCTTCCCGCGCCACGGCGACCTCGGCGCGGTCGATCCCGGCAACTACGGCATCTACGGCACGACCAACTTCTCGTTCGGCAGCGGCGCGTCGCAGCGCCTCGTGGTCGAGATGACCCCGGCGGGGCCGGTGGCCCGCAACGCGCTGCCCGGCGGCCAGCACGAGGATCCGGACTCGCCGCACCACGCCGACGAGGCCGAGCTGTGGCGGACCAACACCCAGCCGCCGCTGTACTTCGACAAGGGCGACGTCGAGGCCCACGCGCAGCGCCGGCTGCGGTTCGATCCGGCGCCGTAGCCCGGCAGGGGCGGGTCCTTTCGCCTACATGGGGTCGGGTCGGGCCGGTCGGTCGCGTCGCGCGTAACTCCAGGGACGCCGCGACGTAGAAACCGACGAGCCCCAGCCAGCGTCTCGGCTAGGCTCACGAAGGAGAACCCTTGGCCGACCGTCCGCTGTTCGATCGATTCCCTGAGGCCGCGAAGAGCTGGGACCGCCGCCAGTTCCTGAAGACCGCGGCCACCGGCACCGTCGTGGTGGCGCTGGGCAACGTGCTGTGGCGGATCGCCGGTGACGATCTCACGCGCCAGGCCCGGGCCGAGAAGCGCGACGACGGGCGCGCGCGCCTGCCGCCGGGCCAGCGGGTGCTGACCAGGTTCCGCAACATGGGCGGCGACGAGGGCCCCGGCGACGTCAAGAGCTTCGCGCTGCGGGTCCACGGCGCGGTCAAGACGCCGTTCACCCTCGACTACGCCCAGCTGCTGAAGCTGCCGCAGGTCGAGCAGGCCGCCGACGTCCACTGCGTGACCGGGTGGTCGTGCCTGGGCTCGCTGTTCAAGGGTGTGTCGGTGGCGACCCTGGCCGAGCAGGCCGGCGTCAAGGGCACGGTCCGCCACGTCATCTTCGAGGCCGCCCACGGCTACACCACCAACGTGCCGCTGGCCGACGCCACCGCGCCGGCCGCGATGGTCACCTACCGCATGAACGGCAAGCCGTTCGCGATCCAGCACGGCGCGCCGGTGCGCGGGCTGGTGCCCGACCTGTACTTCTGGAAGAGCGCGAAGTGGCTGACCGGCGTGAAGTTCGTCGTCGACGACGAGCCTGGCTACTGGGAGGTGCGCGGGTACCACAACCACGCCGATCCGTGGCGCGAAGAGCGCTACGGCTGAGCGCGCGCGCTACGGTCGAGCCGCGCGCGCCGCCCGAACATCCCTGAAACTGTCGGCGCGAGCGCTGTGCTCGCGTGGGCCGTGTGCCACCCTCGGCGCATGGCCGATCCCAGCTCGCGCGGCGGCGCCGCGCCCGAGGAGTCGCCCGTGTCCAACGTCGCCGCTACCACCGACCAGCCCGCGCGCCGCAGCGTGGGCGCCCTCGTCGCCAAGCGCTGGCGCGGCTGGCTGCGCGCGATCCACCGCGACGTCGGCTACCTGGCGGTCGGGTTCACGCTCATCTACGCGGTGAGCGGCCTGGCCATCAACCACATCAACGACTGGGATCCGAACTTCAAGACCTACGAGCGCGAGCGGGTGATCGCGCCGATCAGCGCGGACGTGCCCGACGACGCCGCCATCGCGGCGGCGCGGGCGGCGCTGGGCGTCGGCGTGCCGCGCTCGACCTACCGCGCCGGCGACGAGATCCACCTCGAGTACGACTACAAGAAGATCGTCGTCTACGGCGACAGCGGCCACGTCGTCGAGCAGGGCCGGCAGGCGCGGTTCCTGCTGCGGGTCGCCAACTGGCTGCACTACAACCGCGGCAAGCAGGCGTGGACGTACTTCGCCGACGCCTACGCGGTGCTGCTCTTGTACCTGGCGGTGTCGGGGCTGTTCATGATCAAGGGCAAGAACGGCCTGCGCTGGCGCGGCGCGATCTTGCTGACGGCTGGGCGTGGGCGTGCCGGTCGGCTACGTGACCTGGTCGGGCGGGCCCGAGGCGTCCAACCGCGCGGCCTTGAAGGCCAGCGCCGACGCGCCGACGCCCGACGTCGCGGACGACGCCGACGACGCGGACGACGCGGACGACGCCGAGTTCGCGCGGCCGCCGGTGCGGCGCGCGCCGCCGCCGGCGGCTGCGCCGGGTGGCGAGCTGGGCGGCAACCCGCTGGCGCCCGCGGCCCACGAGGACGACGCCGGCGTGGACGGGAACGCCGAGCCCGCGCGGCCGGCCGCGCGGCGCGCGCCGTCGCCGGATGGGGACGGGACCGGCGGCGAGCTGGGCGGCAACCCGCTGGCGCCCGCTGCCGCGGACGACGCCGCGCCCGCGCGCCCGCGCGTGCGGCGCGCGCCGCGCCCGGATGGGGATGGCGGTGAGCTGGGCGGTAACCCGCTGGCGCGGCCGCCGCCATGAGCGCCCGCGCGCCGGCCGAGGTGATCGCGGCGGCCGAGCGGGCCGTCGGGCCGGCGCTGCTGTACGACCTGCCGGCGATCGCCGCGCGCCTGGCGGCGGTGCGCGACGCCGCGCGCGCGACCGGCGTGATCGCGCTGGCGGCGGTCAAGGCGATCGCGATCCCCGAGGTCCAGGCGCTGGCGGCGGCGACGCTCGACGGCCTGGATCTGGCCGGCCCCGACGAGGACGCGGTGCTGGCGCGGCACCCGGTGGCGACGGTGTCGGTGACCTATCCTGGCGGCGCGACCGCGGCGCGGCTCGCGGCGCTGGTGACCGCGGGGCGACGGGTGATCGCGTCGTGCGAGACCGCGGCCCAGGTGGCGACCGCGGCGAGCGTGCCCGGCGTCGAGCTCGCGGCGCGGCTGTCGACGAGCGCGCTGGGGGAGGCCGCGCCCGGCGGGCTGCGCGACGCGGTCGGCGATCACGCCAGCCGGTTCGGCGTGGCGATCGACGAGCTGCGGGCGCTCGCGGCGGCGGCGCCCGGGCGGGTGCGTGGGCTGCACGTCCACGGCGGCCCGCTGGCGGTGGCGCCGGCGCGGCTCGCGGCCCGGGCGCTGGCGGCGCTGGCGGCGGCCGACGCCGCGGGGCTGGCGATCACGCGGCTCGATCTGGGCGGCTCGCTGCACGGGTTCGCGCTCGGTCCGCCGACCGCGGGCCAGGCCCGGCTGGTCGACGCGCTGGCCGCGGCGCGGGCGGCGGTGCCGTCGACGATCGAGCTGTGCGTCGAGCCGGGTCGGCTCTTGACCGAGGGCTGCGGCTACGGCGCCGGGCGGGTGCTGGTGGCGCGGCCGGTGGCCGGGCTCGACGGCCGGGTGCTGACGCTGTCGCGGCTGTGCCACCTGCGCTGGTCGACGCCGCGGCTGTGCGCGCCACCGCCGCCGCCGGGCGCGGGCCGTCGGCTGGTGCTGGTCGGCGCGACCTGCTGCGAGGACGACGTGATCGGCGACGCCGTGGTCCCGGCCGACCTCGCGCTGGCCGAGGGCGAGCTGGCGATCGTCGCCGGGGTCAGCGGCTACGCCGCGGCCTGGAACCACGGCTTCGCGGGCGTGCCCGCGGCGACGGTGCGCGCGGTCGAGTAGCGCGCCCACGCCGTGGTCTGGATCGCGGCTTCGCGGGCGTGGCGGCGGCGACGGCGCTCGCGGTCGGGCCCGCGCTCACGCGATCACGCGATCGTGGCCGCCCACACATCAAGTATTTACAACGTAAAGTTTACGTTGTACATGATTGGCCATGGCCCGCGCCGCGCTCCAGCCCGCCGACATCGCCGCGTTCCGCGGCCGGCTGGCCGCCGCCGCGACCCGGCTGTTCGCGCGCCACGGCTACGACGCCGTGACCATGCGCGCGGTCGCGGCCGAGGTCGGGGTCAGCGCGATGACGCCGTACCGGTACCTCGGCGGCAAGGACGAGCTGGTGGCGCTGGTGCGGGCCGAGGCGTTCCGGCGCTTCGGCGACCGCCTGGCCGCGAGCGCGCCCGGCCGCGGCGACACGCTGGCCCGGCTGCAGCGGCTCAAGGCCGCCTACGTCGCGTTCGCGCAGGCCGAGCCCGACGCCTACCGGATCATGTTCGAGCTGCGGACGCCGGTCGACGAGCACCGCTGGCCCGAGCTGGCGCGCGAGGGCGCGCGCGCGTTCGGCTGCCTGCTCGACGCGGTGACCGCCGCGATCGACGCCGGCGCGCTGGTCGGCGACCCGCGGATCGTGGCCCAGCTCCTGTGGGCGTCGACCCACGGCCTGGTCGCGCTGCACCTGTCTGGCAACCTGCCGCCGCGCGCGCTCGCGCGGCTGGCGTCGATCGATCACGAGCTGGCCGGGTTCCGCCCGGCGCCCCCTCGCGCCCGGAGATCAGCATGAGCAACCGCCTCGGACGTTCGTACAAGCAACACGGCCTGCCCGATCCTGGCGCCCGCGGCTGGGACAGCATCGTCATCGGCAGCGGCCTCGGCGGCCTGACCGCCGCCGCGATGCTGGCCCGCCACGCCCACCAGCGCGTGCTCGTGCTCGAGCGCCACTACACCGCCGGCGGCTTCACCCACACGTTCCACCGGCCCGGCTACGAGTGGGACGTCGGCGTGCACTACGTCGGCGACGTCCACCGCGACGGCACGCTCCTGCGGCGCGCGTTCGATCACCTGACCGACGGCGCGCTGGCCTGGGCCGATCAGGGCGAGGTCTACGACACGATCGTGGTCGGCGACGATCGCTACCAGTTCGTCGCGGGCCGCGAGCGCTGGCGCGAACGGATGCACGCGTACTTCCCGCACGCCACCGCCGCGATCGATCGGTACCTGCAGCTCATCCGCGAGACCGTCCACGCGAGCCGCAAGTTCTTCATGGAGAAGGCCCTGCCGTCGACCCTGGGCGCGGTCGCGAGCCCGCTCTTGCGCTGGCCGGCGCTGCGCCACGCCCGGCGGACCGTGCGCGAGGTGCTGGCGACGATCACCGACGATCGTCGGCTGACCGCGGTGCTGGCCGGGCAGTACGGCGACTACGGCCTGCCGCCGGCGCAGGCGAGCTGGTTCATGCACGCGCTCCTGGTCGGGCACTACCTCGGCGGCGGCGCCTACCCGGTCGGCGGCTCGAGCCGGATCGCCGCGACGATCATGCCCGGCATCGAGGACGCCGGCGGCGCGGTCGTCACCTCGGCCGAGGTCGCGCAGATCATCGTCGAGCGCGGCCGCGCGGTCGGCGTGCGCCTGGCCAGCGGCGAGGAGGTGCGGGCGGCCCGGGTCATCAGCGACGCCGGCGTGGCGCTGACGTTCGGGCACCTGCTCGCGCCCGAGGTGGCCGCGGCCCACGACCTGCGCCCGACCGTCGTCGGCGCGCCGCCGTCGTTCGCGCACGTGTCGCTCTACGCCGGGTTCCGCCACGACACCGCCGCGCTCGGCTTCGAGCGCTCGAACCTGTGGGTCTACCAGGACGACGACCACGACCGCGCGGTCGCGCGCTACCTGGCCGATCCCAGCGCGCCGCTGCCGGTGGCGTACCTGTCGTTCCCGTCGGCCAAGGATCCGGACTTCGCGCGCCGGTACCCGGGCCGCGCCACCGTCGAGGTGATCGGCGTGATGCCGCACGCGCGGTTCGCGCGCTGGGCCGGCACCGGCTGGCACAAGCGCGGCGCCGACTACGACGCGCTCAAGGCCGACCTGCGCGCGCGCCTGCTGGGCGAGCTCTACCGGCAGTGCCCGCAGGCCGAGGGCAAGGTCGATCACGCCGAGCTGTCGACGCCGCTGTCGACGACCCACTTCGCCGGCCACCCGCACGGCGAGATCTACGGCCTCGCCCACACGCCCGAGCGGTTCGCCGCGCGCCACCTGCGCCCGCACACGCCGATCACCAACCTGTTCCTGACCGGCGCCGACATCTGCACCGCCGGCGTCGGCGGCGCGCTGATGGGCGGCGTGCTGACCGCGACCGCGATCACCCGCAAGAACATGATCAACGCGCTGCTGGCCGGGCGCGGCGCGGCGCCGCCGTCGGCTTCGACGTCTTCGACGGTGCCTTCGGCCTCGACGCCCGCGCCGCCGGCCGCGGCGCCCGGGCCCTCGGTGCGCGCGTGACCGGCGCGGGCGTGGCCGCGGCGTCGAGCGCCGCGACGCGCTTCTTCGACGCCTGCGCCCGGTAGCTCTCGTCGAGCCAGTCCTTCAGCATCGCCACCGGCACGTCGGGGCCGGCGAACGTCACCGCCACCCAGCCGCTCTTGCCGAGGCCGTAGGCGGCCGGCTTGGCCCCCGGCACCATCAGCGCCAGCGCGTTCGAGCGCGGCAGCTTGCACGAGATCGCCAGCGGCTCGCCCTCGACGCTCAGGTACGCGAAGGTCTTGTCGTCGACCGCGAGGTCGGCGTGGCCGGGCCACGGGCTCTTCGTGTGGGCGCCGGGGTAGGCCAGGCCGAACGCGCGCAGCTCGCGCAGCGCGGCGTCGGTGGGGGGGCGTGGTGCGCGGGCCATGCCGCGATGGTACCGCGCTACCAGCGCCGGCCGACCGCGACGCCGAGCTGCGCGACCGCGCCGCGCACCGGCACGTCGCCGGCCGCGGTCACGTGCAGCGACAGCTCGGGCACGACGGTCCACGCGCCGGCGAACGTGCGCGCGGCGCTGGCGAAGCCGCCGACGAGCAGGCCCTGGGACCAGCCGCCGCCGGCGGGCACGAACACGCCGCCGGTGGCGATCGGCCCGACGGTGAACGCCCAGCGCCGCGACGTGCGCCGGGTCGCCAGCGCGGTCAGGCGCACGTGGCCGTAGACCGCGTCGGTCGAGCCGGCGCCGGCGCGCGTGCGCTCGCCGCCGATCGCCGCGGCCACCGCCCACTGCCACGGGCCGCCGCGCCGCAGCCGGCGCTGGACGCCGAGCTCGACGCCTGGCACGTAGAGCTTCACGGTCGCGTCGGTCTCGGGCGCGATGCCGCGGCGGACGGCCAGCTCGACGTGGACCGCCGGCGTGCGCGAGTCCTGGTCGCGGTCGCGGAACCCGCCGACGTCGACGGCCACGTCGACCTGGGTGCGGCCGCACCCGATCGGCTCCGCGGTGCGGTAGGTCGACAGCGAGCCGCACCCGGCGCTCGCGGCCGCGACGACGACCAGGCTACGGCGCCACATGTGCGGTGAAGAAGTCGAGGATGGTGTCGTTGTCGAGGTCGTGGCCGACGCGGCCGATGCGATCCTCGCCGAGGTACGGCCAGCCGCCGGGCCAGGTGTGGCCGCCGCCGTCCTGGCGGAACAGCTCGGTCGCGACCGCGCACCCGTCCCAGACCCGGTGGACCACGGTGACCCCGTCGGTGGGATCGCGATCGGGCACGGCGGTGTCGACGAAGGTCGCGGCGCAGCCGTTGCGGACGCGCCAGCCCTCCATCGTCGCGGCGACCGAGGTCTTGCGGCCGCCGTCGCCGATGCACGCGGCCGAGCCGCCGTCGTACTGCCAGCACGGATCCTCGGTGCCGTGGATCTGCGCCACCGCGGTCGCGCGCCCGCACGCGCCGCCGCTGTCGGCGAACTGGTTGGCGCCGGCGACCGGCGCGATCGCCGCCAGCGCCTGCGGCAGCTCGCACGCCAGCCGGTGCGAGATCGCGCCGCCGTTGGAGATGCCGGTCGCGTAGCGGCGGCGCGGATCGATCGGCAGCGCCGCGCCGACCTCGGCCAGCACGTCGCCGACGTAGGCGACGTCGTCGACGCCGCTCGCGCAGGCCGCCCCGCTGGTGCAGTCCCAGCCGTCGCTGCCGCCGCCGGCGTTCCAGGTGCGGACGCCGCGCAGCGGCCGGCCGCCGGTGCCGTCGGGCACGACCACGACGAAGCCGCGGGCGGTGGCGCGCGCGGCCAGGCACGCCGGGCTGGCGAGCTCACCCTCGGGGCAGGTGGTGCGGTCGGCGCCGGCGCGGTTGCCGCCGCCGCCGTGGAACAAGAGCACGAGCGGCAGCGGCGTCACGCCGTCCCAGCCGGCCGGCACGTGGACGTCGAACGCCCGATCGGTCCAGCCCGGCGTCACGCACGCGCGCGCGGCGCCCGCGCCCAGGGATCCCGGGCCGCAGCGTTCGGTGACGTCGAGGCACGCCGGCGCCAGCGCGGCGAGCGCCAGCCCGAGCGGCCGCAGCCCGGGCCGCATCAGTTGGGCAGGCCGCCCGGGTTGTTGTGGTCCCAGCGCAGCGTGAACATGTCGCACGGGCCCTCGTGCAGATCCTCGCCGTTGGCCCCGGTGCCGACCAGCAGCCCGTCGCCCTGGTGGACGCTGCCGTCGAAGGCCATGTCGCTGTCGACGAACAGCGCGAACTCGCACATCTCCTGATCGCCGATGCCCCACTGCACCTCCTGGTTGGTGGGGTTCATGAACGAGCACGAGAACCGGAGCCCGGTGGCGCCGGCGGCGGCGACGTCGATCGGCGGCGAGAACGCCTTGCCCGAGACCTCGCCGAAGCCGCTGGTGTGCAGGATCACCTCGCCGTCGCGGGGGCCGCCGACCAGCGCGATCTCGGTCGAGGTGCCGAGCGCGTGGTAGTGCGGCAGCACGTAGTGGATGCGCTCCTTGAGCGGCATGCCGATCTCGGCCTGGTAGTGCTGCGCCAGCTCGCACGTGGTCGAGACCGTCGACGCCCGGCCGGCCGCGAGGTGCAGATCGAAGTAGGTCGCGCGCGACGGCACCAGCTTGACGCGCACGTCCTCGGGCGGCAGCGTGTGGACCGAGATCGCCATCTCGCTCGCGAGCGTGGTGTCGCCGACGTTGAGCAGGTGGGTCGAGCCGATGATCCGGCTGTAGGGCGGGATCCGGATCGCGGCGCCGTCCTTGAAGGTCTGATCCTCGTCGGAGACCTGGGTCGACTGGGCGAACAGGAACCCGCCGGCGACCGCGGCGACCAGCTCGTCGAAGCCGACCGCGTTGCAGTCCCAGCTGCCGTCGGGCTGCTGGTAGAGCGTGTCGGGCACGAAGAACCAGTTGGAGTGGTGGTAGCCGCCGCCGTTGCGCATGGTCACGCTGTCGACCCAGATCTCCTCGGGGTTGTCGAGCGTCCAGCTCTGGCACAGCCCGCTGATCTCCTGGCCTGGCTCGATCATCGTGGTCGACAGCGTCCGCGCCAGCACGCAGGTGTCGTGGGACGGATCGCACGGCCCGGGATCGTCGCCGCCACAGGCAGCGAGCAACGTGGTCGAGAGGGCGAGGGCCAGGGACGCGCGGACGAGCATCCGGCCACGCTATCACCGCCCGGCGGGCGGGGACCTGTCTTTCCTTACGCCGCGCCGGGAGCGGGCAGCCACGAGCCGTGGAACGTGATCGGCACCGGGTGATCGAACCAGGCCCGCGCGATCGGGCCGTCCTCGAGGCGGACGCCGTCGAGGACCGCGAGGTACGACGCGTCGGCGCGGCCGTCGTAGACCAGCGCGACGACCCAGCCGTCGTCCTCGGCGGTGGCGCCGGGCCGCGGCACGAACACCGGCTCGGACACCGCCTCGTGGGCGGCGAACCGGTGCCGGCGGACCCGGCCGTCGGCGTGGTGGGCCACGACCTCGCGCAGCCCGCCCGAGACCAGCCAGGTGACGCCGTGGGCCTGGCCCTCGCGGTCCGGGTGGATGCGCGGGAACTCGACGTCCTCGTCGAGCAGCGCCGCGCTCTCGAACCGGCGGGCGCCGGGCGTGATCACCGCGCGGTGCAGGCGACCGCGGTCGAGGCCGGTGCCGGTGGCGCCGTCGGCGAGGCCGCCGAAGCTGTCGAAGTTCGGGTACCGGACGTAGTCGACGACCAGCTCGTCGCCGCGCTCGAACGCGTTGGCGAAGTGCCACTGGTAGAACGCGTCGACGGTGAAGCGCGTGACCTGGGTCGGCTGGTCGATCGGCATGACGATCACCTCGGTGCCGAGCTCGGGCCGCCAGCCGAACAGCCGGTCGAAGCCGCCGAGCTGCAGCAGCATGCGCGGCACGTTGACCGCCGCCGGCGACAACAGCCACACCAGGTGGCGCTCGGTCGCGATGAAGTCGTGCAGCATCGGCGCGAAGCCCAGCTCGACCTCGCCGACCCGGCGCGCGGCCCCGACGTCGGGCAGCTCGTAGGCGACGATCCGGGTGCGGCGGCCGTACTCGACGCCGAAGTTGAACATGGTCGCGCGCGCGGCGACCCGGTGCGGGTGCGCCGCCAGCGCCGAGCCGACGACGCCGCCGAGGTCGGTCTCGCCGATCGTGCGGACGTCGGCGTCGGTGAGCGCCAGCTCGGTCGGCCGCGCCGCCTCCATCAGCGCCAGCAGCCGGCCCTGCCACGGCACGACGTGGGTGTTGGCGGTGTTCTTGCGGCGCCCGCGCATGGCGTTCGCGAACCGGCGCGGCCACCCCAGCCCGGTGCCGTACAGCACCTTGCCGGCGGCGCGCTCGGCGGTCAGCCCGGCCGACGCGGTCAGCCGGCACGCCCCGTGGGCGCCGGCGCCGTCGAGGCGGACCGCGGTGATCAGGCCGTCGCCCTCGAAGCTGTGGGCGTAGCGCCGGCCGAACTGCCCGAACAGCCCGGGGCCGTTGCGGACCAGCGTGCCGCGCAGCTCGGGCGGGAGCGCGCCGTCGACGCGCAGCGGCGCGAAGCCGTGCTCGCGGGCGAGCGAGCGGGTGAACATGCGGGTGGCGAGGGCGGCCCGATCGGGGTCGGGCGCGGACGAGGAGGGTGGGACCGGCGCGACGACCGGCGGCGGGGCGGCGGGGGCGGCTGATGTGAGCATCGATTACATGTCTAGCCGCTCGCGGCCTTGACCGCAAGCGCGAAAGTAAGCACTGTTTACTCGTGGCCGCGAAGTCCGGAAGAGCGCAGGCCCGCGGGCCGCGGCCGCGGGTGCGGCCCAAGCCGGCGGCCGCGTACCACCACGGCGACCTCGGCCGCGCGCTGATCGACGCGGCGCTGGTGGCGATCGCCAAGGACGGGCTCGAGGGCCTGAACCTGCGCGACCTGGCGCGCCAGCTCGGCGTGTCGCCGGCGGCGCCGTACCGTCACTTCGCCGACAAGGACGCGCTGGTGCGCGCGGTCGCCGGCGACATCGCCGCGCGCTACGCCGCCGAGCTGGCCGAGGCCGCGGCCGAGGCGCCGCCGGATCCGCTGTCGCAGTTCCGCGCCACCGGCATCGCCGCGGTCCGGTTCGCCGTGCGCCACCCCGCGCACTTCCGCGTGGTCTACAGCCGCGGCCTGCACGAGCACCAGCCGGCCGACGCCGATCCGACGCGCGCGGCGCTGGCGGCGGCGCAGGCCGCGGGCGTCATCGCGCCGATCCCGATCGACCTGGTGCTCCTGACCGCGCAGTGCGCCATCTACGGCCTGTCGCGCCTGATCGTCGACGGCCAGCTCCCCGGCGGTGCGGCGACGGCGGCCGAGGCCGACGCGATGGCGCGCGCGGTCACCGACGTGCTCGGCCTCGGGTTCCTGCCGCGGCCGTGATCGCCGTCCTCGGTCGGCCCGTCGGCGGCGCGCCTCGGTCGTCTGGCTCGGCGATGGCGGGGGCGCGGCGGATTGGTCGCGGCGTCGGCCCGTCGCGTCGCGCCACGGTCGTCTGGCTCGGCGATGGCGGGGGGCGCGGCGGATTGGTCGCGGCGGCGACGGAAATCTGAGGTGGCCGCACGTATCTGCGCGGGGTCGCCGCGGCGCGTCCCGGCACAGGGCTTGATGGTCTCAACGCCATGACCAAGCGCATCCTGTGTCCGATCCTGGCGGCGACCCTCCTCGTGGCCTGCGGCGGCGACGACGAGCGGGTGCCCATCGACGCGGCCCCGACCGTCGACGCGACCGCCACGCCGATCGACGCAGCGCCGGACGCGCCCTCGGGCACCGTCTGCGGCGGCCTGGCCGGCGCCGCCTGCGGCCCCACCGAGTACTGCGACTTCGCGGGCAACACCTGCGGGTCCACCGACGAGACCGGCGTGTGCGCGCCGCGGCCGGTCGGCTGTCCCGACCTGCTGATCGCGATCCCCACGTGCGGCTGCGACGGGGTCGTCTACAGCAGCCCGTGTGACGCGCTCGCGGCCGGCGCCGATCTGGACGCGTCCGGCTCGTGCCCGGTGCCGGCCGGCGCCTTCGCCTGTGGCTACGCCCAGTGCGATCTGCGGACCGGCTACTGCCGCCACGATCTGTCCGACGTCGTCGGCGAGCCCGACACGTTCACGTGCGTCGCGGTGCCGTCGTGCCCGTCGGAGTTCCCGACCTGCGCCTGCCTGGCCGGCGAGCCGTGCGGCGACGCCTGCACCGGCGTCGGCGCCACCGGCCTGACGCTGACCTGCCCCGGCGGCTGACCCCGTCGCGGGACCCGCGCTCGCGTCGTCGCGCGCGAGCGTGTCGGACAGCTCGGACAGCTCGGCCAGCGCCGTGGCCGGGCGCCCGGCTCAGTTCGGGCTGCCGACGGCGCTGCCGCCGATCGTCAGGCCCTCGGCGGCCGCGGCGCGCAGGGCGTCGTCGCCGAGATCGAGCGCGTCGGCCGCGCGCGCGGTCGGCGTGGCGCTGCAGCGGGCGTTGATGAACGCCTCGAGCACGGCCCGGCGGTGGGGCAGGAACACCTGGGTCAGCGCCGGCGACAGCCGGTGGTTCTCGTCGATGTGGGTGAACTCGAGGCTCGGCGGCCAGACCATGCCGCCGCCGAGGGGGACGTTGTTCGACTGCTGGTGGCAGCCGGCGCAGGTCTGGGTGGTGGCGCGGTTGAGGACGTCGAACGTGCTGAGCGACGAGCCGAGCGCGCGCAGGCGGGCGTCGACGTCGGTGGTCATCGGCGGGATCGCGAAGTTGTTGTAGACGACCTGGTTGGTCGACGACACGCTCTCGAACTCGTCGAACTGCTCGGCCGGCGCCAGCGACAGCATCGCGGCGCTGGTCACGGTCAGCCGCGGGACCTGGGCCAGGAACTGCGAGCGGAACGAGGCGCTGCGCGCGTGCTGGCCGCTGAACAGCTCCTCGGCCGGGTTGACCTTGACGCGCACGTGCTCGAACGTCAGGCGGCACGTCGACGGCGTGCCCGAGTCGGTGCAGGTGCGGCGGAGCTTGAACTCCCGCAGCTGCCACTCGAGCGAGTCGATGAAGAAGTTGGTGCGGATCTGCCCGGCGCCGTGGGCCGCGGTGGCGCCCAGCGCCAGGCCGTAGCTCTGCGCGGCGACGACCGGCGGGAACCCGGGCACCGCGGTGCCGGTGAAGTAGAACGCCTCGAGCTTCGCGGCCCGGCTCGTCGGCGACGGATCGACCGACAGCGCCTGCCAGAACCGCGCGACCGGCAGGCACGCGCCGATGCCGTCCTCGGGCCGCGGGTTGGGCAGGATGCCCTCGAAGATGATCAGCGCGCGGCCGGCGATGGTCGGCACCCGCGACTGCATCGCGTAGACGATCCGGTACTCGCCGCAGTTGCTGCCGTCGGCCGGCGCCAGGTCGAAGCGATCGAAGAGCCCCAGCGGCAGGAACTCGACGCCGCTGCCGGGCAGGAACGGATCGGCGCTCGCCAGCTTGGCCTCGACCCGCGGGCACGCGAGCCCGTAGTGGTCGGGATCGACCGACGGGTCGTCGCAGTCGCCGCTGGCGGGCGACGCGTCGAACGTGCGCATCCACGCCTGGAACAGCGAGCGCGAGGTCTGGCCGCCGATGCTGGCGGTGGTGCGGATCTGATCGACGACCCGCGCGAACCCGAAGCGCGCGAGGATCGCCGGATCGTTGACCACCAGCGACGGGTTCGTCAGCGTGCCGCTGACCGGGCAGGTCTCGATCGGGCGGCCGTCGGGCGGCGGCGCGTCGGGCGTGTCGATCTCGCGGCCGTCGGGCGGCGGATCGACCGGGATGACGCCCGGATCGCACGCGCCGAGCAGCAGGGCGGCGCCGATCGAGAGCGCAGCGCGGACGGACGGGCGCAGCGCGGCGCGGACGGAGGTGACCGGCGCGGAGCGGGGAGCTGATGACAGCGCGGGGCGGGGGGCGGTGGTGCGCACGGGCGGGCCTCGGGAGCGGTGGGGGCGACAGGATCACGCGATCAGTGGCGGACGGGAAGCAGATCCGTCGAGGACAAGGACCGGACGTGGCCTCGGTCGCACGGTGTCGGAAACCTGATGCCCTGTGTCTGTCGTGACGCGCTGGCGCGCGGGACCGCCTCGTCGAGGATCGCGGCGCCGGACCCGATCGGCCCGCCGGGTCGACGAAAATCTGACGGTGGCGGGGCTCGGGCGAGCGTGGCGCGCCCGTGGTCGCGCGGCCGATCACCGCGGCGCGGTGAGGCGCTGCCCGCGCGCGTGCCAGCGCCGAGGCCGCGTGCGGCCTGACCGTTCGGGCGGGTGACGGCGCGCGCGCGGACGGGTACGGTCGCCGCCATGAAGATCGCAGTGCTCGGTTCTGGAACCGTCGGTGAGGTGCTCGCCAACGGCTTCCTCAAGCATGGTCACGACGTGGTCCGCGCCTCGCGCGATCCGTCCAAGCTCGCGGCGTGGGCGCAGCAGGCCGGGGCGCGCGCCGCCACGTTCGCCGAGGCCGCCGCCGGCGCCGAGGTCGTGGTGCTCGCGGTCAAGGGCGGCGCCGCCGGCGAGGCGATCGCGCTGGCCGGCCTCGACAACCTCGCCGGCAAGGTCGTCATCGACGCGACCAACCCGATCGCCGACGCGCCGCCCCAGGACGGCGTGATCAAGTTCTTCACCAACCTCGACGAGTCGCTGATGGAGCGGCTCCAGGCCCAGGCCCCGGCCGCGCGGTTCGTCAAGGCGTTCTCGTGCGTCGGCAACGCGTTCATGGTGAACCCGACGTTCGCGGGCGGCCCGCCGAGCATGTTCATCTGCGGCAACGACGCCGACGCCAAGGCCACGGTCCGCACGATCCTCACCCAGTTCGGCTGGGACACCGAGGACATGGGCACCGCCGTGGCGGCCCGGGCGATCGAGCCGCTGTGCATGCTGTGGTGCATCCCGGGCATGCGCGGCGGCGGCTGGAACCACGCGTTCAAGCTGATCCGGACCTGAGGTCGCCGCGGAAGCCACCCAAAGGCCCGACCTCCTGCCCCTTCCATCGCCGCGTGCGATGCCGTACGCTCGAGACCAGGTGTCGACGCTCATTGGCAACCCTGGGGGAGCCCCTGCTGGCGGTGGGGGCGTGCGGTTGGGGAAATACGTCCTGGACGCGCCGCTGGGGATGGGCGGGATGGCGGAGGTGTTCCGGGCGCACACGGTGGGCGCGGAGGGCTTCGAGCGGCCGGTGGCGATCAAGCGGGTGTTGCCGGACGCGTCGCGGAACCCGGCGTTCGCGCAGATGTTCGTGAGCGAGGCGAAGCTGTCGTCGCGGATGCAGCACGCGAACATCGTCAGCGTGCTCGACTTCGACCGCGATCACGAGGGCCGGCTGTACCTGGTGATGGAGCTGGTGGAGGGCCGCGACCTCGACGGCATCATCGACTCGGGGCGGCTGCCGTTCTCGATCGTCATCTACACGGTGACCGAGGTGCTGCGCGGCCTGGGCTACGCGCACGACCTGCCGGCGGGCGCCGACGGCGTGCGGGGGCTGGTGCACCGCGATATCTCGCCGCACAACGTGCTGTGCTCGTGGTCGGGCGCGGTGAAGGTGAGCGACTTCGGCATCGCCAAGGCGCGGGCGGCGACGGCGGCGAGCGCGTCGGTGACCATCAAGGGCAAGCCGGCGTACATGAGCCCGGAGCAGATCAACGGCGCACCGCTCGACGGGCGCAGCGACCTGTTCGCGGTGGGCATCATGATGTGGCAGATGCTGACGGGCCAGTACCTGTTCGCGTCGGGCACGACGGCCGAGACCCTGGCGCGGGTGCTGTTCTCGAACGTGCTGCCGCCGAGCCAGGTGGCGCCTGACGTCCCGCCGGATCTCGAGGCGGTGACGATGAAGCTGCTCGCCAAGGATCCGGCGCAGCGCTACCAGACGGCCGAGGACGCGGTCGAGGACCTGCTGCACTGCCAGCACGCGCCGCGCGACGGCCGCCGCGAGCTCGAGAGCCTGATGGTCCAGCGGTTCCCGGGCAAGGCGCCGGTGCGCACCGGCCAGCGCTCGCGCATGGACGCGGTGGCGCAGGGCACGCCGACGGGCAGCGAGGTGCCGGGCCGCTGGACGCCCGAGCAGGCGGCGGCGATGTCCGCGCCGACGCGCACCGCCGGGCCGGCGCCGGGCGTGGCGATGGCGCCGACCGTGGCGGGACATGGCGCGGCCCAGGTCGCGCGACCGAAGCGCACCGGGCTGATCGTCGGGGCCGTGGGCGGCGTGGTGGCGCTGGGCGCGGTCATCGCGCTGGTGGCAGGCGGCGGCGGCGGCGGGGCGCCGAGCGCGCCGACGAGCCCGGGTGCCGCTGCGGCGACGACGATCGACGCGGGGATGCCGACGGTCGATGCGAGCCCGGCTGGCGAACCGAGCGCCACCGCGACCGGCGCAGACGCGGGCGCCGCCGCACCGACGGTGAGCGATGCGGGCGCCACGACCGCGGTGATCGACGCGGCCCCGCCGGTCGATGCGGCGCCGCCGACCGATGCGCGAGGCCGCCGCCCGGGCCGAGGCAGCGGGAGCGGCTCGGCAGCTCCAGCTCGATCAACGAGATCAAGATCCCGGGGCAGTAGGCCGATCAACGAGATTCAGATCCAGCGGCAATCGCTCGGTCAACGAGATCAAGAGCCCAGGGCAGTCGCTCGATCAACGAGATTCAGATCCCGGGGCCGTCGCACATCCAGGGGCGCAACCGCCGCGTCGCGCGGTCGATACCTGGGCCAACCTCATGGAGTACGCCATGCACGATCGTCGCTGGGGGCGCCGCCTCCTTCCTGTGTTCGCCATCGCCGCGGGCCTGGCCGTGGCCACGCCGGTGGCCGTCGCCCAGAACAGCGGCCAGGCCCGGACCATCCTGGTCGACGAGGGCGGCTCGTACGAGGTCCTGGTCCACCCCGACTTCGTGACGGTCGTGTACCTGCCCGACAAGATCGACAAGGCCCTGGCCTCGGACACCGTCAGCTACGAGGTCAAGCCGATCGGCGCGACCAGCCTGGCGATCCGGCCGCTCAAGCCCGACGCCAAGCCGGCCAACCTGGCGCTGTCGACCGCGTCGATGAAGGTGACCGTGGTGCTGCGGCTGGCGGCCGACCGCGACGCGGCGATGACCCAGGTGACGTTCAAGCGCGCCGACGTCGAGGCCGAGCTGGAGCGCCGCATCGCCGAGAAGGTCACGGCGCGCACGGCCGAGCTCGAGGCCAAGATCGCCGCGATGCAGGCGGCCATGGACGCCGAGCTGCCCAAGCTGGCCGACGGCCTGATCGCCGCGCGCATCCTGCAGCGGCGCGAGGTGCGCAAGCTCGACGCGATCGAGCGCAACGACGCCAACGTCGTGGTCGAGACCAAGGACGTGCTCTACCTCGGCGACGACGCGTTCGTGGTGTTCGAGATCGAGAACCGCAACAAGGCGCCGTACCGCCTGGCCACCGTCGCGATGCAGGACGGCGCCCGCGACGTCGCCGGCGTGGTGCGCTTCACCAGCGACGCGGCCGAGACCGCCGGCGCCGGGGTGCTCGGCGTGGTCCGCCCCGGCGGCCGCGGCAAGGGCGTGGTCGTCGTGCGCCGCGCGACCGATCTCAACGGCAAGCGGCTCACGCTGGTGGTCAGCGAGCCCGGTGGCCGCGGCAAGGTCGCCGTCGATCGGATCGTGCTGCGATGAGGCCGCTGGTCGCGCTCGCCGCCGTCGGCGCGATCGTCGGCGCCGCCGCGGGCGCGCGCGCCGATCGCCGCGAGGCGTCGGTCCATGTCCACGCGCTCGGCGGCCTGCTCAGCCTCGGGGACGCCGCGTCGACCGACGCCGGCAGCGGCGCCCTCGGCGGCCTCGCCGCCCGCGCGAGCTTCGCCACCGCCAACAGCTACCAGTACGACGCCCAGCTCACGCTCGGCTACGGCCGCGCGTCGTTCGACCGTGGCGCCTTCATGCTCGGCGGCAGCACCCCCGTCGAGGCGCCGTTCACCGTCGCCGCCCAGGCCGCCCGCCTCGACGGCGGCGTCACGCTCCGCCTCGGCGTCCAGTGGATCCCCACCGTGCGCGTCGCCGTCGGCGTCCAGGGCGTCCGCCGCGCCAGCCCCGTCGTGACCTTCGGCGGCCTCGACTACAGCGGCGAGGCCGAGACCGGCCAGGCCGCCTCGCTCGCGCTCAACCTCGTCGGCTCCGCCACCCTCGGCCTCGACTACCGCGTCAACCGCCGCCTGATCGTCGGCGCCGCCGCCGCCGCGACCGCCTCGGTCCCCGGCGTCGGCGAGCCCTGGCGCGAGGCCGGCGTCACCGTGCACGCGGCGTACTACTGGTATCCGCGGTGGTAGCGGGGCGCGGGCGCGGACGTCGCGGACCGCTGTTTGGCGAAGTAGTAGTGAAATCGCTGAGAGTTGGTCTGCCCCTTCACACCGTCACCGCGCGCAGCGTTGCGACCAGGACGTCGAACGGCAGCGGCGCGCCGCCGAACAACGCGGCCTCGAGAATGTTGCCGAGGCTGGCGGGCCCGGTCCACGGCTGGCGCGTGCGGACGGCCTGGCGGAACTCGCGCCAGGACTCGTCCCAGCGCAGGTTCTGCGGTGCGATCCAGGGATGGCCGCCGGTGATCATGTACCAGAGCGTCATCGCCAGGCCGGTGGCGTCGTCAGAGGTCGCGAACTCGGCGATGAACGGGCGGGGCGGAAACAAGATCGCCTCGCCGCCGTAGTACTGCGATAGGACCGCCGGGCCGCGGTGCGCGATCTGGGTGAGTTCCGCGCCGCCGGCGGCCTCACGCACGTAGATCAGCTCGGGGCGGATGCCGCCGAGCTGGTGCCCGCGGGCGTGGGCCCGCTGCGCGACCGCCGCGACCTCGAGGGCCAGCGCCAACGCGGCGCGCGGTGCCAGCCTCCCCGCTTGCACAACGGCGTCGAGGTCGCGCCCCTCCGGTATCGCCTCGACCACGCCGAGCGCGGCGTACCCGTTGTAGCGGTAGTCGAGGAGTTCGCCCTCGCGGATCCGTGGTGCGATCTGGGGATCCGTGAAGTCGAGGACCGGGTGGACCTCCGGCTTCCAGCCCTTGCTGGTGGCCGTCGTCGCCAGGCCGCGCCGCCAGCTACCACTCTCGCGATCGATCGTGATGAACCGGCCCTGCCACTGGTTCTGCACCAGCGTCTCGATGATGCGCGGCCCGTCGGCGCCGATGGTGCCGCCGCAGGGGAACGGCTCGCCGGCCAGCTCCGGGGCCGGGAACCGGTGGGGGCGGGGCAGGTCCACCGGCTCCGCGCCGGCGCGCTGCTCGCGCTTGCCCACCGCGACACCGAGGTCGACGCACTCGTACGTCCGCGACACCACGAGTCGACCACGCCCGTCACGCTCCTCCTCCGTGAACGGCATCTGTGCCTTGTCGAAGCCCCACGTTCGCACCGCCCGCACGCGGCCCTCGCCATCACACTCGTGCGTCGTCACGCGCCGGTCACCCAGCGCGCTGCGATCGATCACCCAGAATGGCTCGTCGCCGTAACGCTCCTCGTGCCCGGCAAGTAGCGCGGGCGTGACCTGCTCCGCGTACCAGCACACGCGCCGAGCGCCACGCCGCGAACGCCACACACCCGTCACCGGCAGATCTCCGTCGTACTCGACGGTGATCGACCGCGGCAGCCAGTCGACCGCTTCCCCGGGCACCTCCTCGCGCTTGCGCAGCGCAGCGCTGGTGAAGAAGCGAACAAAGGACTTTGGCGCGTTTCCTGTCATCGGATTAATTGGCGAGGAAGTCCGTTATAAGGAGTTCACGCAATCGGTCGCGGCGATATCAACACACGCTCGAAACTCTCCAGCGGTATGCGCTCCGGCTGATCCATCAAGAGGGGCAGCAGGACGTTTTCTTCGACCCACCGCTCATCGAATTCATGCTCGTAGCGCGTGACGTATGCGAAGAGCAGGCCAAGGCGCTCGCCGCCAGAAAGCAAATCGGCGAGCGCCGCCTCGATGCTGTCGGCATCTGAATAGTACGTGGTGCCGGAGAATCGGAGCACCAAGACGTCCAGTCCCACGGGGCTGGGCTTCAAGAGGAGCCGACCACCCGCAACGCTGGGAACATCCCACGCGGCAACGCCTTGGACGGCCTGGAAGCGTCCAGACAAAGCAGCGGCAAGGTCAGCATCAGTGTGCGCGCCGTTGAGTACGCACACGGCAGCCATCGACATGGTCATCGTCTCACCTCCGGAAGCCTAACGCGACGCCCGTCGACGCGTATCCCCATTCCCTCGAGCGCTACCGCCACGTCGGTGCTCACGCCCTTGGCAAACGAATATCGCACCTGGGCGATACCGTGCTCAGCGGCGGCTGCCAGAAGTCGCTCTGCCTGCGGGCGCACCTCATCAAGCCAAGCTGGGTCGCTAGTCGAGAACGGCACCTTGTTCTTCACTTCTGACCAAGTATCCTTCGCCTTGTTGATATTGTCGACGTCGACCTCGCCACCCGAGAATCGGATCTTCACATTGACGGCGCTCGCCTCTTGGGCGGCCGCGTCTTCCACCTCAGCGCGAATCCCGCCGAGGTTATTCTGGAGCCCAACGATCCGTGCGTCGGTTGCTTCGAGGCGCCCTTCTTCCAGCCGACGAAGCTGTTCCTCTTCTCCGCGCAATCGCCGCCGCCAGTCGTTGCTTCCGCGGAGCGCCGGGTCGGTAACGCCGCCAGAAAGTTCCTCGCGCAACGCATCAGCCTGTGTGCGAAGCGCCAGCAGGCGCTGCGTCGCCTCACCAAACGGGGCGCCGGTACGCGACGCCGCCGCACGCGCTGCAACCGACGCGAGCAGCGCGCCCTCGACCCCGTCCCTACTTCGCGCCATGCCCGCAAGCGCCTTGCGGGCACGTTCGATGCCGTGGCGTTCCACGAGGAGATCAAACTCCGCGCGTGCTGCCTCGCTCTCGAGGCCCCGCCGTTGCTCGGCAACGTCCGATGGCAGGGCAAGCGGTGGCCCCACCCCGGACGCACTGGTCTCGTTGTCAGGCTTTGCGTCCGTTTCCGGCGATACCCTCGTGGCGGGCTGTTCGGGGGAACCGTCCGTTGCGTCGTGGACGTCGAGAGGCTTCGGCAGAGTTGGAGACGAATCCGTTTCCTGGAGTGTTGACGCAAGGCCGGCGGCTGGCTCAGGGGACCGCGAGTGTGCCTCAGTGTCGCCATCAGGTGGCGTAGCCGCCTCCGTCTTGGCCGCTTCCGCGACAGGTTGGCCCCCGCGCAGAACAGGCACATTGGGCGCATCGAACTCGAGGTGCCCGTCTTGGCCGTGGGGAATCACCCCATCGATGGTTCCGTGCCAGAACGCTTCGCCGTTCGCTTCGAGTCGCGCATTCGCACGGTAGCGCATCGCGCCATCGCTGATCTGCGTTCCGATAAAGGTCGCGTTCTCGAGGACCAAGGTTACCGGAGGACGTCCCGAGGGCCGGTCGGACGCGAGAACGACCGACGAACCACCGGCGTGCTCGTAAGGGAGCGCAATGTCGTGACGTTGCACCCGCTTCGTAGCGAGGAAGGCAATGTCCGCTGGCGACGAGAAGAACAACGCGGCATCCAGGCTCCTCGCCTTGTCTGGCTTGGCGATCATTGTCTTCACGTCGAGGACCCGGTTGCCCTGAGCGTTGACGCGAAATCGATCCCGGGGGTGCGAGTGCCCGATCGGCTCGACGCCCTCGACGACGCTCCAGTCGACGGTCGAGTGCTCGCCGGCGATGAGGACGTATTTGTTGCCTACCTTGCCCAGGCCCCACTCGCGGCTGGCCGGGTCGAACTTGCCCTCGCGGTGGAAGCCGACCTCGGCCAACGCGCTCGGGTCGCCGCGCATCAGGCGCTGCATCAGCTTGAGGCCGGTGTCGTGGCTGGCAACGTAGCCGACCACCTCGTTGTAGCCCGGCTCTCCCCGCGCGATGGCAGCGGCGTTCTCGGCCAGCCCCTCGGGCGCCCGGGGGTCGCGATTCGGGCTCGTTCGCGGCAGCGGCGCTTGCTCGTCGGCGTCCCCGCCGCGGGTGGCGTGGGTGCGGGCCGTCGCCGCAGCGGCGGCGTAGGCGGGCCCCCGATCCGGCTTCGCCGCGGCGGGCCGGTCCGGCGTGCCGTCGCCCGTCGCGCGGTGGATCGAGTCCTGGGCGAAGTCGCGGATCTGCCCGCTGGCGCGGTTGGCCTCGCGGAGGGCCTTGACGATCTGAGCGCGGCGCTTTTCGTCGCTGTGGTCGACGGCCTCGACCATCTCGTGGTTCAAGAGCCGCGTCTGGTCGCTGAGGAGCTGGACGTAGTGCTCGAGCACGTCGGCGCTGTGGCCGGCGCCCTTGCCGGCGGCGAGCTCGCGCGACTGGCGCGCCAGGCTCGTGGCGCGCTGGTGGAGCTTGGCGCCGGCGCCGGTGGCAGCGAGGTCGAGCGCTTCGAGCGAGTGCGCGATGGCCGCCACGTTGCGGGTCATGTGCTTGCCGACCGCGATCATCGCGCCCTGCATGAGCCACTCGGCGACGGTCTGGTCGGACGGGGGATTGCTGGCGCGACCGACCATCCTGCTGAGCGCGTGATCGACCGCCGCCGCCATGACCATCTCGGCGCCGAGCGTCGCGGCGGCCTTGGCCATCGCCGCGCCCTTGCGCGCGGCGAGTCGGAGCTGGCGCACCTCAGCGACCGCGTCGGCCCCGGCCTGCTCGGCGTGGCGAACCGTGGCGAGCGCGCCGACCAGGCGCTCGAGCGCCGCGCTGGTCCCGATGTTCACGACGACCAGCGACGCCAGCGACGAGTCGTCGCCCTGGAGGTACTTCTGCCCGAGCGCGTTCACGACGCCCTCCGCGGCCAGCCCGGCGGCCCCGCCGATGCGGGCCGCCAGCGTCTCGGCGCGCAGCAGGGTGCCGGCCTGCTCGGCGAGGGCGAGCTGGCGGGCGGTGCCCGCGGCCTCCATCGCGGCGGCCGCGCGCTCCGCGTTGGCGCCGGCGCGCGCCACGACGATGCCGCGCGCCATACCGCTCGTCGCGGCAGCGGCCATGTTCCCGACCATCGTCATCGCGATCAGCTCCGCCAGCATCGCGATCGTGTCGATGATCTGCGCGTCCTCGAGCTTGCTCCGCGCCTCGTCGAGCGTGGCCTGGTAGTGGCCGTCGCGCAGCGCGGCCTTGAGCTGCGCCTCGGCGGCGTCGGCCGCCGCCGTCCGGAGCGCGTGGCCCTTGTCCGGACTGGCGGCGTTGCCCGCCTTGGCGCGCGCCGCGCGGGTGGAGCGCTCGACCTCCGCGAGCGCCGCGACCAGCGCGTCGCACTTGGGCACCACGCCCGCCAGGATGTGCTTCTGCAGCAACCACAGTGGCACACCGCGCGTCGGGTGGAGCGCCTGCAAGTCGGCCGCGGCGCCGCGCACCTTCTTCGCCATCTGGTCGAGCACCTCGAGTCGGTGATCGAACGCCTGCTCCCGAGCGTCGAGCGCCAGATCGTCGAGGGCGGCCGCGGAGACCACGCCGCCGGCGGCGATCTGCTCCTCGTACCGCTCGCGCCGCGCGATCAGCGCGCGCTGCTCCCCGACGGCCGCGCGGCCTTCCTTGGCGTCGAGGTCGCCGACCTGGCCGGCCGCGTCGTTGCCACCCTCGATGTAGGCGGCGGCCACGTCGAGCTTGAGGCGACGCCGCATCCGGCGCGCCCGCTCGAGCGCCGCCGCGCTGTGGCCGGGCGGAAGACACGACTGCCCGAGGACCTCGGCGTACGCGTTGACGGTCGCGGCCCAGGTCACGGTGGGCGGTTCGTTGAAGACGGCGGCGAGCTCCGCGCTGACCGTGGCGGCGAGCTGCTCCTGGAGCCGGATCGCGCTGGCCAGCCGCGTCGCGGCCGCCGCGTCCTCGCCACCATCGAGCTCGGTCAGCCAGTGCCGGGTCGTCTCGATCGCCGGCATGATCGGCTTGGCGAAGATGTACACGCCGGGCACCTGCCCCTGACCATGCTCGATCATCGACCGAGCCGCTTCCAGCATCGCCAGGTTCTCGCGCGCGACCGCCGCCAGGCTGGTCCGCTCGTCCTGCGTGTCGGGCGCATCGGTCGCCTGGTTGGCGCGGGCCGCGTCCCAGACGCGCCCGACCGACTGTGCCAGCGATCTCAACTCGGCGTTACCACCGCCGTAGCGGTCCACGAGCCGGTGTTGCGCTGCCTCGACCTTGGCGCGGGCCGCGTCCAGCTCCCTCACCTCGGCACGATCTTGCCGTGCGTGATCGTGCAGCGTGTCGGCGAGCTCATCGAGCGAGTTGCGCAGCGCGTGGATCTCCTTCGGTGGGACCTGGAGCCCCGCCGGGCCACGCTGCGGGAGCGCCAGCGCCCGGATCACCTGGTCGGCGTTCTCGGCCACCCGCTGGGCGGCGCCGGAAACGGTCGGCTCCGCGGCCGTCGGCTCCGCGGCCTTGTCCTTGGCGAGCGCTGGCTTCGCCGCCAGCGCGGGATCGACGCGCACGAGATCGTCGACCATCACCCGCGCCACGAGCCGATCGATGGCGACCACCGGGCTCAGGTGGGGGTACGCGACCGCGAGGCTGGGGCGAAGCCCGTGGCTCTCGGCGGCGTCGCGGCCATTGCTGTCATGGGCGGCGACGTAGCGCTCGCCAAGGCGGGTGACCGACTCGCTGACGGCGCGGTGGAACCCCGCGGCGATGCCGGTGCCGATGCCGTCGACCCAGCCAGCCCCGCCGCGCTGGCCCGCGGACAGGTCGGTGCTCTCCGGCGGGGCGGCGCCGGCCATGACGTCGCCGTAGGTGCGCGGGGTGGGGGCCTTGCGGTGGGCATCGACGACGGACCACACGTCGACCCCGACCCGCGCGAGGATCTGCGGCAGCGCATAGAACGGATCGCCGCCGTGGACCTCGGTGATGAGTCGCACGGCCTCGGCGCCGACGCCGCGGTCGGAGTCGACGTAGCGAAGGCGCTCGGGCAGCGGGTAGCGCTTGTCGGCGAGGAAGCGGGCGATCGCGGGGAGCACGCGCTCGGTGAGGTGACCGCGCAGGTACACCCGCGACGTGACCGTCTGGCCGTCGCGCGCAGCCGCGGCCAGCGCCGCGTCGACCCGCGCCTCGGCGGCTTCGCTGTGGGGGCCCTGGTCCCGGGCACGCTCGGCGTCGTCGTCGCCGGCGGGCCGCGACAGATCGATGTGCCGGGTGGGGCGCGACAGCCCGCCGCCGCTCGCCGCGGCGCTCGCCAGCTCGTCAGCCTCCAGCTCCGCGGCCTCGCGGCCGGCGTCTTGCTCGGCGGGCAGCTGCGCCTGCGCCTGGTGGAGGTACTCGTGGAGCACGACCTGCTTGCCGGCTGACGTGGTCGCGTCGACATCGGGGTGGATCGCCACGCGGTCGCCGTGCGCGACGCCGCGCGCGCCGTGAGCCTCGGTCGCGGCGCGGCCGGCAGGGCCGGTGTCGAGCGTCGGCGCGACGCCGAGCTGCGCGCCGAGGTCGGCGGCGACCGCGCGCACGGGATCGGGGCGGCCCTCCGGCGCCGATGCTCCGCCGGCGCCGTCAGCGCCCGGATCCAGCTGCGCGAGCCACGCGGCCTTCTCGGCGTCCTCCGCGCCGGTGCCGAGGAGGTCGCCGAGGCCGATGCCCGGCGCCGGCGCGCGCGCAAGCAACGGCGCAACGCGATCCGCCACTGCAGACGCGCGCTGCTCGAGTGCCTCCAGCGCCTCCACCGCCTCCACCGCCTCCACCGCCTCCACCGCCTCCACCGCCGCGGCGGTGCGACGAGCCTCGTGCACGGTCGATCCGAGGCCCGCGCGCAGCATCGTGACTGACTGCGCCTGCCAGCGCGTGCCGTAGAAGTCCCGCGCCTCGATCGCCGCGGCGAGGCCGTCGGCCAGCTCCTCGAGCGCGTTCACCGATCGCTCCGCGCGTTCCAGCGTGACCGTCGCGAGTTCCTTGCCGTCAACCGGGGCCGCCCCGGCGATCTCCGCGGTACGGGTGCGGCCGCCCGGCTCGCGATCGTCGGCCGGCGCGGCCCGCCGAGCGCCGTCGTAGCCGACAGTCACGGTGGCCTCCGGATGAGGGAGCGAGCGGCGCGGCAACGCGGCGTCATGAACAGGCTATCGACCGGGCCGCAGGCCGGTTGCGCATTCCGGGCTGAAATCGTCGTCGAGCACCAGACGCCCGCCACGGCACCGCGAGCGGTGACTCGCGCCACACCGTCGCCTCGATCCCGCTCGCGTCCAGGTTCCTTGCTCTCGGAGCCGGGGGCGATGTCGCGACCTGCCCGCGGCCGCCGGATCCCCGGACGGGAGGCGGTACCTTCGGCGGATGTCGCGGTGGGCTCACTGCGCGGGCATGAGGCAGACTGCTTCGGCGTGGACGGTGGCCGCGCCGGCGTTGTAGTTCTGCCAAACACAGGTCCAAGCATTGGGTTCGGCAGTAGACGCCCCAGCCTTGACGAGCGCCAGCTGCGGCGGCGTCCCCGGCATGTTCTCGAAGTCGCACCAACCCGAGAGCAGCGTTGCCCCGGCGGGGCAGGTCGCGATTCCGCCGCCGATGCCATTGGCTGGCAGGTTGCCGTCGGCACTCCGGATCCTCGCGATGCGACCGGAGATCGGGGGCTCTGCCGAGGGACAATCACAAACCGCCGCATCTGCCTCAGTAGGCGAATCATCGCTGCAAGCCACGATCAAAACGCCAGCGAATGCGGCGCCAGCGAGCAGAGCAACGAGCGTCTTCATCATGGGGGTGTCTCCGATGAGTTCCAAGTGGAGGGGGTGAGGGTTGCGTTTGTTACGGCGGGGCCTTCAAACGAAGTGGCGGTGCTGGCCAGTGACGCGGCGTTCAAGGACACGAAGTCAAGTCGCACCCCGCGCTCGCCAGATACCTGACCGCCTGGAACCGGCGCGTCTGGGTGCAGGTGATGGTTTCATTCCCGGGGTCGCCGGCGATGGGCGTGTACGAGAAGGTCATGCAGGTCCGGTCGATGCCGTCGCCGGTCGCGGTGAACGGGACCAGGGTCGGCAGGCCCGTATACGATATCGAGCGCATCACCGGCGCGATCGGACCCGCGCCATTGAACCAGTAGCTGGTCGTGGCCTCGGCGTAGCCCGACGTCGTCGACGCGTACCGGGCGTCGCGCAGCTCACGGATTCCGACGACGACGTTGTAGGTTGTGTTGGCGGCGTTGCCAGGCAGCTCGACCCGGAAGCGCGTGCACTCACCGCCCATCGCCGGGTCACAGCCAGGCGCGACCGACTCGACCGCCGGGAGCAGCCCCGAGGGGCCCCAGACCCGGACCGCGAGCTGAGGCGTGTAGGTCATGGGCGCGCCGGCGTGGACCTCGGTCGGGGTCGCGGGGCTGCCGGTGAGCTGCTGCGAGCACACGCCGGTGCTGGATGGCGTGTTGGTGGTCCCGCAGTTGATGCTGGCCGAGGTCGCCGCGACGCTCGGCGCGCGCAGGAACGACCAGCTCTCCGAGTACGTCCGGCCGCTGCTGGACGGTGCGAACGTCAGGACGACCGGATCGCCGGTGGGGTTGATGACCGGCACGGTCATCAGCCCCGCGCCGGGGTGGCCGCCGTTCAGGAGCTGCGAGATCGCGCTGTTGCTGGTGAGCTGATAGCCCGTCAGCGCGTCGACGCCGGTGCCGCTGGCGACCACGGGCATGCCGGGCCTCACGGGCACGCCGATCGGCTGGTAGTTCATGCACGTGTAGAGGACCGAGGAGTTGCCGAGGGCGTCGACGGCTCGGAGCTCGACGTCGAAGCGGCCCTCGCGGACCTGGCTGACGCCGTCGACGACCGCGCCGAGCGCCGGGACCGGCTGCGTGCTGTCGCGGCGGAGGTCGGTGGTCGCGTCGTAGGTGTCGCCGATGACGTGCGTGCCGGTGAACGGATACAGGATCGTCGCGACTCCCGACGGCACGTGCGTGACCCGCCACTGGAAGTTCACGTTGGTGCCCGCGCCGCCCAGGATCCCAGGGGCGCTCTCGTCCGTGACTTGCCACTTGAACGCCAGGGGGTTGGGCGTGAGGTCGACGGCCTCGGGCACCATCGCGGTGAGGTAGGCGTACTTGGAGATGCTCGGGCAGGTCGCCGGCGGCGTGGCGCTGCCGTTGCCACCGAGCGACACCGGCGTCCCGACGTGGGTGTGCTTCGCCAGGTTGCCCGGGCCCACGAACGCGATCGTGTCGTTGGCCTCGTTGATGAAATCGTTGGCCACCGACGTGATGCGCGGCCCCGTGACGTCCCGCGCGACCCGCTGCGGGGTCGCGGTCTGCGTGACGTTGCCGGCGGCGTCGGTGACCCGCACGGTGACGTCGAAGCCGGTCGAGACCGGAACGGCGGTCGTGAACGTGGCGGTCCAGGACGAGCCGGTGACGGTGCCGCTGCCGACGACGGCCGCGCCGTTGAGCAACGTCACGATCGCGCCGGGGTTGGCCTCGGTCACCGTTCCGGTGAGCGTCGGGAGCGCGGCGGTGGTCCAGAAGGTGCCGTTGGTCACCACGAAGCTCCCCGGCGACGCTACCACCAGCGCGGTCGGCGCCGTGTTGTCGACGGTCACGTTGATGCTCGGCAGCGTCCGCGCGTTCCCCGAGCGGTCGGTGAGGCTGAACGTCGTGACGAGCGGGCCGTCGGCGGCGGTCGCGAACGTCGCGGTGCGGGTGCGGCTGCCGTCGCCCGAGTTCCAGCCCTCGGTGCCGCCGGGCGCCAGCGGGCTGCCGTTGCTCAGCGCCGAGACATTGATCACGGCCGGGGCCTCGAGCGAACCGGCGAGGCCGGTGAGGCCGGACACCTGGAGGTTGTCGGTGCCGTCGACGACGATCGTGAACGGCGTCTTGACGTAGGCGCCGCCCGGGGTCTGGCTCCGGACGGTCAGCACCGGGCTGGTCGAGTCGACCAGGAACCGGCGGCTGGCGGTGGTGCTGTTGCCGGCGCGGTCGGTCGCGGTCACCAGCAGGGTGTGGCCGGCCGGGACGAAGACGCTGTTGCCGGAGTTGAACCCAGGCACGCCATCGAGCGAGGCCGTGGTCGACAGCAGGTTGGTGTCGCTGCCGCTGTAGAAGGCTTGCACCCCGGCCTGGTAGGCGCCGCCATCGACGACGCCGGTCACCGTGATCGTCGGCGCCGTGTTGTCGACCGTGAACAGCCGCGTGACCGCGGTCGCCATGTTGCCGGCGGCGTCGGTCGCGTTGACGACCAGCGCGTAGGCGTTGTCGCCGCTGAACGTGTGCGGGGAGGTGATCGGGTTGCCGTTGAGGGTCGCGGTCGCGGTCGCGCCGGGGTTGGCGTCGCTGGCCGCGAAGGTGATCGTGACCGGGCCCTGGACGTAGCTGCCCTGGGCCGGCGCGGTCAGAGTGATGGTCGGCGGGGTGTTGTCGACGGTAAAGGTCCGCGTCACGGTCGGGGCGGCGTTGCCGGCGCGGTCGACGGCATTGACGACCAGCGTGTGCGCGACCTCGGTGGTGACCTGGTTGCCGCTGAGGAACGGGTCGCCGTCGAGCGTGGCCGTGATGGTCGCGGGCGGGAAGTTGTCGGTCGCGGAGAACGTGAGCGTGACCGGGCCGCGTACGAAGCCGCTGATGGCGGTGACGGTGAGGACCGGCGGCGTGTTGTCGATCGTGAAGGTGCGGGTGACCGTGGCGGCGGCGTTGCCGGCGGCGTCGGTGGCGTTGACGACGAGGGTGTGCGGGCCCTCGGTCGCGACGACCGCGCCGCTGGCGATCGGGTTGCCGTCGAGGGTCGCGGTCGCGGTCGCGCCGGGGTTGGCGTCGCTGGCCGCGAAGGTGATCGTGACCGGGCCCTGGACGTAGCTGCCCTGGGCCGGCGCGGTCAGGGTGATGGTCGGCGGGGTGTTGTCGACGGTAAAGGTCCGCGTCACGGTCGGGGCGGCGTTGCCGGCGCGGTCGACGGCGTTGACGACCAGCGTGTGCGCGCCCTCGGTGTTGACCTGGTTGCCGCTGAGGAACGGGGTGCCGTCGAGCGTGGCGGTGACGGTCGTGGGCGGGTAGTTGTCGGTCGCGGAGAACGTGAGCGTGACGGGGCCGCGCACGAAGCCGCTGATGGCGGTGACGGTGAGGACCGGCGGCGTGTTGTCGATCGTGAAGCTGCGGGTGACCGTGGCGGCGGTGTTGCCGGCGGCGTCGGTGGCGTTGACGACGAGCGTGTGCGGGCCCTCGGTGGACACGACCGCGCCGCTGGCGATCGGGTTGCCGTCGAGGGTCGCGGTCGCGGTGGCGCCGGGGTTGGCGTCGGTCGTGGCGAAGGTGATCGTGACCGGGCCGCGGACGAAGCTGCCGTCGGCGGGGGCGGTGACCGTGATCGTCGGCGCGACGCTGTCGATCGTGAACGAGCGCGTCGCGGTCGTGACCGCGCCGGCGCGGTCGGTCGCGGTGATCGACAGCGTGTGGGGCCCGTCGGCGGTGACCGCGCCGCCGTTGGCGATGGCCGCCGCGTCGACGGTGGCGGTGGCCGCGGCGAGGTTGAGCTCGGTGAGGGTCCAGGACGCGGTCACCGGCGGGCGGTAGAAGCCGCCGGCGGTCGCGGGCCCGGTGATCGCGATCACCGGCGCGGTGTTGTCGATCGTGAGCACGTCGTCGCGGGTGGCTGGGTTGCCGGAGCGATCGACCGCGCGCAGCGAGATCGTGTGCGGGCCGTCGGCGATCGTCGCGGTGTTGACGGTGGCGTGGGCGTCGGCGTCCATCGGGTCGCCGTCGGTGTCGGTCTCGCCGGTGGTGAACACCAGGCTGGGCGGCGGACCGCCGAGGAGGTTGTCGGTCGCGAGCCAGCTGAGCATCAGCGTGCCACGCACGAACGGCGCGGTCGCCGGCAGACCGCTGGTCAGCGTGATGACCGGCGGCTCACGATCGAACGTGTCGCCGTTGTCATCGAACAGGTGCCCGCTGACGGCGCCGACGCACGAGCCGGGCATGGCGTTGCCGCCGCCGGTGGCGATCGCGTCGAGCAGCGGCAGGACCTCGGCGGGGCCGCTGAAGGCGGTGACGTTGCGGGCGCTGTCGCCGAGGTAGGCGACGATGGCCTGGGCGAGCTGCAGGCGCAGCGCCTCGTCGGTGAGCGGCGCGACGCCGCCGTAGGTGAGCGGCGTGGCGCCGGCCTTGCCGTCGAGGCAGCCGTCGGCGAGGTCGCGGCTCCAGATGTTGGTGACCTTCTGGGCGTTGATCGTCGGGCCGAAGGCGCCGGCGTCGCCGCCGCCGGCGGTCGACGCGGTCCACGCGGTGCGCGACAGGCCGAGCAGCACCAGGCCGTAGCGGTCGGCGGCGGTGAGCGTGTCGACCTGCGCGGGCTCGGACGGCACGACGGTGGTGATGCTGGCGATGCCGAGCATCGCCTCGATCGCCTGGTGGGCGGTGGTCCAGCGCGCGGGCAGATCGGCGCCGCCCTGCGTGTTGGTGACCAGCCAGCCGAGGTACGACACCGCCAGCTCGGTGGCGGGCGTGACCACGACGCCGCTGACCGCGCCGCCGTCGGTGAAGGCCGGGACGACGGTGCGCAGGCGGTCGGTGACGTCGAGGCTGACGACCGTGGCCGGCTGGCTGTCCTCGGCGTAGCTGCCGCCGCCGCCGACCTCGATCAGCAGCGGGCCGCTGGTGCCCTCGGCGACCGTGATGCTGTTGAAGCTGCCGTCGATCTCTGTCGGGCCGGTACCGACCAGCGCGCCACGGACCCCGTCGGCGAACGTGTAGATGGAGACGGTCGCCCCGTGCAGACGGCCCTTGATCGCGGTGCCCGAGATCGTGCCGGCGGCGACCGCGTCGATCACGACCTGGCGATCGGCGGTGGCCGGGTTGTCGTCGGTGTCGCGCGCGCTGGCGGTGAAGGTCAGATCGCCCTCGGGCGTGGTCGCGGTGATCGGGAAGCTGCCGACGAAGCGCTCGGGGCTGGGATCGGTGTCGACGACCTGCACCGGGGTCGAGAGGTTGGCGACGACGGTGAGCGACGCGACGCCGAGGGCGTCGGTGGCGGTGACGTCGAGCATGACCGCGCCGCCGGTGAAGACCTGGCCGGCGGCGGGCGCGGCCCAGGTGACGACCGGGCCGGCGGTGTCGAGGGCCTCGGGCAGATCGGCGCCGAACAGCTCGCTCTGGTTCTGCTGCAGGTGCGTGACCCAGGGCAGGACGTCGGCGCGATCGAGCCCGGTCGTCACACCGTCGGGGGTACGCAGCCACGCCAGCACCGCGGCGCCGGTGCGCGCGCGCAGGGTGTCGGTCTCGACCACGCACAAGGCGAGGCAGCCGGGCCCGCCCTGCGCCGTGCAGCCAGCGGGCAGCTCGCAGTTCGGGCCGAGCTCGAGCATCGCGCCGCTGGCGCGACCGACGCCGTCGAGCGTGGCCTCGGCCGAGCTGGCGTCGTCGACGAGCCGATCGACCAGCGCGCGGGTGTTGAGCGCGACCGCGGTCAGGCCCTGCTCGGCGGCGACGGTCGCCGTCAGGCTGGCGAGGCCGCGCAGGAACACCGCGAGCTTGACCGGCTCGGTCAGCGTGGTCGCCGAGGCCAGCGGCGCCGGCACGAGCGTCAGCGGATCGGCCTCGAGGTGCTCGGTGACCAGGGCGTGGGCGCGCGCCACCGCGGCGGTGAGGTCGGGCTCACGCGTCGCGGCCAGGCGCGCCAGGCCGACGGCGGTGATCAGCTCGGACGCCGGGCTGATCGTGACCGCGCGCTTCTCGGCCGGGACGAAGCCAAGCGCCGGCGCGCGCAGCTCGGCGCCCGCGTCGAGGGTCAGCTCGACGCCGGCGTCGCGGGTCTGGCCGCCGCGGGCGCGCACCAGGAAGTCGCCGAACGACTTCTCGACCGCGCAGTCGAACGCGCCGCTGTCGTCGGTGGTGGTCTCGCAGACCAGCGCGCCGACCTGGCCCGCGTCCCAGCGCAGCACCGCGACCTGGGCGCCGCGAACCGGCTCGGACAGCCAGACCGTGCCGGTGACGTGCCCGAGCTCCGCGGTCGGCGGCCCGCCGTCGTCGGAGCAGGTCACAGCGGCGAGCGCGAAGAACGCGAGCGCGCCGCGGGCGAGGCGAGAGGTAGAAGGCGCAGGCGAGCGGTCAGGGGTCATGGACAACCTCGGGTGGTACCGGAGCTATCGGCCAGCGCGTCGAACGGTTGCGCCGGGAGCCACGCGGAAGGGACACGCCGCGCCGCGAGTCGCCAAAGAAGGGTAAATCGGTGACATCGGATTGGCTACGGACCGACCGCGTCCACCAGACCCGCCGGAGCGCCGCAGTCCTCTGTCGCCACCAGGGTGTGTCCCGGCATCCAGGCCCATCCCGACCAGATCTAGCGCAGGCGCCGCGCCGCGCGCAAGACCTTTGCAATTCCGTGCGGTTCGGTGACGCAGGCTTGTCAGCCTGATCGGGGGATACCCCACGTAATCGGCTGACAAGAATTCCTGTGGGGCGACGCCACGATCGGTAAAATCAAGAGGGATCCGCGTGATCGAAATCACGGGGTCTTGTCAGGCGATTTCGTGGATCGAGCGGCTAGTGGCTGACAAGCGACCCGGCGCCAGCGACCCGTGGGATCGTCCCGGCGATGGTGAGGACCAAGGTGGCGGCGGTTCGTGGGAGCGGTCAGACAACCCCCGCGGCATCGGCGGAGACCCGACCGCCGGCGCGTTCGACTGCGGCCGCACCGGCGTCGAGATCGGCGCCCGCGGTCAGCGCACGGACCCGCACGCTCGACGGGTGGCCGGCGGGCCGGATGGCGCAGCGCGGGCCGATCACCTCGGTGCGGTTCGCCGGGCGGCCGTGGCGCCCGCTGGCGCTCTCCACCGCGCAGGCGTCGTTCTCGATCGGCGCCGAGGCGGATCGGTCGGTTCGGGACCTGGCGCGCCGCGCTGGCCGCCGCCGGTCTTGCCCCTCCACCGCGCGCGCGGATGCGGCCCGGGCAACGGCGGCGATCGCAGCCCGAGGCAGCGCTACCGGTCGGGGTCACCCGGCCGAAGTCTTACCCGCACACCGGGGCGACGTTGTCAGAGCCGTCGATCGACGAGCTGTGGCCCGAGTTCGCCCGCGCCGCGACCGACGCTTCGACCGACGGCCCGGCGCCGGCCGGTGTGCTCACGCTGCCGCTGGCCGCCGCTGCCGCGGGACACCAGGCCTGGCTGCGCGAGCTCGGCCCGGTCCTCCGAGCGCTGCTCGAACGGCAGGTCCAGTGGATCGAGCTGGCGTCGATCGGCCCCACCCACCGCGCGCTCGCCAAGGTGGTCGCGGCGCTGGTCGCGAACGGCGTCGATATCGGGCCGACCTTGACGACTGCCGCGGCCGCCTGGGCGAAGGCCACGTAGCGGGTCGGGCTGAGATCACGTCTATTATTACGGTCACGGGAACTCGTTCGATCGGGGCTGGGGCGGCGACCTGTGATCCGCGGTCGACGATCGGGACCGCGGTCCCCGGGGGCCAGGTCCTTGATCACACACGCGGCGGCGGTGGCACGCGATCTGCTGTGGTCAGGGGGCAGACCCACGGAGGACCCCATGCCCAACGACTTCACCGCCATCGACCCCGACGCCCTCGAGACCGTGACCGGGGGCCGCCGCTCCTCGACGTCGGGCTCGTCCACCGACGACCGCCTGTTCGACGCGCTGAGCGACATCAAGTCGGCGCTCAGCGATCTGGGCAAGAACCAGGCGCAGCCGTCGTCGAGCGGGCTCGATCAGCTGATGCCGATCCTGATGATGCAGATGATGAACCGCGGCACCGGGCCCGGCACCGGCGGCGGCAACGGCTGCGGCGGTGGGTGTCGCTGAGCCTGGCGGCTACTCGCCGGTCGCGTCCTCGGTCGGCTCGGTCGGCTCGGGCGGCTCGGTCGCCGCGCACGGCAGGGCCTTCCAGACCTTGAGCTCGCCGGTGTCGGTCGTGATCACGGCGATGTTGCCGCCGGCGGGGGAGCCCGCGACCACCACCAGCTCGCCGGGGCCGCCGCGCACGAGCGCCGACTCGCCGGGGTTGCCGTTGGCGCGGGTGCCGTCGCTGGCGTCGCCGCCGGCCCACAACGCCAGCAAGTCGATCGTCTTGGCGACGGCGCCGGTGGCGACGTCCTGGATCGCGACCGTCCCGGCGCCCTCCTCGAGGAACGCCCACTGGTCGCCCTCGATCTGGACCGCGCTGGTCCCGTAGGTCCCGAAGTCGCGACCGCCGACATCGGCCAGCTTCTTGCCCTTGAGCGTGTACAGGGCGCCGCGCGCGTCGGGGCCGGCGCACACGCTGGCGCTGACGTAGATCGTGTCGCCGAGCATCGCGACGTCGCCGCACTTGTAGTCGCCCTTGGCGTACTTGATCGTGGCGGTCTTCTTCTTCTTGCCGACGTCCCACACCTCGAGCGTGCCCTTGCCGGCCTCGGCGTCGCCGACCAGCGCGACCACCGTGGTGCCGGCGACGTTGGCGACCGCGCGGATCGGCTCGCTGGCGCCGCGCCCGACCTTGGGCTTGAGCGTGGCGCAGCTGTCGCCGCCATCGACCGCGACGCAGACCTCGATCGTGGTCGGCGTGGTCTGCACGGTCGCCTTGGCGACCTCGAGCGCGGCGTGCTGCTCGGCCGGCGCCTCGGCGAGCTTGGCGAACTTCCCGTCGGCGAGGCCGACCTCGAAGCAGCTCGGATCGCCGGCGTCGTCGGACGTGCAGAACTGCACCTCGGTGCCGGTCGAGGCCGGCGTGACGATCCGGGCCGGCTCGGTCGCGGGCACACACACCGGCGGCGGGGGCGGCGGCGGCTTGGCCACGACCACCGGCGCGGGCTGCGCGACCACGGCCGGCTTGCTCTTGCCCCCGCACGCGACGGCCAGGGTCATGACCGGGATCAGCGTCTGCAGCTTCATGGCGGCGACGCTAGCACGAGCGGGCGCGGCGCCGGCCCGACCGGGCCCGCACTAACCGGCGGGCCCGGCGCGTTACCCTGGCACCATGACCAAGCTCGCCCTGGCGCTGTTCGGAACGACGCTCGTGACCGCCGCGTGCAGCGCGAGCACCCCGGCCCCGACGACGATCGGCACCCAGGGCGGCGGCGTCGCCCGCGGCGCCGCGCTGATCTACGTCGACTGGGGCGACCACGCGGTGTTCGAGGCCGACTGCTGGGCCCCGGACGTCGGCGGCTGCGTGAACCTGCGAGCCAAGGCGCTGGCCGGGGGCGAGCTGGTGACCCCGACCGCGAGGTTCCGCCTGACCAGCGAGCGCACCGAGGAGTGCGGCGCGTCGGGCGAGACCGCCGAGGTGACCGGCTACGCGGTGATCGCCGGCGCCGACGACGCCAGCCCCGGCGTCGCGGTGTTCCCGAGCGACGCGCTGGTCGACCTGCGCCGACACGAGCCCGGCGCGGCCGACGCGGCCCCGTGGATGCGCCCGGCGCTGGCGATCCGGGCCACGCACGATCTGGCGAGCACCGATCACGCGCGCCCGTTCACCGCCGGCGAGATCGTGATCGACCAGGTGGTCACCGGCAACTTCACCGGCACCGCCACGCCCGATCTGCTGATCGCGGCCACCGTGCCGCTGAGCGAGCGCGACGGCCCCGGCTACGCGTGGTCGGCGCTGGTGCTGGTGCCCGACGGCCAGCGCGGCGCGATGACCTCGCTGTGGGTCAGCGACCTCGAGGCCATGGCGATCCGCGCCAGCTACGATCTCGACGGCGACGGCGTGCGCGCGTTCGTCTGGACCGCGGAGTATTACGAGGGCGGCGCGATCGGCGCCGGCGCGATCAAGGGTGGCCAGTTCGAGGTGGCGCGATCCGTCGGCTGCGGCGCGTGAGGTGAGGTCGATCGCGACGTGCGAATGCGCCGCTCGGTCGCGACGTGCGAGTGCGCCGCGCGAATGCGACGTGACGTGCGAATACGACGTGACGTGCGAAGGACGTGACGTGCGAAGGCGACGTGCGAAGGCGACGCACAACGTGCGACGCGACGTGCGAATGCGACGCGCGACGCGACGTGCGAAGGCGACGCGCAGATGCAACGCGCGAAGGCGACGTGCGAAGGCGACGCGCAGATGCAACGCGAAGGCGACGTGCGAAGGCGACGTGCGAAGGCGACGCACAACGTGCGACGCGACGTGCGAATGCGACGCGCGACGCGACGTGCGAAGGCGACGTGCGAAGGCGACGCGCAGATGCAACGCGCGAAGGCGACGTGCGAAGGCGCGCGAAGGCGACGTGCGAAGGCGACGCGCAGATGCAACGCGCGAAGGCGACGCGCGAAGGCGACGTGCGAAGGCGCGCCTCCGAAGATCGCCGATCGCACATCGGCGCCTGCTGCGGGCGTCGATCCGACGTTGGCCTACACCGACGAAGAAACTGTGTTCTAGCGATCTCGGATTTCGCTTTCGCGCTTGACGGATCGCACGTCACTCCGGCAGGGTGAATTTCATCGTCGCGCGTTCTGGGGGGAATCAGGACGCGACGACATCGACGGGCGAGCCGACGCGCGCCCGACGGGATTCGTCCAACCAGCGTCGGTCATGAGGGATGCACCAGATGAAGCACCTGCGCTCGACCTGCGCCCTGCTCGCCCTCTCGCTCGCCGCCATCGGCTGCGCCAGCGAGGCCCCGCCCACGATCGACGAGACGCGTGGCCCGCTCCGGGTCAGCGGCTACGCCACCGAGACCGGCGGTGCCGTCGTCGACATCACCCAGCTCGACGGCGCGCCGGTCGCGACCGTCAGCTGCGACGCGACGCTGCGTCAGCTCACGCTCACCTCGCCGCTCGATCCGGCCCAGGCCGGCGTCTACGATCTGCCGGCCGAGGTGATCGGGTGCGATCTGACCTACACCGCGGAGTTCGCGGTGGTGTCCGGCCGCGGGCTCATGAACGCTCTGAACGAGCAAGCCGCCGTCGGCAGCGACCAGGTCGCGTTCGACGCCGCCGGCTGTGACGGCATCGGCGGTGACAGCATCTGCTGTGCACGCCACGACGCCTGCTACGCCGCCAACGACTGCTCGGCCTGGAGCTGGCTGACCACCGGCCTGGTGTGGTCGTTCACCGCGTGCGGTCGCTGCAACAACGCCGCGGTCTACTGTCTGATCGGGGAGGCGCTCCAGTGAAGGCCCTCCACCTGCTCGGTCTCGCCGCGCTCGGGCTCGGGCTCACGGCCTGTCAGGATCAAGGGCTCACGCGCGAGGTCGCGATCGCGGTGCCCGAGTCGGTCCCGGCCGACACGCTGACCTACACGGTGACCGACGCCGTCGACCAGGGTGACGTCGTCCGCTACCAGGTCGTGACCAGCACCGGCGAGGTCCGGCACCTGCGGTACGGCGAGCACGGGTTGATCGACGTCGCCGCCGCCGACGGCGAGGTGATCGCCGCGCACAACCTCGCCACCGGCAGCGCCGTCGATCGCTTGCTCGGCAAGCTCGAGCTCTGGGCGGATCCGGTGGTGGGGTACGCCGCGCTCGGCTTCGACAACCCGCTGCCGCGACCAGCCGAGGCGCCCGACGCGGTCACGCCCGAGCTGGAGTCGGCCTACAACACCGGGTGCACGCGCACCAGCCTGGGGACGTGGCAGTCCGGCGGGTGCACGCAGGGCGGCTTCATCGATCAGTGTGGCGATACGACTTACCTGCTGTACTACCAGAAGTCGTCGGGGTGCTTCCTCGGCTTCTTCTGCGACTGCGACGCGATCAGCGGCGCGATCGAGTTCTAGCGACACGTGCGCCGGTCGTGGCCACTGCTGGGCGTGCTGGTCGCGCTGGGGTGTGACGGCCCCGCGCTCGGTGAGCGCGCGCCCGCGATCGTCGGCGGCGTGACCACCGCTGGCGATCCGGCGGTGGTCGGCGTGGTGATCGGCGGCGAGGTGGGGTGCAGCGGCGTCGTGATCGATCCGCGCGTCGTGATCACCGCGGCCCACTGCGCGGTGCTGCGGCCGTCGGCGATCGTGATCGGGACCGCGCGTGGCGCCGGGGGTGAGATCGCGGTGGCCACGGCGCTGGCGCATCCCGATTTCGGCTACGCCGGGCTGGTCAACGATCTGGGGCTGCTGATCCTGGCCGACGACGCACCGCCGCCGCTGGTGCCGCGCGCTGGCGAGCCACCGCCGATCGGCGCGATCGTCCGCCTGGTCGGGTTTGGCGCCACGTCGGTCACCGATCTCGGCGGCATCAAGCACGAGGGCCTGGCGCAGGTCACGGCCGTCAGCGCCGACGAGTTGAGCCTCGCGCCCGATCCGGCCTCGGCCTGCCACGGCGACTCCGGCGGCGCGGTCCTGGCGGACCTCGGTGGCGGCGAGGCCCTGGTCGGCGTGATCTCGAGCGGCGACGCCGGGTGCGTCACTGGCCAGGTCACGCGCATCGACGTGCACCGCGCCCTGATCGACGCCGTGATCGTTCGGGCCCACCGCGCGGGTGCGCTGGGCGCGGCGTGCTGGTCGAGCGCGGGTTGCGCCCTCGGGGCGTGCGCGGCGTTCGCCGGCAAGGGCCACGGCGTGTGCGCGCCGACGTGCGCGGAGGGGTGCCCCGACGGCTGGCGCTGCGTCGACAGCGGTCTCGGCGCCGGCCGGTGTCAACCGCCGGGCCCGGTGCCGGGCACGACCGGCGCCGTGTGCGCCGACGATCTCGACTGCGTCGAGCGCGAGTGCCTGCGCGCGGACGGCGACGACCTGCGGTGCTGGCCGACCTGCGTCGGGACCGGCGGCACGTGCACCAACAGCGGCGGCGCCTGCGTCGCGACCGATCGCGTCGACGTCGAGGCGTGCGTGCCGGAAGCCGACGGCGGCTGCGCGACCGGCGGCGGCGGCGACCTCGGCGCGGCGCTCGCGCTGCTCGGGTTGGCGCGGCGGCGGGCCCGGCCGCGCGCCTGACCCGGCGGCTGGCGCGCTACGGCGTCGGCGGCGTGATCCGCGCGGCCAGCTCGAGGCGCACGGCGGTGGCGGCGACGATCGTCTCGGCCCGGGCGCCGTCGATCGCCAGCTCGGCCGGGGCGGCGTCGGCGGCGAGGCGCTGGCCGACGAACAGGTCGGTCAGCACCGTCGACAGCGCCGCGCCCAGCGCCGCGTGGGTGTCGCCGGTGCTGTCGCGGACCGCCGCGACCACGTCGCCGTAGCAGGGCTCGAGGTGCCCGGGCCGCGGCTCGCACGAGAGGTCGAGGCCGGCGATCGCGACGTCGGTGGCGATCTGATCGCCGGGCGCGAACCCGAGCGCGACCTGGCCGACCGCGGTGGCCGGCGTCACCTGCGCGCCGTCGCCGATCGCGACCGCGGCGACCAGCCCCAGGCGCAGGTGGTCGGGCGGGGCCGGCGCCAGCACCGGCGGCAGCGCCAGGCGCAGCGGCGACAGGCGCAAGGTCAGGTAGGTCTCGACCACCGGGTGGTGGTTGAAGCGGCCCGCCAGGTCGAGCTGGTCGAGCTCGCGATCGAGGAAGCCGGTGCGCCAGAGCTGGTAGAGCAGGCCGTTGACGCCGTCGAGATCGAGATCGATCGTGATCGTGGCGTCGGCGCGCGGCGGCGGGAACGCCACCGGCCCGCGCCGGGGCGGGCGGATCGCCGCCTGGCCGGCCGCCGGCGCGACCGGCGCGGTCAGGCGCCAGCGCAGCGCGACCGCCGCGTGGTGATCGGCGACGACCTCGACCGGCACGTCGGGGCAGACCTCGATCGCGAGCTCGCCGCCGCCGGGCAGCGGCAGCGGCGGCGGCGGCCCGAGCGCGGCCAGGAGCGCGGTGTCGAGCTGGCCGCGCGCGAACCGCGTGGCCAGCCGATCGACGCCGAGGCGATCGACCAGCCACGCCAGCGCGCGGTTGTCGACGGCGACGTGGGCGCGCAGGCCGACCGTGAAGCCGAGGGCGCCGCCGTCGGTGCGCGGCAGCGCGCCCAGCACGACGACGATCTTGACGCGCTCGAACACGACCGTCGCCTCGGCCCGCAGGTAGCCGCCCGGCGCCGGCGCCGCCCGGGCCTTGGCCGGGAACATGCCCGCCTCGAACGGCACGTCGTAGAGCCCGACCCAGCGCAGCGCGATGGCGTCGACGCGCTGGAACGCGCCGATCGCGAACACCTCGGTCGTGCGCAGCGCCGCGGTCAGCTCGGCGCGCACGATCGCCGCGACCGAGCCGGCGTCGCCGTCGAGCAGGCGCTGCCCGACCGCGATCCGCCCGGTGCACGGCGGCGCGGACGGATCCTGGAACGGGCCGACCAGCGCCGGCGCCGCGACGGTGCGCGTGATGCCGCCGCGGTAGCGGGCGGTGTAGCGGGTCACGACCAGCCCCGGCGCGGCGCCGTCGCGGGTCACGGTCGCGTCGACGCCGGGCGTGACCGCGCCGACGCCGAGCTCGTCGCTGACCAGGCCGTGGGGCCACTCGACCGCCAGCGTCGGCCGCGCGGTGCGCGCGACCCAGGCCGGCACCAGCGCCACGTGGGCCGCGACCAGCGCGACGCCCAGGCCGATCGCCGCGGCGCCGGTGCGCGCGGTCATCGCGCCAGCACCCAGACCACGGTCGCCAGCTCGAGCGCGACCACCCACAGCGTGCACGCGACCACGCTCGCGGTCATGCCGCGCGTGACCGCGTCGGCGTCGGGCTTGCTCGCGGTGCCCTTGGCGACGACGTCCGACGCGATGCCCCAGCCGTACATCCACACCAGGAACCCGGCCCGGGCCGCGTAGGCCGCGCGCTCGGGCCGCGGATCGATCAGATCGGCGGTGAGCAGGGCCCACGCGTCGGTCATGCCCAGGCCGCGGCACACCAGGTAGCCGCCGACGATCATGCCCAGCGCGAACACCGCCGCGATGACCAGGTACGCCAGCCCCAGCGCCAGCCACGCCGGCGCCCACAGGTACGCCTTCTGATCGATGCCGAGCGCCTCGAGCGCGAGGGTCTGGCGGCCCAGCGCCATCGAGCCCAGCCACGCGTTGGTGGCGCTGCCCGAGGCCGCGACGAACAGGATCGCCGACAGCGCCGGCGCCAGCGCGATCACGTAGCTGCCGCCGATCTGACGGATCAGCGCGTCCGGGCGCACCCCGGCGCCGCCGATGCGGCTGATCACGTACAGCACCGTGTAGCCGATCAGCGTCGAGACGATCGCGTAGAAGATCAGCGGGCGCACGAGCGCCTGGGCGCCGACCCGCCCGGCCACGGTCGCGGCGTCGCGCGGTCGGCCGACCAGCTGGCGCGGCAGGTGGCGCAGCGCCCAGGCCGCCACCGCGAACGGCCGGGTCACCGGCGCGGTCAGCTCGGCCAGCCGGTGGGCGAGGGCTCGGCCGCGGGCCTCGCGCCGGGGCGGCGGTCGATCGCCGTGGGTCTCGAGGTGATCGACCAGCGCGTCCTCGAGCGCCAGCAGCCAGCGGCCGCGGGTGGCGTCGTCGACGCCGTCGCGCTCCACCGGCCCCGGCCAGGTGTCGGGGAACATCCGGGTCAGCGTGCGGTCCTCGAGCGACAGCATGTACAGCGCGTCAGCGACCCCGGCGGCCAGCGCGACGTCGTGCGTCACGACGATCGCCGCCGCGCCCAGGGCCTCGACCTGCTGGCGGATCAGGCGCGCGAGCTGGCGCACGCGGTGCGGGTCGAGGCCGACCGACGGCTCGTCGAGGAAGAGCAGCCGCCGGCCCGACGCCAGGACCCGGGCGACCGCGACCCGCTGGGCCTGCCCGCCCGACAGCGAGCCGACCGTGACGCCGGGCTCGGCGACCTCGGGTCCGAGCCCGACCCGCGCCAGCCAGGTCGCCGGGTCGCCCTCGGGCACCTCGGCGTAGCGCAGCGCCAGCGCGACGTTCCCGGCGACGTCGAGGTGATCGAACAGCGCGCCGCGCTGCGGCACCAGGCCGAGCTGGCTGCGATCGAGCTCGACCGCCTGGGCCTCGACGTGGAAGCCGGCGGCGTCGAGCTCGGCCCGCTCGAACAGCACCCGCGCGAACGTGGACTTGCCGGCGCCCGATCCGCCCAGCAGCACCGCGACCTCGCCGGGGGCGAGCGACAGCGTCAGGTCGTCGATCAGCACGCGGCCGTCGGGCAGCTCGACGCGCAGGCCGCGGACCTCGAGGCGCGCAGAGGCGGGGGCGGTCACCGCGCGACACTACCGCGGGCGCTGGCCTGCCGCTTGCTCACCCGGTCGCCATGCACGCCGCCGCCATGACCCAGCCGCTCGCGACGCCCTGGCGTCGCGTCGCCACCGCCGTGCGTCTGCGGATCTGGCTCGATCGCCGCGCGGCGCTGGTGGTGGAGGATGAACAGGCCCCTGTCTCACGACTCGACGCCCGGGTGTTCGAGGTCGAGCGCCTCGCGCGGCTGGTGCTGGTCGCCGCCGACGGCGCGACGGTCGAGAAGCGCACGGTCGTCATGGGTCCGGACGACGCGCCGGGGTTCGAGCGCCGGGTGCTCGACACGGTCGAGTGGGCGACGTCGCTGTGCGCGGCGCTCCTGATCGAGCTCACCCACGACGGCGACCCTTCCTGGGGCGGGCTCGCGGCCGGCGTCCGCGCGCTGGCGGCCACGGTCGACGAGCACGTCTGCCGCGGCGCGGTGCCGACCGACGTGTGCCTCGACCGCCGGCGCCGGGTCGGTTGAGCCTCGGGCGGGCGTCGGCGGGCGGTCAGCCGCCCAGCACGGGCTCGGGCACGCAGCGGGCGTACGCGAACGTGCACTCGGCGGGATCGTCGGCCACGCCGTCGCCGTTCTGGTCGAGGCCGTCGCTGCAGGCCGCGGCCGGGCGGTAGGTCCCGACGCAGGCCTCGTGGCGCGAGCAGCTCCACGCGTCGAGGCCGGCGCAGCCGGTGGCGTTGTCGAGGTTGAGGTCGGTCGGGTAACAGCCGAGGAACGGGGTCGGGCGCGCGCAGGCGCCGACGCCGAAGAAGCAGTCGTGGTCGTAGGCGCCGCGGCAGCCGGGGGTGGTCAGGCACGCGGCCTCGGGCAGGGCTCGGCACGCGCTGGCGCACTCGCCCCACGACAGGTCCGCCGGCGGTGCGCCGCAGGCCTCGGTCGCCGTGTGGACCTCGCACGCCAGCGTGGCCGGGTTCACGAGCTGGTCCGAGCGCTGGATCGGATCGCAGCCGGTGTCGTCGCTGTACAGGCCGCAGGCGGCGAGCGGCCCGAGGGCGAGGGCACAGATCAGGAGGGCGCGCACGGCGGCGATTAGAGCAAGGGGTGGGCCACGAGCGCCAGCGGCGTGAGGGCCGCCGTGATCGCTCCGACACGGCCTCGACGTCGGGCGTCCCTCAGGTTTTCGAGGGGCCGGGGCGCTCGTCGGGGAGAAATCCGGATCAGATCGCCGTGGTACGGACAGGTTGGATGCGGCTCCTCCACACGTCCGACTGGCACCTCGGCCACGCGCTGCACGACCTGCCGCGTGACCGGGAGCACGCGGCGTTCCTGGCGTGGCTGCTCGACACGATCGAGGCCGAGCAGATCGACGCGGTGTTGCTCAGCGGCGACGTGTTCGACGCGGGCAACCCGTCGGCCCCAGCGCTGGCGGCCTGGTACGGGTTCCTGGCCGAGGCCCACCGGCGGCGGCCGCACCTGACGGTGGTGGCGATCGCCGGTAACCACGACTCGCCGGCGCGGCTGACGGCGCCGGCGGCGCTCCTGGCCGGCGTGCGGGCGCGGGTGATCGGCGCGGTGCCGCGCACCGCCGACGGCGCGGTCGTGACCGCCCCGCTGGTGGTCGCGCTGCCCGACGCCACCGGCGCCGTGGGCGCGATCGTGGCGGCGGTGCCGTACCTGCGGCCGGGGGATCTCGCGGCCGGCGACGGCGATCGCGGCGACGCGGTGCGCGCGGTGTTCGCCGAGGTGCTGGCGGCGGCCCGGGCCCAGCGCCAGCCCGGTCAGGCGCTCGTGGCGATGGGGCACCTGCACCTGGCCGGCGGTCAGGCGTCCGACTCCGAGCGCCGCATCGTCATCGGCGGCGCCGAGGTCATCGGCGGCGCCGCGTTCGCCGACGACGTGGCCTACGTCGCGCTCGGCCACCTGCACCGCGCGCAGCGGGTGGGCGCCGAGCACGTCCGCTACGCCGGGTCGCCGATCCCGCTGGCGATGGGCGAGGCCGACTACCACCACCAGGTGGTCGTGGTCGAGCTGGCCGGCGGCGAGCTGTCCGGAATTCGGACGATTCGCGTGCCGCGCACCGTCGAGCTGGTGCGCGTGCCCCGGCGCGGCGCGGCGGCGCTGCCCGAGGTGCTGGCGCAGCTGGCGAAGCTCCCGGCCTACGATCCCGATGGCGATCCCGACCTGCGCCCGTACCTCGAGGTGCGGGTGCGCCTCGACGCGCCGGCGCCGCGGCTGCGGCTCGAGCTCGAGGCCGCGGTGCGCGAGCGCCACCCGCGCCTGGTCAAGATCACCGTCGAGGCCGGCGGCGACCGCCGGGCCCTGGCCGAGGCCGGGGCGACCGAGGTGCTGGCGCAGCTCGATCCGCGCGAGGTGTTGACCCGGCTGTGGCGACGCGAGCACGGCGGCGACGTGCCGGCGCCGATCGCGGCCGCGTTCGAGGTCCTGCAGCGCGAGATCAGCGAGGCGCCGTCGTGAAGATCCTCGCGATCCGCGGCGCCAACCTGGCCAGCCTCGCCGACGAGTTCGAGCTCGACCTCGCCGCCGAGCCGCTGGCGTCGGCCGGGCTGTTCGCGATCACCGGCGCGACCGGCGCCGGCAAGAGCACGCTGCTCGACGCGATGTGCGCGGCGCTGTTCAACGCCACGCCGCGGCTCGAGGGCCGCAGCACGTTCAAGGTCGGGCACGAGCGCGCGTCCCAGGTCGGCGCCGCCGACGTCCGCTCGCTCTTGCGGCGGACCGCCGGCAGCGGCTGGGCCGAGGTCGACTTCGAGGGCCGCGATCGTCGGCGCTACCGCGCGCGCTGGTCGGTGCGGCGCGCCCACAACCGGCCGACCGGCGCGCTCCAGGATCAGGAGACGTCGCTGGTGCGCCTCGACGACGGCGCCCGGCTCGGCGGCACCCGCCGCGAGACCCAGCGCGCGATCGAGGACGCGCTCGGCCTGACGTTCGATCAGTTCCGTCGGTCGGCGCTGCTGGCGCAGGGCGACTTCGCGGCGTTCCTGCGCGCCGACCCCAGCGAGCGCGCGGCGCTGCTCGAGCGCATGACCGGCACCGCGCTCTACGGCGCGCTGTCGATCGCCGCGCACCGCCGCGGCGTCGCGATCGCCAACGAGCGCCGCGGCCTGGTGGCCGCGGGCGAGCTGGCGCCGGTGCTCGACGACGACGCCCGCGCCGCGCTCGACGCCGAGGCCGCCGCCGCCGACCAGGCCGTGGTCGCGGCCCGCGGCGCCGAGCAGGCGGCGGCGGTCGCCGCGCGCTGGCGCGACAGCGATCGGCAGCTGCGCGCGGCGGTGGCGGTGGCGCGGCAGGCGGCGGCCGACGCGGTCGCCGCCGAGGGCGCGGTGGCGCCGGTCGCGGCCGAGATCGCGCTGATCGATCGCCTGGCGGCCGCGCGCGCGCCGTGGTCGGCGTGGCGGACCAGCGCGACCCGGGCCGAGCAGGCGACGGCGGCCGCGACCAGCGCGCGCGCGACGAGGGCCACGGCGGCGGCGCAGGCCGCGGCGGCGGCGACAGCGCGGATCGGCGCCGACGAGGCCTTGTCCCAGGCGCGCGCCGTCGAGGTGGCGGCGGCGGCGGCGCTGGCCGAGGCGGCGCGGGCCGATGACGCCGTGGTCGCCGCGGCGCGCCGGGCTGACGACGCCATCGCCGCGGCGACGGCCGCCGCCGATCGGGCCGCGGCCCAGGCGGCCCGCCAGGCCGAGCTGGCCGCGGGGCTGGCCACCGCGACCACCGCGCGCGCCGCCGCGGCGGCGATCGTCGCCGCCGAGGTCGCCGCTGGCGCCGTCGCGCCCGAGTGGCCGCGGCTGCGCGACGCGCTCGACCAGCTGGCGCGCGGTGGCGCCGAGCTGACGGCCGCGCGCGCGGCGCTCGATCGGATCGCCCCGGCGCTGCACGACGCCGAGCGCGCGCTGGCCGAGATCGAGCTGGCCCGGACCGCGAGCGCGCGCGCCGTCGAGGAGGCCCGGGCCCGCCACGCGAGCGCTGACGCCGCCGCCCAGGACGCGCCGCTGGCCCCGGCGCAGGCGCGGCTCGAGGCGTGCGCGCAGCGCGCCGCCACCGTCGACGCGCTCGCGGCGCTGGCCGGGCGGGCGCGCCAGCTGGCCGCGGCGTGGCAGGCGTGCGTCGACGAGGCCGCCGGCGCCGAGCGCGCCGCCGTCGCGCTGGCGGCGGACGAGGCCCGCGCGCGCGCGGCGCTGGTGGCGGCCCGCGCCGCCTGGGCCGAGGCCGACGCCACCGCGGCCCGGCTGCGCCACGCGCTCGGGCTCGATGAGCTGCGCGCCGAGCTGGTCGAGGGTGAGCCGTGCGCCCTGTGCGGCGCCACCGCGCACCCGTGGCAGGCGCCCGCCGTCGTCGACGCGCTGGTCGCGGGGCAGGCGGCGCGGACCGCCGAGCTGGCGGCGGTCGTGGCCCAGGCCGACGCCGCTGTCGCCGCGGCCGCGGGCGCCGCCGGGGTCGAGCGCGGGCGCGCGGCCGCGCTCGCCGCCGAGGCCGATCGCCTCGCGGCCCAGCGCGTCGAGCTGGCGACGACGTGGGCCGCGCGCGTGCGCGCCGCCGGCGAGCTGCTGCTGGCGGCGGCCCCGGACTCGACGGCCGCGACCGCGTGGGTCGCCGAGGCCGCCGCGGCGTCGACGGCGGCCGTGACCGCGGCCCGCGCCGCGCGCGATCGCGCCGCCGCGCTCGCCAACGTCGCCGGGACCGCCCACGCGCAGGTGCTGGCCGCGGTGCACGAGCACGAGCTGGCGCGCGCGCAGCACGATCGCGCGCGGGCGACGGCCGAGGCGCTGGTCGCCGAGCGCGTCGCCGCCGAGCGCGCCCGCGACCTCGCCGGCCAGGCCCGCGCGGCGGCGCACGCCGTGGCCGCCGCGATCGTGCCGTCGGGGCTGACCGCGCGCCTCACGGCGCCGGCCGCCCTGGCGATCGAGCTCGGCGCTGCGGTGGATCGCTGGCGCGCGGCGTCGGCCGCCGCCGCCGCCGCCGCCGGTGCGATCGCCGAGCTGACCGCCGCGCACACCGCCGGGGCGGCCGCGGCGACCGCGCTCGCGCACGCCGAGGTCGAGGCCGCGGCGGCGCGCGCGCACGCTGCGGCCGAGCACGCCGCGGCCCGGGCCCGGCGCGCGGCGCTGCTCGGCGGCGAGGCCACCGCGGTCCGGGCCGAGGCGCTCGCGCGCGCGGTCGCCGAAACTGCCGCCGCCGCGCGCGCCGCCGAGGTCGCCGCCGCCGCCACCGCCGCCGCGCTCGCCGCCGCCGAGGCGCGCACCGCCGACGCCGACGCTGCCGTGGCCGCCGCGGCCGCCGAGCTGATCGTCGCCGAGGCCGCGGTCGCCAGCGCGGTCGCGGGCGCCGGCGTCGACGTCGCCACCGCCGAGCGCGCGTTCGCGGTCTCGCTCGAGCAGGTCGGGCGCGATCGCGCCCGGGTGGCCGCCGTCACCCACGCCGCCGTGGCGGCGACCGCGCGGGTCGAGCAGCTGGCGCACCAGGCCGCGGCGCTGGCCGCCGAGCGCCCCGCGCACCCGGGCCTCGACGACGACGATCCGACCTGGGCCGCGCGGCTCGCGGCGCTGGCCGCCACCACCGCCGCCACCGCCGAGCGCGCCAGCGCCGCCGCCGCGCGCCGGCGCGCTGACGACGCCGCCCGGGCGCACCGGGTCGCGGCGGCCACCGCGCTCGCCGCCTTCGATCTGCGCGCGGCGCCGTTCGAGCAGCTCGACGCGCTGTGCGGCTCGGCCGACGGCAAGCGCCTGCGCGACTTCGCGCAGAGCCTCACGCTCGAGGCGCTCCTGCGCGCCGCCAACCGCCACCTCGACGAGCTGGCCCCGCGCTACCAGCTCGAGCGGGTGCCGCGCCAGGATCTCGAGCTGCAGGTGATCGATCGCGAGATGGGCGACGAGATCCGCTCGATCGCGAGCCTGTCCGGCGGCGAGAGCTTCCTGGCGTCGCTGGCGCTGGCGCTGGGGCTGTCGTCGCTGTCCGCCGGCGGCGCCACCGTCCACACGTTGCTGGTCGACGAGGGCTTCGGCACGCTCGACGCGAGCACGCTCGACACCGCGCTGGCCGCGCTCGACGCGCTGCGCGCCAGCGGCCGCCAGGTCGGGATCGTCTCGCACGTGCCTGGCCTCGAGGAGCGGGTCGGCGCCACCGTCGAGGTCCGCCCGGTCGGCGGCGGCCGCAGCGTGGTCGCGGTCCACGGCGGCGGCCTGCGCGTCGCCTGACCGGCGCGGCCGCGGCGAGGCCCCCGCTGAACTCACAGCCTGTCACTTCTTCGGTCGAGCGCAGGCCTCCGCGTCGGGAGTCTCGCGTCGTGGGTGGGCCCTGTCGGGGCTTGCCCGAGCTACGACGTGGTCCGGCGTGACCTCGGACCTTCGGGTACCCCCTCACCTGCCTGGCGAGGGCCTGGCGACAGACCCGCTGGAACTCAGCGGTGATCGCCGAGGAGGCGGGCCCGGGCGAGCCGGCGCGCCTGCCACACCCGCGACTGGATCGACGACTGCTGCTCGTCGCTGGCCCGCAGCTTGAGGCGCCCCACCACCGCCGCGGTCTCGACCGTGATCGCGGCGCTCAGCCGCGGCGGCATGCGGTTCGCCGCCAGCGTGAACGCCTGGCTCGACGACGGCGCGTGGCGGCTCTCGTCGATGCAGTAGACGTCGAAGCGCATCTTGCGGGTCGTCCCGGCCGCGACCGCGATCGCGTCCGATGGCGCGTCCTCGCTGCCGGCGCGGATGCCGCCGACGATCGTCAGCCGCTGCGGCGCCTCGCCGCCGTCGTCGTCGGGCAGGAAGTACAGCCCGCTGGCCACGAACGTCGCGGCGTCGGCGCCGCCGTTTCTGACCTCGACCGTCATCTCGCCGTGGACGCCGTGGCCGTAGCCCACGACCCGCAGCGCCAGGTCGCCGCGCTGGCCGGGCGCGGCCGGCACGGGGTGGAACTGATCGTCGGCGACCGCGACCGTGGCGGCGGTCATCAGCCCGAGCAAGGTGACAGCGACCAGCGCGGATGCACGCATGCGAACCTCCCGGTGAGGAACGCGCGCGCGTGCCCACCTATTGCAGCATCCGACACCAGCACCCCGCACCCCGTTGCAACAATGCGCTAACCAGCGGCGATCACAGCGCGCGCAAGCCGTCGGTCGGGCACCGGCCCGGACCTCGCCGGCCGCGTCACATGCTGGGCGTGACGCCCATCTCGGTCAGCAGGTGATCGGCGCCGTCGATCGAGTCCATGATCCACAGCGCGTAGCGGATGTCGGCGTGGATCGATCGGGTGATCGCCGGGTCGAACACGACGTCGGACGACACGCTCTCGGCGGTGCCGTCGAACAGCAGGCCGATCAGCTCGCCCCGCGCGTTGAACGTCGGCGACCCCGAGTTGCCGCCGGTGGTGTCGACGTCGGACAGGAAGTCGACCGGCACCTCGCCCAGGGTCGGGTCGGCGTAGGGGCCCCAGGCCTTGGCCTTGATCGCCGCGAGCAGCGCCGGCGGGGCGTCGAACGGCTCCTCGCCCTTGTCCTTGGCCAGGATCTCGCTGGCCTTGGTGAACGGCGCGCCGGGGCCGCGCCGCTTGACCGTGCCGTAGGTGACACGCAGCGTCGAGTTGGCGTCGGGCGCGAGCGCGCCGTCGAGCGCCTCGCGCATCGCGATCGCGTACTTCGGCGCCAGCAGCAGGCGCGCGCCGGCGCGGGCCTCGCGCTCCTCCTCGAACGCCTTGAGCAGCGGCCGCATCGCCACCGCCACGCGCACGATCGGGTCCTTGGACTTCGCCAGCTCCTTGGTGGTGCCCTTGGTCAGCAGCCTCAGCCGGACCTTCTCGTCGGTGAGCGTCGTGCCCTTGTACCACTCGGCGATCCGGGCATCGACCAGCGCCGCGTCGAGCGCCTGGCCCTTGGCCGGCCGCAGCATCGTCGCGAGCCACGGCCGGTCGGCCTCGGGCAGCGCCAGCGCGCGCACCAGCGCCAGCTTGAGCAGCGTGCGGTCGATGTCGGGATCGAACTGCGACGCCATCTGCTTCTGCTGGTTGATCAGGTCGGGCAGGTCGCGGGCCTGGAACCCGGCCTTGCGGTCGGCGTCCTTCTTGGGCCGCTCCTCGGCCATGCGCACGAGCAGGTTGGCGACGTTCAGCATCGTCGAGCCGCTGGCCGCCCGCGCGAACACGCTGTCGACGTTGGCGGTCTTGCGGGCCTCGGTGAACGTGTCCTCGAGCGCGGCGATCGCCTGGGCGTAGTCCTCGTGACCGGGCTGGGCCGCCCACGCGCGGACCTTGTCGTCGAGCCGCTGCTTGGTCGCGAGGGTGTCGCCGCGCTGGAGGCCGGCCAGGGTGCTCTGCTGGTTCTCGAGCGCGTTCTGGACGAACTGCTTGAACATGTTGGCCTTGATCGCGGTCATGCCGCCCTTGGCCGCCAGCTGGGTGAGCGCGTCGTAGAACTCCTGGATCTGCGCGATGCGCTGCGGGTACGAGAAGTCGACGTCGAACTTCACCTCCGAGTAGGTGGTGATGCGCTCGGTCCGGCCCGGGTAGCCCGCGACCATGACGAAGTCGCTCTCGACCAGCGGCGTCGTCGCGACCTTCAGGAAGTGCGCCGGGTGGTACGGGACGTTGTCGGCGGCGAAGTCCGCGGCCTTGCCATCCTTACCGACGTACGCGCGAAAGAACGAGTAGTCGCCGGTGTGGCGCGGCCACGCCCAGTTGTCGATCTCGCCGCCGTAGTTGCCGATCGCGCGCGCCGGCGCGTGGACCAGACGGATGTCGCGCAGCTCGAGCTGCTCGATCAGCTGGAACTCGGCGCCGCGGTAGAAGCTGGCGACCTCGCACTTGATCGCGGGGCGGCCCTGCTCGCACGCGGCCACCAGCGCCTTCTCGCGCCGCTCGACGTCCTTGGTGCGCTTGCCGGGATCGGCGATGTCCGCGAGGCCGTCGGTCATCTCCTTGGTCACGTCGCGCGACGCCTGGGTGATGTAGACGTGCTGGGTCGGGCCCGCCGACAGCTCGTCGGCGCGGGTCTTGGCCAGGAAGCCGTGCTCGACGAGGTTGCGCTCGGGCGTCGAGTTGACCTGCAGCGCCTGCTGGACGCAGTGGTGGTTGGTGATGATCAGGCCGTCGGGCGAGACGAACGAGCCGGTGCAGCCGCCGAGCGACACCACCGCGGCCAGCGGCTCCTTGGTCGGATCGGCGAGATCGGCGGCGGCGATCGGCACGCCCATCGCGGTCAGGTTGGTAGCGTGGATCGGCAGCGTCATCTGCCGCGGCATCCACATGCCGCCGGGATCGACGTAGGCGCGGCGCGCCGCGAGGGCGGGATCGACCGGCGTCGTCTCGACGACGCCACCGCCGCCACCGCCGCCGCCGCCCCCACCGCCACCGCCGCCGCCGCTACGTTGTGTACGCGTGCCGCCGCCGCAGGCGACCGCGGCAGCGACGAGGACAGACACCAGGATGCGCAGCTTCACGGGCCGGTCGTACCACGGTGCCGCGTCGACGGTGGCTCACCAGCGCTCACCGCGCTGCGTGCGACAACCTGCGACCGGTGCGACCGGTGCGACGGTGGGCGCGCGCTCACGTTGCGATCGGCGGCGGCGGCACGACGTAGTCACGCCACGGGCTGGGATCGCCGGCCTTGCCGTCCATCGCGGCGCGCGCGAGGTTGTACATCTCGCGCGCGGTCACGTAGTGCAGCTTCCAGCGGACGCCGTCGTTGTAGCGCTCGGTCAGGTGCGCGTGCATGGCCCGGCCCTCGTCGCCCAGCAGCGACGCCGTGGTCTTCTCGAGCGCGCCGTGGGTGTGGACCTTGACGAACACCCAGTCGGGGCGGCCGGCGACGTGGATGCCCTGGGCGATCCACGAGTCGACGCGGTCCGGCGTCGGCGGATCGTCGCCGGTCACCGCGCCGTTCTCGATGCGCGCGCCGAACCGCCCCTTGCGCACCAGCGCCAGCGGGCCGGTGATCATCAGCAGGCGATCGTCGTAGGCGTGGCCCAGGCGCGCGCGCTCGCCGGCGTCGTAGCTGCGGCGCCGGCGCAGATCGCCGGTCGGCCAGTAGATCGCGTTGACCATGTCGGACTGGCACGGGTCGGGCGCCGACGGGAACGTGTAGTCGGCGTAGCAGCCGAGCTTCCACAGGAGCGGCAGCTCGGCGTCGACGCCGCACCAGCGCCGATCGGGGCGGCCGTTGGCCAGGCTCCAGTTGCCGTGGATGAACGCCCACGCGAACGCCTCGCCCTGGCGCGACAGGTGGCCGTGGCCGGCGAACTTCGCGAGCGTGTCCTCGAGCTTCGCCGTGAGCGACGCCTCGGTGTCGCCGTCGTGGTGCAGGTGGACCTCGACCTCCCCGAGGCCGGCCCGGGCCAGCGTCGCCAGATCGTCGAGGAACTCGGGCCGGTACTCCTCGCCCGGGAAGAAGAACGAGTGGCGCGGCGGGTGGCCGTCGGCGTCGCGGAACTCGCCCAGGCGCGGGTAGTCGTCGCGCCAGGCCCGCACCCGAGCCAGGCCGGTGGCGTCGTCGGCCCCGGCCCACAGCGGCTCGTAGTGATCGCACATCGCGAACAGCACGTGGCGGGGGCCGTCGACGCGCGGGGTCAGGGCGGCGCGCACCAGGTGGCGGCCGTAGCCACGCAGCCAGGTGTGCAGGTTCTTCTTGCGCAAGCGGGACAGCACGCGGGCCGCGATGCTACTACGACGCCGATGGATCTGTACGGTCGCCTCCTCGGCAACGTGCTCTATCCGGGCTGGGAGCGCCTGCGCGGCCGCGATCCCCACACCGTCGGGCGCATGCTCGAGCGCACGCAGTACGCGAGCGCCGCCGAGCTGGCGGACCTCCAGTCCGGCTACCTGCGCCGCCTGGTCCGCCACGCCTACCGCCACACGCCGTACTACCGCGCGCTGTGGGCCGCCGCGGGGCTCGGGCCCGAGGACATCAAGGACGTGCGCGACCTGGCGCGCCTGCCGGTGCTCGACAAGGCCGCGGCCCGCAGCAGCGTCGACGCGCGCATGGCCGACGCCCCGCCCCACGCGGTCGTGGTCAAGACCACCAGCGGCACCACCGGGGCGCCGCTGACCGTGCGCTACAACGCCGAGTCGCGGATCTGGCGCGACGCGACCCGCTGGCGCGGCTACGGCTGGGCCGGGTACCGCCCCGGCAACAAGGCGTTCCACTACTGGGGCGTGCTGGCGACCCCGGCGACCGGCTGGAAGAAGTGGAAGGTCGAGCTCGACCACACGCTGCGCCGCGATCACTACGTCGACTGCGGGCGCCGGGGCCCGGCCGAGCTCGACGACGCGATCGCGCAGCTGCGCCGGGTCCGGCCCGACGTGATGCTCGCGTACACCCAGGGCGCCGCGGCGCTGGCCCGCCACGTCAACCGCACCGGCGCCCGCACCTGGGACGATCTGCCGGTCATCTGCGGCGCCGAGCGCCTGTGGCCCAGCGACCGCGACGACATGGTCAAGGCGTTCGGGCCCGGCATCTTCGAGAGCTATGGCTGCCGCGAGGTCATGCTGATCGGCCACGAGTGCGATCGCCACGACGGCCTGCACGTGTCAGCCGAGACCATGATCGTCGAGGTGATCGTGCGCGAGGGCACCTCGGTCCGCGCGGCGCGACCTGGTGAAATCGGTGAGGTCGCCGTTACCGACCTGCACAACCTGTCGCAGCCGCTGATCCGCTACCTCGGCGGCGACCGGGCGATGATGCGGGGGCCCGAGCCGTGTGGGTGTGGACGCACCTTGCCGCGGATCGGTCCCATCGACGGACGCGTCACCGACACGCTGCGGGACGGCGCCGGCCAGCCGGTCAACGGGCTCTTGTTCAGCATCCTGTTCGTGTCGCTCAATGACGAGGCCCGGGAGTTCCAGATCGTCCAGCGCGCCAGCGGCGACCTGACGATCCGGGTCGTGATGACCGAGGCGGGCGCGCGCATCTCGCCGCACCTCGATCGGATCGCCGCCGAGTTCATCGGCAAGTACCTGCCGGGTGTCCGCTGGGCCTGGGAGTACCTCGACCAGATCCCCACGAGCGCCGCCGGCAAGCACCACATCGTGGTGGTCGAGCCGCGCGCGGTGGGGTAGCCGCGCCCCGAGCGTTACCCGCGGGGCGCTGGAGTGCCGGCGCCGCCTGGAGGATCCTGGGGGGCATGAGGAAGTGCTTCGCCTTGTTGCTGGCGGTGGTTGTCGGCGCGTGCGCCGCGACCGATGACGGTCGTCTTGACGACGACGCGGTCACCACGGCGCCGCAGGCGCTGGTGACGCCGTTCGGTGCCGGATCGCTCATCATCCCGATGGACACGACCTTCCAGGACACCGGCACGCTCCGCGCGTTCGGCCTCGTCTACCGCCTGCTGCAGAGCAACGTGCCGGTGCAGTGGGTGGCGTTGACCGGCAAGGCCGATCAGGGCATCGACTTCACGATCACGGCGCCCGCCACGGTCGTCAACCGCGAGACCGGCGCCGCCATCGCGCTGCCGGCGAGCTATCGCGGCGGGCCGTTCGTCATCGCCGCGGCCGACCGCGCCGCCGCCTTGCCGATCATCACCGCGTGGCTCGCGAGCGACACGGTCACCGTGGTCCACGACGTCACCGCCGGCACCTTCGCGGCCGACGTGCGTCGGACCCTGACCGCGGCGCCGAAGATCGGCGTGTTCCAGGATGGCAACGAGGCCATCGCGTACACCGACCTCAACGCGGCCGGCATCCCCGACTCGACCGGCGCGGCCTGGGCCCCGGGCTCGGTCGACGAGCTGTCCGAGGCCGCGCTGGCCGGGCCCACCGGCGACGGCAACACCGGCGGCAGCGGCGGCGACGGCGTCCTCAACGCCGGCGGGGTCCAGAACTACTGCCACGTCACGTCGATGCACTACGCGGGGAACGCCAACGCGGCGATCACCAACGAGGTGGTGCGCGAGGTGCGGACCTGGCTCGACTCCACGCCCAACACCCACGCGTTCATGCAGTGCCTCGCCGTGCAGACGTTCGAGAACAGCCCGCGCGGCTCGTACATCACCACCGGGGGCGGCATCGTCGAGGACACCAACACCACGCTGCCCGAGGCGGGCCGGACCCTGGTCAACCGGCAGCCGGACGACCTGCTGACGCAGTACCACGGCCCGATCGCCGGCGACTCGGGCTCGGTCGGCTCGATCGGGCTCAACGGCGGCGCCGCCGACTTCCGCCCCAACACCCAGATCCTGATCAACCAGAGCAACGGCTCGACGGCCCTGACCAACGCCTCGCGCGTGATGTGGGTGTCGGGGTACCTCGACGGCGACGCCACCAACGGCCGCGTCACCTACCTGGCGGGCCACAACTTCTCGGTCGCCACGCCGATCTCGACCAACGCCATGACCAACGGCGTGCGCCTGCTGCTCAACAGCATCTTCGAGTCGCCGTGCGCGCTGGCCACTGGCCAGCCGATCATGGCGATCACGAAGGCCGCGCCGGCGACGACCGTCGGCAACACGATCACGTTCACGCTCAGCTACGCCAACACCGGGACCTCGCCGGCCTACGACGTCACGATCACCGACCCGCTGCCCACCGGCACCTCGTTCGCCAGCGCGACCGGCGGCGGCGTGCTCGCGGGCAGCACGGTCACCTGGAACCTGGGCACCGTCGCCATCGGCGGCGCCGGGTCGGTGACCTTCACCGTCAACGTCGCGGCCGACGGCACGTACGCCAACACCGCCACGCTCAGCTATCGGGCCGGCACGACCACCCGGACCGCCACCAGCAACACCACGTCCACGGTCCGCAACGCCAACGTGCCGGTCGCGAACCCCGACGCCTTCTCGGTGCCGGAGGACAGCAGCACCGCGTTGAACGGTCCAGGCCAACGACACCGGCCTGGGCGACACGCCGATCGTCACGACCATCGCGATCGCGCCGACCCACGGCACCGCGACCGTCAACGGCGACGGGACGATCCAGTACACGCCGGCGCCGGACTACAACGGGCCCGACTCGTTCAGCTACACGGTGACCGACTCGACCGGCGAGAGCGCCACCGCGATCGTCACGGTCACGGTGACGCCGGTCAACGACACGCCGGTGGCGGTGGCGGACGCGGCGACGACGGCCGAGGACAGCGCCGTGACGATCGCGGTCCGGGCCAACGACACCGGCCTGGGCGACGGGCCGATCACGACGACGGCGGTGAGCGATCCGCCCAACGGCACCGCGACGATCACCGCCGCGGGCGCGGTCCTCTACACGCCCGACCCGAACTTCAGCGGGACCGACACGTTCACGTACACGATCCGCGACGCCGACGGCCAGACCTCGACGGCGACGGTCACGGTCACGGTGACGCCGGTCAACGACACGCCGGTGGCGGTGGCGGACGCGGCGACCGTGGCCGAGGACAGCGCCGCGACGATCGCGGTGCGGGCCAACGACACCGGCCTGGGCGACGGGCCGATCACGACGACGGCGGTGAGCGATCCGCCCAACGGCACCGCGACGATCACCGCGGCGGGCGCGGTCGTCTACACGCCCGACCCGAACTTCAACGGGACCGACACGTTCACGTACACGATCCGCGACGCCGACGGCCAGACCTCGACGGCGACGGTCACGGTCACGGTGACGCCGGTCAACGACACGCCGGTGGCCGTGGCCGACACCGCGACCACGGCTGAGGACACGGCCGTGACGATCGCGGTCCGGGCCAACGACACCGGCCTGGGCGACGGGCCGATCACGACCACGGCGGTGAGCGATCCGCCCAACGGCACCGCGACGATCAACGCCAGCGGCACGGTCACGTACGTGCCGAACCCGGACTTCAACGGCACCGACACGTTCACGTACACCGATCCGACGCCGACGGCCAGACCTCGACGGCGACGGTCACGGTCACGGTGACGCCGGTCAACGACACGCCGGTGGCGGTGGCCGACACCGCGACCACGGCTGAGGACACGGCCGTGACGATCGCGGTCCGGGCCAACGACACCGGCCTGGGCGACGGGCCGATCACGACCACGGCGGTGAGCGATCCGCCCAACGGCACCGCGACGATCACCGCGGCGGGCGCGGTCGTCTACACGCCCGACCCGAACTTCAACGGCACCGACACGTTCAGCTACACCGTGACCGACGCCGACGGCCAGACCTCGACGGCGACGGTCACGGTCACGGTGACGCCGGTCAACGACACGCCGGTGGCCGTGGCCGACACCGCGACCACGGCTGAGGACACGGCCGTGACGATCGCGGTCCGGGCCAACGACACCGGCCTGGGCGACGGGCCGATCACGACGACGGCGGTGAGCGATCCGCCCAACGGCACCGCGACGATCACCGCGGCGGGCGCGGTCGTCTACACGCCCGACCCGAACTTCAACGGCACCGACACGTTCACGTACACGATCCGCGACGCCGACGGCCAGACCTCGACGGCGACGGTCACGGTCACGGTGACGCCGGTCAACGACACGCCGGTGGCCGTGGCGGACGCGGCGACGACGGCTGAGGACACGGCCGCGACGATCGCGGTCCGGGCCAACGACACCGGCCTGGGCGACGGGCCGATCACGACGACGGCCACCGACCCGCCCAGCGGCACCGCGACGGTCAACGCCGACGGGACCATCACGTACACGCCGGATCCGAACTTCGTCGGCACCGACACGTTCAGCTACACCGTGACCGACGCCGACGGGCAGAGCTCGACCGCGACCGTGACCGTCACGGTCACGGCGGTCAACGACACGCCGGTGGCGGTGGCGGACGCGGCGACCGTGCCCGAGGACACGACGGCGGGCGTGACGGTCGCGGTCCAGGCCAACGACACCGGCCTCGGCGACGGGCCGATCACGACGACCGCGGTGAGCGCCCCGGCCAACGGCACCGCGACGATCAACGCCGACGGCACGGTCACGTACGTGCCCGGCCCGGACTTCAACGGCACCGACACGTTCACGTACACGATCCGCGACGCCGACGGCCAGACCTCGACGGCGACGGTCACGGTCACGGTGACGCCGGTCAACGACACGCCGGTCGCCAACCCCGACACGGCCACGGTCAGCGCGCCCGGCAGCACCACGATCGTCGTGCTCGGCAATGACACCGGCCTCGGCGATCGGCCGATCACCGTGACCGCGACCGACCCGCCCAACGGCACGGCCACGGTCAACGCCGACGGCACCGTCACCTACACGCCCGACGCCGGGTTCATGGGCACCGACACGTTCAGCTACACGATCACCGACGCCGACGGCCAGACGGCGACCGCGACCGTGACGGTGACCGTGCGGTCCGATCGCGACGGCGACGGCCTGACCGACGCCGAGGAGGAGCTGATCGGGACCGACCCCGACGACGCCGACAGCGACGATGACGGCGTGATCGACGGCGACGAGCCCAGCTACGACCTCGACAGCGACGGCGACGGGCTGATCAACGCGCTCGACCCTGACAGCGACAACGACGGGATCTTCGACGGCACCGAGCTGGGCGTGACCACGCCCGGCCCCGACACCGACGTCGGCGCCGGCCACTTCATCCCCGACGGCGACGCCGGCGACACGACCACCGACCCGCTCGACCCCGACACCGACGACGGCGGCGTGCCCGACGGCGCCGAGGACACCGATCACGACGGCATGGTCGATCCTGGCGAGCTCGACCCCAACGACCCGGCGGACGACGCCACGCCGCCGCCGGACCGTGACGGCGACGGCATCCCCGACGCGGTCGAGGAGCTGATCGGGACCGACCCCGACGACGCCGACAGCGACGACGACGGTGTGCTCGACGGCGCCGAGGCCAACTACACCGACGACACCGACGGCGACGGGCTGATCAACCCGCTCGACCCCGACAGCGACAACGACGGGATCTTCGATGGCACCGAGGTCGGCGTGACCACGCCCCACCCCGACACCGACGTCAGCGCCGGCCACTTCATCCCCGACCACGACCCGACCACCCACACCAGCATGGTCGACCGCGACACCGACCACGGCGGCGTGCCGGACGGCGCCGAGGACACCGACAAGGACGGCCAGGTCGATCCCGGCGAGCGCGACCCGCTCGATCCGGCCGACGACGTGACCCCGCCGTCGGATCGCGACGGCGACGGCCTGACCGACGCCGAGGAGGAGCTGATCGGGACCGATCCGGACGACGCCGACAGCGACGACGACGGCGTGCTCGACGGCGCCGAGGCCAACTACACCGACGACACCGACGGCGACGGGCTGATCAACCCGCTCGACCCCGACAGCGACAACGACGGCCTCTTCGACGGCACCGAGGTCGGCGTGACCACGCCCCACCCCGACACCGACGTCAGCGCCGGCCACTTCATCCCCGACCACGACCCGACCACCCACACCAGCATGGTCGACACCGACACCGACCACGGCGGCGTGCCCGACGGCGCCGAGGACACCGACAAGGACGGCCAGGTCGACGCCGGCGAGCGCGACCCGCTCGATCCGGCCGACGACGTGACCCCGCCGTCCGATCGCGACGGCGACGGCCTGACCGACGCTGAGGAGGAGCTGATCGGGACCGATCCCGACGACGCCGACAGCGACGACGACGGCGTGCTCGACGGCGCCGAGGCCAACTACACCGACGACACCGACGGGGACGGGCTCATCAACCCGCTCGACCCCGACAGCGACGGTGACGGCCTGTTCGACGGCACCGAGGTCGGCGTGACCACGGCGCACCCCGACACCGACGTCGGCGCCGGCCACTTCGTCCCCGACGCCGACCCGTCGACCCACACCAGCATGGTCGATCGCGACACCGATCATGGCGGCGTGCCCGACGGCGCCGAGGACACCGATCACGACGGCCAGGTCGATCCCGGCGAGCGCGACCCCAACGACCCGAGCGACGATCAGCCCGGCGACCGCGACAGCGACGGCGTGCTCGACCCGCTCGACAACTGCCCCGACGTGCCCAACGCCGACCAGGCCGATCTGGATCGCGACGGCCTCGGCGACGCCTGCGATGACGACGCCGACGGCGACGGCTTCATCGACGGCTACGGCGTCTCGGGCGGCGGCTGCGCCACCGCCGGCGCCGGCGGCGGCCTCGGCACCATGGCGCTCCTGACGCTGGCGCTCGGCGCGGTGCTGACGCGCCGGCGGCGGCGCCTGGCCGCCGCGGCCGTCGGCGTGCTCGGCCTGGGCGCGGCGGCCTCGACCGCGGCCGCGCAGGTCGCGACCGAGAAGCGCGACTTCTCGGTCGAGCGGTTCGAGCTGGCCAGCGACGCCGACGGGATCCTCGGCGTCGAGAGCGCCGCGCTGGGGCACCGCTGGGACTGGGACCTGCACCTGTGGCTCGGCTCGGCCGACGACCCGCTGGTGGTCTACATGGACGCCGACGGGCGCGAGCGCGTGGGCGCGCTGGTGGCCCAGCGCACCGGCGGCGAGCTCGGCGGCAGCGTCGTCCTGCACGAGCGCCTCGGCGTCGCGATCGACGCGCCGCTGATCCTGGCGCAGGACCGCGCGGCCATGGTCCCGGGCGTGGTCGGCATGCTGTCGGACGTCGGCGGGGTCGGCCTGGGCGACGTGCGCGTCAGCCCCAAGCTCCGGATCCTGCGCCAGGCGCACGAGCGCGTCGACCTGGCGCTGATCCCGACGCTGGTGCTCCCGACCGCCGCCGGCGTGGACTACCGCGGCGACGACGGGGCGATCTTCGCGCCGTCGCTGGCGGTGTCGCAGCGCCGCGACCGCGTGCGCTGGGCGGTCGACCTCGGCTACGCGTTCCGGCACAAGACCAGCGTCGGCAACCTGGTCGTCGACGACGAGCTGCGGGTCAAGGCCGGCGTCGGCGTGCGCGTGGCCCGTCGGCTCGAGCTGGCGGCGACGGTGTCGGCCGCGACCGCGGCCACCTCGCCGTTCACCGACTTCGCCCGCAACTACCTGGAGCTGGTCGGCGGTCCCACGGCGCAGGTCGGCGGGCGCTGGCAGGTGTTCGCGGCGGGCGGCGTCGGCCTGCGCGACGGCTACGGCACGCCCGACTGGCGCGCGCTGGCCGGCGTGCGGATCGGCGTCGGGGAGCACGGCGGGCCGATCGACTGGGACGGCGACGGCCTGATCGCGACCGATCAGTGCCCGCGCGATCCCGAGGACGTTGACGCCTTCCAGGACGAGGACGGCTGCAGCGACCCCGACAACGACGACGACGGCGTGCTCGACGTCGCCGACGGCGCGCCGCTCGACCCCGAGGACCAGGACGGCTTCGAGGACGGCGACGGCGTGCCCGATCCCGACAACGACGGCGACACGATCCTCGACGCGGTCGACGAGTGTCCGCTGGTGGCCGAGAACGTCAACGGCTACCAGGACGAGGACGGCTGCCCCGACGTCAAGGACACGGACGGCGACGGCATCCCCGACGACACCGACCAGTGCCCGGCCGAGGCCGAGGACGTCGATCGCTTCCAGGACGAGGACGGGTGCCCCGAGGACAACGACGGCGACGGCGTGCCCGACGCCAGCGATCGCTGCCCGTCCGAGCCGGGCCCAGCCGACAACCAGGGCTGCCCCGACACCGACCGCGACGGTGACACCGTGGTCGACCGGCTCGACAACTGCCCGGATGAGCGCGGCACGGTCGCCAACCACGGCTGCAAGGACAAGCAGCTCGCGGTGCTCGGCGCCGGCGGGATCGAGATCCTCGACGTGGTCTACTTCAAGACCAACAAGGACATCATCCAGAGCCGCTCGTTCAAGCTGCTCAACAGCGTCGCGGCGATCATCCGCAACCACCCCGAGCTGGCGTCGATCACGGTCGAAGGCCACACCGACGACCGCGGCGACGACGCCTACAACCTCGACCTGTCGCAGCGGCGCGCCGAGTCGGTCCGCCGCTACCTGATCGGCAAGGGCATCGACGGCGCGCGGCTCGAGGCCAAGGGCTACGGTGAGACCCGGCCGATCGGGCCCAACGACACCAACGCCCACCGGTCGGCCAACCGCCGCGTCGAGTTCAAGGTCGGGACCGTGGCCTCGGCCAACACCGGGCCGACCACCGACACGATGGATCCGGGCGACGAGGCGCTGCCGTGATCGCCGGCTGAGCGGGGAGCGACGGGCATCGGCGGCGAGGTCCGTCGATGGCCCGTGGCTCGACGTCGCGACTGGGCCCGACGCGGCCGGGGGGGCGGGACCGCGTCGGCGCGTCCCACGGTGTCGGTCAGCGGTCGCAGCGTGGACGCGGGCGCTTCGTGACCGTGCGGCCGCCGCCCCGCGCTAGCGGCGCTGGCCGACGCCCGCGAGCAACTCGTCGAGCAGCGCCGCGGCGCCGGCCGCGCCGCCGGTCAGGCCCGAGCCGCACGCGGTGATCGCGACCCGGGCGCCGTCGTCGACGATGGTGATCACGCAGGCGCCGAGCGGGTCAGCGGCGGTGGCGAGCCGCGGCGGCGGCGACACGGCGCAGGTCGGGGCGATCGGCACGTCGACGCGGATCCGCGACAGGCTCGCGCGGCCGCCGAGCACCTCGGCGAAGCGATCGAGCGCGGGGGACCGGCTCGCGCCGATGCTCTTGCGCTTCCAGGCGACCGGCACCGGGACCGCGCGCGCCGCCGCGAGCATGCGCGACACCAGGCCGGCGCCGTCGGCCTCGCGGGCCAGCGTCGCGCGGGCGCGAGCCTCGAACGCCGCGTAGGGCTCGGGGATGCCGCGCTCGCACCGCACGCTGACCGCGGCCGAGACCACGCGGTGGCGCCGGCGGTTGGGATCGCCGAACCGGCCCGGGGCCACCGGCACCTGCAGCGTCGGCGAGAACCGCGCGTCGATCCGCCCCACCCGTCGGTGCAAGATCACCCCGAGCGCGTACGTCAGCGGCAGCACCCGGGGCGCCGGCAGCGGCAGCTCGCGCCAGGCCACGTCGAGCGGCACCGGATCGGCGACCGGCGCCAGGCGCGGCAGGGGCGCCAGCGCGGTGGTCGCGGCGCCGGGCGGCGCCAGCTCGTTGATCCGCGCGGTGATCCGGGTGTGGCCGTAGCCGTCGATCACCAGGTGGCAGGTCGTGCAGGTCGCGAGGGCGCCGGCCCGGCCGAGCCCGAGCCAGGGCCCGCGGCCGCCGCGCCACCCGCGGCGATGGCCGTGGCGCGCGACCTCGATGGGATCGTCGCCGAGCGAGACGCACACGAACGGGATCGCGGCGACCGGCGGGGGCGGCGCGGCCCCCGCGATCAGCGCGGCGAGCTGGGCCGGCAGCTCCGGCGCGTCGAGCTCGGCCACGAGCACGCGCTCGCCGACGGCGAACGCCGCGGCCGTGAGCGCGCTGGGCTCGAGCACCGTGACGTCGCCCTTGCGCAGCGTCACCGCCAGCGGCTGATCGGGCAGCGCGCCGTCGAGCTCGCGGATCGCGGTGCGGGCCGCGCGGGCGCGGGCGATCGCGTCGGCGATCGGATCGGCCGGCGCCGGCGTCACGTGGGCGAGCAGCGCGTCGGCGTCGGGGTCGGCGTCGCGCTTGACGTACCCGGCCCGGGCCGGCGCGGCCTCGGCCACCGCCACCGCGCCGGCGATCGGCCACCACCGCCAGTCGAGCTCGGCGATCGCCCCGAGCTCGTCGTGGAGCGACGCCGCGCGGCCCGCCCACGCGCGGATCACGCCAGCTCCAGCAGGTAGAACGGCTGGATCGGATCGGGCGCGAGGTCGCGCACGGTGAACCCGGCGGCCTCGGCCAGCCGCGCGATCTCGGCGGCGGGCGGGGCCGTACGCACGACCAGCGGGCCGAACACCCGCCGGAGCCGCGCCGAGCCGAGGCGATCGGCGTGGGCCGCGATCCGCGCGCGGTCGGCGGCCGGATCGATCTCGGCGATCACCACGCGATCGGTGACGACGCGGCGGAGCTCGCGCAGCGCCGCGGCGCGGTCGCGGACATGCCGGATCGCGGTCACGCACACCGCCACGTCGAACGCGCCATCGCCGAACGGCAGCGCCTCGCCGCGCGCGCGCACCACGCCGGCGCGCGCGAAGTCGCGGCTGGGATCGACGCCGACCGCCGCCAGGTGCGGATGGCGCGCGGCCGCGGCCGCGATGAAGGTGCCGGGGCCGCAGCCGAGGTCGAGCAGCCGGCGCGCGGTCGCGAGCCGCCGCGCCAGGCGGTCGAGCAGGCGCTGGTCGAAGTCGCCGAACGCCTGGCGCTCGTGGCGCGCGTAACGCCGGGCGCTGCTGCCCTCGAACGGGTGGCGGTAGAGCAGGCGGTCGAGGAGCGGCCGGAGCACGAGGATCGGGCCAGTATTCGCCGGCCCCGCGGTCACGGCAAGCGCGTGGGCGGCGGTCGTCGCCCTTCGAGCAGGATCAGCGTCGCTGGCAGGACGATCGTCGACGCGACGAACGTGGCGGTCACGCCGATCACCGCGGTCAGGCCCATCGCGCGCAGGCCGCCCTGGCGCGCGATGATGCTGGTGCCGAAGCCGACGAGCGTCGTGGCCGAGGCCAGCAGCGCCGCGACCCCGGTGGTCGCGAACACGGACCGCATCGAGCCCGGGCCGGCGCGGCCGTAGGCGTGCTGGATGTGGATGCCGTTGTCGATGCCGATGCCGACGATGCACGGCAGCAGCACCGCGTTGTAGCCGTTGAGCTGGATGCCGGTCACGACCAGGGCCGCGAGCGTCAGCGCGATCGCGAGCACCATCGTGGCCGCGACCAGCAGCACCGTCGTCGCGCGGCGGAAGTGGACCACCAGGGTCAAGAGCACCAGCAGCGACGCCAGCGCGAACGCGGTCGGCAGATCGCGTCGCACCAGGTCGGCCACCTCGAGCGGAAGGCGGCGCTCGTCGAGGAGCTGGATCGCGCCGGCGGCGCCGCCGGGCGCGGCCGCGGCCCGCGCGAGCAGGCGATCGAGCACGCCCTGCCAGGCCCGCATGACCCGGTCGCGGTACAGGCGGTTGTTGGGCCAGACGAACACGAACAGGCGGGCGCCGTCGACGGCGATCAGGCGGCGCCGCAGCGACGGCGGCAGCTCGTCGAGCGTCCACGGCCGGGCCTGGCCCAGCCGCGCGAGCAGGTCGATGGTCCGGCGCTGGCCGTCGGTCAGCGGGCCCGCGCCCTGCGCGCGCGCCAGCGTCGCGCGCAGCTCGGTCAGCAAGGCCGCGCGCTCGGGCAGCTGGTCCGGCATGAACCGGGCGACCGACAGCGCCGCGCGGATCGCGACCGGCTCGACCTCGAGGCCGGTGGTCGGCTCGCCGGCCTCGCGCTGTAGGGCCTCGGCGGCCTGCTCGACCCGGCGCGCGCTCGCGAGGTCGTCGACCATGATCACCGCCGGCGACAAGATCAGCCCGCGCTCGGCCTCGAGCCGCTCGGTGCGCTCGATCTCGGCGGCCGTCCCCTTGAGCTTGGCGAAGTCGTTCTCGAACGCGACCCGCGGCACCTGGGCCAGGCTCCACACCCCGGCCGCGAGCGCGACCCCGACGACGGCCGCGGCCACGGCGCGGGCCGCGCGGCTCGGGCCCGCCGCCGCGTGATCGCGGCGCTGGTCGGGATCGTCGACCGCGGCGCCGCCCGCGCCCGCGCCGCCGCGCGTGACGATCGGCGCCAGCGCCGGCACGACGACGTAGGTCGTGACGAACGTGACCAGCACGCCGGTGCCGCCGAGCAGCCCGAGCTCGCGGAAGCCGCGGAAGTCGACGACGGTCAGCGCGAAGAACGCCCCGGCGGTGGTGACCGCCGACGCCGCCGACGCGCCGATCGTCGCCCGCACCGCCACGTCCATCGCGTCGACGCGGGTGCGGCCGCCGCGCAGCTCGACCAGGAACCGGTAGTAGAGGTGGATGCCGAAATCGATCCCGAGCCCGACCAGCGCGGGGATCATGAAGGCCGACAGCAGGTTCAGCTTCGCGACCAGGAAGGTCGAGGCCACCAGCGTCAGCACGAGCGACAGCACGAGCGGGACCGCGATCACCAGCGGCCCCGCCAGGCGCCGGAACACCAGCGCCGTGATGAGCACGACCAGCACCAGCGCGATCGTGGTCGCGCGCGACAGGTCCTCCTTGGTCGCGCGCTGCTCGGCCAGGTGGATCGCCAGCCGCCCCGAGTAGCGCACGTCGACGCCGCGCGCGCGCGGGTCGATCCGCGCGAGCGCGGCGGTGACCGCGGCCACGCACTCGCGCAGCTGCGCCAGCTGGGCCGCGGGGATCCGCGGGCGGATCAGCACGAACAGCGCGTCGTCCGCCGAGGGCCGGAACCGCGCGCGCTCGGCCAGCGCCCGGGCCGCGATGGCGTCGCCGAGGGTCCGCACCGTGGCCCACCCGTCGAGCCCGGTCGGCGCCGCCGCGGTCGCGGCCTGCGCCGCCGCGACCAGGGCCGCGAGGTCGGCCAGCGGGATCAGGTACAGGCTGCGCTCGAGGAAGAACGCGTCGTCGACGCCGAGGTCGACCCAGGCGAATCGGGGATCGTCGGCCAGCGCCGCGGCCAGCGCGCGCCCGACCGCGGCCCGCGCCGGCGCCGGGCCGCGCAGCTCGACGACGAGGTCGGTGGTGCCGCCGCCCAGCTGGTCGCGCACCGCCTCGAACGCGCGCACCGTCGGCGAGTCGCGCGGCAGGAGCGCGCTGTAGTTGGCGTCGAAGCCGACCCGGGACATCAGCGCGCCGGCGACGATCGCGACGACCGCGGTCGCGGCCAGGATCCGCCACGGATGCCGGAGGATCCCCTGGAGCGCGGCGCGGAGCACGGCCCAGTCTAGAGCACCGCGCGTGCGCCGTGCGCGACCTGACCCGGCGGGCCCGGGTGTGACCCGGCCGCCGTCCCGGCGGGCCCGGCGGCGACGCGCCGGGGCGTCGCGCCGATCCCCGCGGCGCACCCCGCCTCACCCGCCCGCGCGTCGTCGCGCTACGGGCAGGTCGTGGTCGCGAACGCCGAGCCGGTGTCGTTGGTCACCTGGCCGCGGGGCACCAGGGGGACGTTCGGCGTCGTGATCGTGTACGTGTACGTGCCGCTGGCGCCCGCCGACGAGCCCCAGTCGCGCCCGATCGCGAACAGGTGCCCGCCCGCCGGCAGGGCCGCCGAGGTCGCGGTGTCGTTGGCGTTCTGGGCCGCGCACTTGCGATCGGTCAGCATGCCGTTGAGCTGGTTGGTGGTCGTGACGGTGGTGCCGTTGAAGACGGCCTGCCGCACGACCGAGTTGCCGGTGATCGCGGTCGCGGCCACGGTCGCGGTGGTGGAGGCCAGCGAGTCGAAGGAGTACGTGTCCTGGCAGCTCACGCCAGAGGCGCAGGTCCAGCTCGACGAGAACGTCGCGATGTACCCGCAGCGGGACGCGGTCGTGCCCTCGACCACGTCGTTGCCGCTGGCCCCGACGTACGTCATCGTCCCCGTCGACGACACCGTCAGCGTGTACGTGCCGCTGGCGCCGGCCGAGGAGCCCCAGTCGCGTCCGACCGCCAGGCGGTAGGTGCCGGCGCTGACCGCCTTGAACACGACCGTGTCGCTGGTGTTCTGCGCGACGCACTTGCGGTCCGAGGCGATGCCGGTGAGCAGGTTGGCGCCGGTGTACGGGACGCCCGGGTTGAAGGCGCCGAGGCGCAACACCGACGCGCCGGTCACCGCGGTGACCGCGAAGGTGACGTTGCTGTCGGCGGAGAACGTGATGTCGTACAGGTCGGTGCAGGACACCCCGCCGGCGCAGTTCCAGCTGGCGGTGACCACGACCGCGGTCAGCGTGAAGGTCGCGGTGACCGCGGTCGCGGCGGTCATCGTGACCACGCAGGTCCCGGTGCCGCTGCAGCCGCCGCCGCTCCACCCGGCGAAGGTCGAGCCGGCGGCCGCGGTCGCGGTCAGCGTGACGGAGGTGCCGTGGTTGTACGGCTCGGTGCAGTCGGCGCCGCAGCTGATGCCGGCCGGGCTCGACGTGACCGTGCCGGTGCCGGTGCCGGCCTTGGCGACGGTCAGGGTCCGCTGGACCAGGTTGAACGTCGCCGTGACGGTGGTCGCGGCCGTGACCGTCACCGTGCAGGTGCCGGTGCCGGTGCAGCCACCGCCGGTCCAGCCCGCGAACGTCGCGTTGGCGCCCGCGGTCGCGGTCAGGGTCACGGACGAGCCGTGGTTCATCTGCTCGGTGCAGTCGGCGCCGCAGTTGATGCCGGTGCCGGTGACCGTGCCGGTGGCGGTGCCGTTCTTCGTGACCGTCAACGTGTACTGGTTGAGGGTGAAGGTCGCCGTGACCATCTGCGCGGCGTTGAGCGTGATCGTGCAGACGCCGGTGCCGGTGCAGCCGGCGCCCGACCAGCCGGTGAACGTCGAGCCGACGGCCGGCGTGGCCGTCAGCGTGACGATCGTCCCGGGCGTGTACGCCTCGGAGCAATCGACGCCGCAGTTGATGCCGGCGGGCGCCGACGTCACCGTGCCGCTGCCGTTGCCGGCCTTGGTGACGACCAGCGAGCTGTTGAGCGCGAACGAGGCGGTCAGGGTCGTGTCGGCCGTCACCGTCACGGCGCACGCGCCGGTGCCCACGCACGAGCCGGCCCAGCCGACGAAGGTCGACCCGCCGGCCGCGGTGGCCGTGAGCGAGAGCGACGTGCCGTGGTCGACGGTCATCGTGCAGGTGCCGGGACACGAGATGCCGGCCGGGGTCGACGACACCGAGCCGGTGCCGTTGCCCATCAGGTTGACGGTGACCGTGTAGCGGGCCGTGTTGAAGGTCGCGGTCACGGTCGTCGCTGCGGCGAGCGTGACGACGCACGTGGTCGCGGTGCCGGTGCAGCCGCCGCCCGAGAAGCCGGCGAACGCTGCGCCCGCGTCGGGGGCGGCGGTGAGCGTCACCATCGTGCCGATCGCGGCCGAGAGCGAGCAGGTCGTGCCGCAGTCGATGCCGGCCGGGTTCGAGGTCACCGTGCCGGTCGACGTGCCGGCCAGGGCGATCGTCAGGGTCGCGGTGCCCGGCGCGTCGATCTCTGGCGCGTCGATCGGGATGGCGGCGTCGACCGCGGCGTCGACATCGGCCATCGGAGCGTCGACACCCTGAGACACCTCACCGCACGCGGCGAGGGTCCCGACGAACAGGACTGTGAAGGCTAGACGGACCATCGACATGGAGACTCCTTATGTTGAGCACGACGGTGCCCACCCCTCGCTGCAGGATACGATGCCGGCGGCCCACAGGGAACGCTCGTGGCCACGTCCGAGCGGCACGATCGGGCAGCGGTCGTCCCGCCGAGGCGGCGTCGCGGCGCACCTGTGCCGCCGGCCACCGGCGCGGCGGTGCCGCGACCGGAGGTCCGGGTCATCGCGGCGCGCCGATGGGGCGCGAGCTGGCGAGGCGCCGTCGACCGAGTCGCGCTGAGTCGGCGGTGCGCGGAGGGCCGCGCGCGCTGCTCAGGCTGGCGCAGTGGCAGCGAGCGGCGGGCGGCCGCTCACGTGCGTGGGCTGGGCCCGTCCTGCGCCGGGGAGTTCACGGCGAATCGTCCGACGGGACCGCGTTCTCGGCGGGCTCGGTGACGGCGAACGTGCCGTCGTCCTCCTCGCGCGGCTGCGGGCCCGGGACGATGCCGGCGAGGTCGGGGTCGACGTCGGGGTCGGCGTTGGGGTCGTCCGGGCTCGAGGCGGAGCGGGCCTTGCGCTCCGACTTACGCTGTAGCCGCTGCGCGGCCCGTTGTTTCTGCTCGAGCTCGCGCTGGCGCTTGGCAAAGGTAGCTTTACGATCAGTCATGCGGCGGGGAGTGTAGGACGTCAGCGGCGGTCCGACGAGTGCAGAGGCACCCTCATCGGCACCAGATCGGCGTTGCGCCGCTGATTTTGGGCCTTTGCGCGGCCATTCGGGGGCGTGCGGGGCCGTTCGCGGCCGCGGGAGGCTCAGGGGGCGCCGCCCGCGGGGTCGCACGGGGCCGCTCGGGAGCGCCCATGCCCAGCTCGAGACCTCCCCAGGCCTCCGTGATCAACCGGGCCGGACGGTCTCGGCCGCGGGAGGCAGGGCGCGGACGCCGTCGGCGCCGATGCCCTGGATCGCCGGCAGCGCCCCGACCTCGCCGGTGATCAGCCGGGCGCCGCGCTGGAACGTCAGCCACGACCACGCCCACGACAGCATCACGAAGAAGCGGTTCTTGAAGCCGATCAGATAGAAGATGTGGATCACCCACCACAGGAGCCACGCCAGGAAGCCGTGGTGGGTGCGCTTGCCGATCATCGCCACCGCCGAGGCCCGGCCGATCGTCGCGAGCGAGCCCTTGTCCTTGTAGCGGAACGGCGCGCGCGCGCGCTGCCGGAGGTCGGCCTTGATCATCGCCGCGGCGTGGCGGCCGCCCTGGATCGCGCCCTGGCACACGCCCGGGACCGGCGTGCCGTCGCACGCGCACGCCGCCAGATCGCCGACCACGAACACCTCGCGGTGGCCCGGGATCGAGAGATCGGGCTCGACCTTGACCCGGCCGGCGCCGTCGAGCGGCACCGCCAGCGACGCGGCCAGCGGCGACGCCTTGACCCCGGCGGCCCACAGCACGGTGTGGGCCGCGATGCGCTCGCGGCCGCCGTCGGCGCGCTGGACCAGGACGCCGTCGGCGTCGACCGCGACCACGCGGGTGTCGCAGCGGACGGTCACGTGCCGGCGGCCAAGCGAGCGAGCGGCGGCGTCGCCGAGATCGGCGGGGAAGGCGCCGAGCACGCGCGGGTTGCCCTCGACCAGCAGCACCTCGACCCGGGTCGGATCGATCGTCCGGAAGTCCTTGGCGAGCGTGTGGAGGCCGATCTCCCCCAGCGCGCCGGCCAGCTCGACACCGGTCGGACCCGCGCCGACCACGACGAACCGCAGCCACGCCGCCTGGGCCACGGGGTCGCTCTCGCGCTCGGCCGCCTCGTAGGCCAGGAACACGCGCCGGCGGATCTCGAGCGCGTCCTCGATCGACTTGAGGCCGGGCGCGTGGCGCGGCCCAGTCGGCGTGGCCGAAGTACGAGTGGGTCGCGCCGGTCGCGACGATCAGGTAGTCGTAGGTGAGCTCGCCGTCGTCGAGCACCACCGCCCGCCGCGTCGGGTCGATCGTGCGCGCGTCGGCCAGGAGCACCCGGGCGTTGGCCTGCTTCGCCAGCACCGCGCGGATCGGGTACGCGATGTCGCTGGGGTTCAGCGCCGCGGTGGCGACCTGGTACAGCAGCGGCTGGAACAGGTGGTGGTTGCGGCGATCCAGCAGCGTGATCGTGACCGGCGCCTTGGCCAGCGCCCGGGCCGCCGTGAGGCCGCCGAAGCCGCCGCCCAGGATCACCACGTGCGGTTGTGTCATGTCCCTTGGATGCGTCGGATCCCTGGTCCGGCGCAAGGCGCAAATAGGCGGTCGCGTGCGCGCCGGGGCCAGCGCGGCTGTGCCACCCTCGCAGCCACTCAATCTCCGGGGAGCATCCGATGGGTTTTCTCGACAAGCTGAAGGGCATGTTCGGTGGCGCCAAGGCCAAGGCCGAGCAGGCGATGGGCGGCGGTCAGCCCGCCGCCGGCCACGGTCACGATCATGGCCACGACCACGGCCACGACCACGACCACGACCACGACCACGACCACGACCACGGCGATGGCCACGCCACCGACGCGGCCGAGCAGTTCGACCTCGCCGGGTTCGATCCCGACGACGAGGAGGTCTTCTTCAACGCCGTCCAGCAGATGGAGAGCGAGGGCATGTTCGGCGGCACCGACGAGAGCCGCGCCGAGATCATGAGCCGCTACGGCATCCGCGACCGCATGCACTGGCAGGGCGTGCGCGACTCGGTGTACTCGGTGCTCGCGCGCAAGCACGGGTCGATCGAGGAGGTGTCGCAGCGCGAGATGAACTGGCGCTCGGGTCAGATGCAGCGCCAGCAGCAGGCCAACACCGCCGGCGCCGCCGCCAAGGGCGAGCTCAACCCGGTCGAGGGGATCACCCTCGAGAAGTGGGCCGCGATGAACGCCGCGATCGTCAGCGGCGCCAGCGTCGAGGACCTGCTCAAGGCCAACGGCATCGACCAGGGCAAGTGGGAGCGGGCCTCGGCCGAGTGGAACGCCCGGATGTCCCGCGACACCACGTTCGCGATCACGACCGTCTACGGCAACGCCTTCCAGGCCGCGTCGCAGGGCAAGTTCGGCGACTTCGCGCGCGAGGCCAACGCCGCGCGCGCCGCCAACCGCGAGATGACCATGGAGCCGCCCATGACCATCGAGCAGTACTGGGAGATCCTGTACGAGCAGGACTACGGCTCGAAGCAGGGCGGCGATCCGATCGCGGTGCTCAAGGCCTCGGGCCTGACCGTGGTCGACTGGACCGATCTGTCGTCGTACATGGGCTACTACATCAACCGCACCGTCGTGCGGAACTGGCAGCAGTTCAACGACATGCACGAGCGGGTCAAGGCCAAGTTCGCGGCCAAGTACCCCGGCGTGACGAGCGACGTCGACATCAAGTTCTGAGTCGCCGGTCGCGGGCGAGCCCGCGCGACGTCGGTGCCCGCTCGCACACGGCCGGAACGGGGGGCGTCGCCCGCCCGCCTCGAGGGGCGCGGCGCGCGCACCACCGGCGACGCGCGGCGTCGGCGCCGAACCCACGCTGGAGGTCATCATGTCCGCACTCGCGCGCTGGGACGGGTTCCTGGCACAGATCAAGGGCCGCCACGAGCAGGTCCGGGCCGAGGCCGAGGCCGAGGGCCAGGCGTTCATCGCGTCGGTCGCCGGCGGCGGCGACTACCTGCCGCTGGCGCACAAGCTCGGGGCGGTCAAGCACCGGCTGTCCGAGCTCGAGCAGAAGATCATGGACGTCTGGCACGCCCAGGTCGACGACGCGATCCTCGAGGAGGGCAACCCGGTCGCGGTCCGCGACGAGGCGTGCGCCAAGGGCGTCGCGGTCGGGCACGCGCTCGCGGACGCCCGCGAGGAGTTCGAGATCGGGCTCCTGGCCGAGCTGGCGCGCGCGCGCTACGCCGCGGCCCAGGCCCAGCTGCGGCCGGTGGTGTGCGCCGGCTGTGGCGCGTCGTACGCGGCGCCGCACTCGTTCCGCATGATCGAGCAGGCGTGCGCGTGCGGCGCGACGGTCCGCTACGATCCCGACGAGCTGATGCGCTCGGCCGGGGCGATCGGCACGCACCCGATCCCGCACCAGGCCGCGGTGGTCGAGTGGCGGGCGATGGTCGCGGCCGATCGGGCGCGGCGCGCGGCGCGGTCGCCGGCGCCGCTGCACCTGATCCAGGCCGACGAGGCCGCGCAGATCGCGTACTGGTACCGCTACCTCGCGGCCCGCGCGTGGTTCGAGCCCGAGCTCGGCCGCGATCCGGCGATGGAGGTCCGCAAGCGCATGGAGCAGTGGTACCAGTACACGGCCGATCACGAGCCAGCCTGGCGCGAGGCCGGCCGGCCGCGCGCGGTCTGATTCTGACGCCGCGCCGCTACAGCTTGATCAGCCGCGGCGTGCCCAGGCGCACCTCGACCTGGGCGGCCTCGGTCAGGGTCGCGACCTCGGGGGAGATCAGGTGGGCGTCGTCGAGGTGGTGGAACGTCCCGTGCACGCGCTGCCGATCGACGTCGAGCACGAGGAAGCCGCGGCGCGAGACCTCGACGAACTTGAGGTGGCGGTTCTCCGCGAGGCGCGCGGCGATCCCGTCGGCGAACGACTCGGGCAGCCCGGGCGAGGAGATCGCCGGCGTCACCAGCTCGACCGCGAGGGCGCCGCGGCCGGTCAGCGGGTCGTAGGCGACCAGATCGGTCGGATCGCGGGTCAGGTCCATCGCCCAGGTCGAGTGGATGTCGCCGGTGAGGACGACCACGTCGCGGACGCCCTCGCGCTCGATCAGGTCGAAGAACCGGTCCCGCGCCGCCGGGTAGCCATCCCACGCGTCCAGGTTCAGGAACTGCGGCAGCTGCCCCATCATCACCTGCTGGCCGACCAGCCGCCAGGTCGCCGTCGACGCCGGCAGCTCGGTCGCGAGCCACGCCTCCTGGGCGGCGCCGAGGAGCGTGCGGGTCGGATCCTCGAGCGGCGGCCCGCCGACGTCGCTCTGGGGATCGCGCCCGAGCAGGCGCGTGTCGAGCATGAACAGGTCGACGAGGTCGCCGAACGCGACCTTCCGGTAGATGTGGCCGTCGGCGGTGTCGCGGATCGGCATCCACTCGCGGTAGGCCTGCAGCGCCGCGGCGCGCCGATCCGCGAACGGGCCCTCGGTCTCGGGCTGGTGGTTGTTGGCGCCGTCGCTCCAGCTGTTGTCGGCGACCTCGTGGTCGTCCCACACGGCGATGAACGCGTGCGCCGCGTGGACCAGCTGCAGATCGGGATCGCGGCGGTACTGCGCGTACCGTGCCCGGTAGTCCGCGAGGCTCACGAGCTCGTGGCTGGGCTCGTAGGGCCGGACCTCGCCGTACTCGTTGGTGCCGTACTCGTAGATGTAGTCGCCGAGGTGGACGACCGCGTCGAGCGCCTGCGCGGCGAGCGCGCGGTAGGCGTGGAAGTAGCCGTGGGCCAGGCTCGCGCACGACGCGACCCCGAGCCGGAGCCGGTCGAGGGCGCCCGCGCTCGGCGTCCGGGCCCAGCCGACCGGCGAGGTCTCGTCGAACGCGGTGAAGCGGTAGGCGTACCGCGCGCCGGGGGTCAGGTCGCCGACGTCGACCTTGACGGTGAAGTCGCGGCGGTCGTCCGTCGTCGCCGTGCCGGTCGCGGCGATCGTCGCGAAGTCGTCGAGCGACAGCTCCCAGACCACCTCGACGGGCGTGCCGGCCGGCGCGGTCGACACCCGGGTCCAGATGATCAGCGACGACGGCGTCGGGTCGCCGCTGGCGACGCCGTGGACGAACACCACCGCCGGGTCGTCGCCGCCGTCGGTGCAACCCGACGCCAGCGGCAGCATCGCGGCGACCGGGACGAGCGCGCTGCCCTGGAGGAACCACCGACGAGAGAACGTCATCGCGGCACCCTACGCGCCGACGCGCACGATCTCGTCGCAGGTTCGTCACCGTCCTGGCTCAGACCGTGGGCGGGACGGTGACGCGCCGTGATCGCCCGCGCGGTTGGGGCGGCCACGCTCGCCGGCCGCCGGCGGGGGCGGCGGTGGGCTTGCGCCGGGGCCGTCCGCCGTCCGACGGCGCGCCGGCGGGGCCGGCGGGCGGGGCGGGGCTTGCGGGGCTTGCGCCGGGGCGCGGGCCGTGCCAATCTTGGTTGGTCACCCAACCAATATAAGATGGCCCGCCGCTCCAACACCGCCGCCCGCCGCGCGCAGATCGTCGACGCGCTGGTCGAGGTCATGGCCACGCAGGGGTACGCCGGCGCCTCGATCGCCGACGTCGGCCGCGCGGCCGGGCTCGCGCCCGGGCTCATCCACTACCACTTCGCCGACAAGGTCGAGATCCTGGTCGAGGCGGTGCGCGCCATCGCCGCCGCGCACACCCAGGCCCTCGACGCCGCCGTGGCCGGCGCCGGCGCCCCGGCGGCGCAGCTGGTGGCGTTCATCGACGTCCACCTCGGCCTCGGCGCCCACGCCGCGCCCGCGGCGCTGGCGTGCTGGGTCACGGCGATGGCCGAGGCGCTGCGCGAGCCCCGGGTGCGGGCCGAGGTCGAGCGCACGCTGGCGGCGCTGGTGGCGCGGGCCACCGCGATCATCGCGGCCGGCCGGCGCGCCAAGGTGTTCACCTGCACCGACGCCGACGCGGCCGCCGCCGCGCTGGTCGCGACGATCCAGGGCTACTTCACCGTCGCGGTGACCGCGCGCGGCCTGATCCCCGCCGGCAGCGCCGCGCCGTCGACGCTGCGCATGGCCGCCGGCCTCGTCGGCGCCAAGGCGCCGCTCGCGCGGAGGCGGCGATGACCCGCGGCACGGTCCACCCCGATGCGGGTCGTGGCGTCGTGACCGCGCGCTTCCTGCCGCCGGGGCCGCTGGTCGGCGTGCTCATCCCGCGGGCGATCGACGCCGCGCGCTGCGCGGGGCTTCGGGCCGAGCTCGAGCGACGCGGCTTCGCGGCCACGGGCGAGCGCTACCCGGCCGACTACCGCGACAACGACCGGCTGGTGTTCGACGACGACGCCCTGGCCGCCGCGCTGTTCGCCGAGCTGGGCGCGCACGTGCCGGCCGAGCTGGTCGTCGACGGTGAGCGCTGGACGCTGGTCGGGTTCAACCCGCGCTTCCGCGCGTGCCGCTACCGCGACGGCCAGGCGTTCTGCGTCCACCGCGACGGCGCCCACGTGCCCAGCGACGAGCTGCGCTCGCACCTGACCGTGCAGCTCTACCTCGACGACGCGCCCGATCGGGTCGGCGGCCACACGCGGTTCTACGCCGACGCCCGCGGCGAGACGCGGTGGGCGTCGATCGCGCCGAGCCTGGGCGCCGCGATCGTGTTCGATCACCGGCTGTGGCACGACGGCGAGGCGGTCACGGCCGGGATCAAGCACGTGCTGCGCACCGACGCGATGTACCGCCGGGCCGCGGCCGCGGCGCCGAGCCCGGATCGCCGCGACGTCGTGGGGCGGCACCGCGGCTACGCGTGGACCGCGATCGCGTGCGCCGATGGCGCGATCGCCAGCGCGGGCCGCGACGGCACCGTGCGGCGCTGGGGCCCGGGCGCCGCCACGATCGCGCTGGGCGCCGGCTCGGTCACGACCCTGGTCGAGGATGCCGAGCGCCGGCTGTGGGCCGGCACCCGCTCGGGGGCGATCATCGTCGTCGAGCCGACCGGCGCGCACCGCGCGGTCGCGTCGGGGCTCGGGGCGATCCTGGCGCTCGCCGCGCACGGCCATCACGTCGTGGCCGCGACCGCGCGCGGCACGCTGGCCGCCTTCACCATCGACGGCGCGCCGGCGTGGACCGCGCCGGCGCACACCGGCTGGGCGTGGCGCGTCGCGGCGCACCCGCGCGGCTTCGTCTCGGTCGGCCACGACGGCCGGGTCGTCGTCACGGATCCGCACGGGCGGGGCGACGCCGTCGTCGAGCTGGACGCGCCGCTGCGGGCGGTCGCGGCCCTGGCGACCGGCGGGCTCGTGGTCGGCGACACCCGCGGGTGGTGGACCCAGCTCGCGCCCGACGGTCGGGTCGTCGCGGCGACGCGCGCGCACGGCGCCGCGATCACCGCGGTCGCGGTCGCGCGCGACGGCACCTGGGTGACCAGCTCGGAGGACGGCGCCGTCAAGCGGTGGCGGGGCCCGTGCGAGCTCGCGGCGGCGAGCACCCCCGACTTCGTCACCAGCGTCGCGCTGACCGCCACCGACGACGTCGTGTGCGCGGGCTACGACGGCGTGGTCTGGCGCGCGCGGCTGGCGGCCCCGGTCCCGCTCACGCCTTGAGCAGCGTGCCGCCCGCGAGCATGCGGGCGACCAGCGCGTCGGCCAGGCCGGTGGTGCCGGCGGCGCCGCCGACCGCGACGTCGGGGACGAGCTTGACGCCGGCGTTCGCGAGCACGGTCGCGATCTCGACCGCGGCGAAGGTCTCGCCCAGCGCGGTGCGCCCGCCGGTGAACGCGTCGGCTCGGGCCGCGCCGATCGCCCGCTGCGACGCGGCCTCGGCCTGACCGCGGGCGGCGCGCGCCGAGGCCCGGGCCTGGCCGTCCAGCTCGGTGGCGGCGGCCTCGGCCGCGGCCTGCAGCCGGCGCGCGGTCGCGGCGGCCTCGGCCCGGGCGATCTCCGCCGACGCCGCGCCGCGCGCCGCCTCGACCGCGGCCGCGGCGTGGGTCTGCGCGATCCGGACCAGCTGCTCGGACCTCACCACCTCGGCCTGCATGCTCGCGACCGCGCTCTCGCGCGCCAGGGCCTGCCGCTTCATCTCGGCGTCGCGCTGCGCGTCGTAGGTCACCTGCAGCTCGTCGGCGATCTTGCGATCGGTCTGGGTCTTCATCAGCTCCGCCGGCGCCTGGATGTCGCCGATCAGCGCGTCGATGCACTCGACGTCGTACTCGCCGAGCGCCGCGCTGATGTGGGTGTACGCCTCGCGCTGCCGGTCGGTGCGCGCCGACAGGAACTCGAGCACGCTGACCTGCTGGGCCGAGTTGCGGAAGTAGTTGCCGACCACCGGCTGTAGCACGTGGTCGACCAGGTTCTGCATCGAGCCGACCCGCGAGATCACGCGCGGCGCGTCGTGCATGCCGATGTGGATGATCGCCGACACGTCGAGCGGGAACGAGAACCCGTCCTTGCTGCGCACGGTGATCGGGGCCAGCCGGTCGTCGTAGTGGTGGGCCTCGGTGCGGCCGGCCCAGTTGAGGACGATGTTGGTGGTCGGCACCCGCTCGACCTTCATGACCTGGGGGTTGAGCGGGTGCTTGCCCGGCAGGAGCGGGTCGACCCACACGCCCTTGCGGCCGCGCTCGACCAGGTCGCCGTGGGTGAAGTCGGTGCCGGTGACGTCGAGGTGCTCCTCGCCGACGTACGACACGACCACGCCGACGTAGCCGATCGGGATCTCGGTGAGATCGTGCAGCTGGATCCGCGCGAACCACGGGTTCACGTTCCACGCGCCCGACAGCAGCACCTCCTCCTGCAGGCCGCGGCGGCCGCCGGCGTCGATGAACGCCTGGGCCCGCTGGTAGCCGTCGTGGCCGGGCACCGGCGGCCCGGCCAGGTCGCCGGTGGTGATCGGGCGGCCGTCGAGGACGGTGACCACGCCGACGGCGTCGGACGGCACGGTGAGCACGTGCAGGTCGCGCGCGGCCAGGCCGTCGTGGCCGGCCTTGTCGGCGGTGATGACCTTGAACGCCGCCGGGTTGATCCGGTACGTGCCCGCCGTGAGCACGGCGAGCTGACGGCCGCGCTCGCCGGCGCCATCGAGGAACGCGCGCGCGTCCTGGAAGCGGTCGCACGGGACCTCGCGGCCGAGCACGCGCTCCGACGGGATCGGCCGCCCGTCGTTGGCCACGACGCACGCGATCTGCCCGGGCGGCACGATCACCAGCGGGATGCGCTCGACCTTGTACTGCCAGCGCCAGAGCCGGACGTGCCAGCCCGGCGGCAGCAGATCGGCCTGGTAGCCGGCCTCGCCGCGCGTCGCGATCAGCCGGCCGGGCGGGAGGCGCCGGCCGAGGCGCTTGATGACCAGACCGGCCTCGTGCTCGTCGATCACGTGCAGGCCGAGCAGCGCGAGCCCGACGACGATCGCGGCGGCGAGCGCGCACAGGATCACGGGTTGATGGAACAGGACGCTGAGCATGACGAACTCCTGGAAGGGGAGGGACTCCCCGGCCTCCCAGACAGCACGCGCCGTGCCGGCGGCCGGCCCGGGCAAGTGCGCGGAGGCGGGCCTCGACGCCTGTGCGAAACAGCAACCAAATATTGTTAATAGAAATACAATGACGAGATGACCATCACCGTCCGCTGGCTGGGCCGCCCGGCACCAGCGCCGGCGCTGACGCGCGGCCTGCGCGCCGCCGGCGCGGCGCTGACGTCCGCGCCCGACGCCGCGATCACGGTCGTGGCGACGTCGGCGCCGCGCACGCCGCTGGCCCCGTCCGCCGCGCCGTGGCTGTGGGCGTGCGCCGGGCCGGTGCCGCCGGCGCTGGTGATCGCCGCGGTCAAGGCCGGCGCGTACGACGTGATCGAGCTCGGCGATCTGGCGGCGGCCGCGCGGCTGGTGGCGCGGGTGACCGAGCTGGCGCAGCCGAGCCCGCGGCTCGCGGTCGACGGCGTCATCGCCGCGTCGGCCGCGATGCAGGCGGCGCTGGGCGAGGTGGCGCGGGCGGCCGCGACCTCGATGCCGGTCCTGCTCACCGGCGAGACCGGCACCGGCAAGGACGTCATGGCCCGCCTGCTCCACGCCGCGTCGGCGCGGGCCAAGGCGCGCCTGGTCGCGATCAACTGCGCGGCGGTGCCCAACGAGCTGATCGAGTCCGAGCTGTTCGGGCACGTCCGCGGCGCGTTCTCGGGCGCGGTCGGCGACTACGACGGTCAGCTCGCGGCCGCGGCCGGCGGCACGGTCTTCCTCGACGAGATCGACGACACGCCGCTGACGCTGCAGGCCAAGCTGCTGCGCGTCCTCGAGGATCGCGTGATCAGCCGCCTCGGCGAGAACGTCTGGCGCGCGGTCGACTTCCGCATCATCGCCGCCACCAACCGCGATCCGGCGATGCTGCTCGAGCGCGGCGTCCTCGCCGACGACCTGTACCAGCGCCTGGCGATCATCCAGATCCACCTGCCGCCGCTGCGCGCCCGCGCCGCCGATCTGCCGGGCCTGGTCGATCACCTCATCGCGCGGTACTACGCCGAGGAGCCCGGCCCGCACCGCCACGCGGTGACCCAGGTCGGCGCCGCGACCCTGGCGGCGCTGGCGGCCTACCGCTGGCCCGGCAACGTGCGCGAGCTGCGCAACGTCGTCTACCAGGCGCTGGTCGGCAAGCGCGGCGGCGACGAGCTGCTCGTGGCCGACCTGCCCGCACGGATCGTCCGCGCCGACGAGCGCGGGTCGGCGGCGCTGACCGATCGCGCGGCGCTCGAGCGCGAGCTGGCCGCCGGGGCGTTCGATCTGCGCGCGGCGATCGACGCGCTCGAGCGGACCGCGCTCGAGCTGGCGCTGGCCCGCTCGGGCGGGCGCGCGGCCGAGGCGGCGCGGCTGCTCGGGACGGTCGGTCGGGGTCGGGCGCGCGATCCTGGCGCGACGGTGCGGGCGATGATGCGGCGGCTGGCGCGGGCGCCTACGCCATCGCCAGCTCGGCCTGGGCGAGGTCGGCGATCGCCGACAGCTCGGTGAGCCGCTCGACGCAGCGCCGCAGGTGGGTGCGGATCTTGTGGTTCTTCGAGTACACGGTCTTCAGGCTGATCTGCATCTGGGCGGCGACCTCCTCGGCCTCCATCCCGCGCGCGTAGAACAGATCGAGGAACTGGCGGTCCTTCTCGCTGAACTCGTCGAGGATCGAGTTCAGGTGGGCCCACCGCTCCTTGTCGAGCAGCATGTCGAGCGGGGTGCGGTCGTACGGCGCGTGCGGGTCGTACGACGCGTCGAGCCGGTCACCCGCCGGGCGGCGGAACGAGCCGCGCAGGAAGTCGTAGGCGGTGTTGACCGCGATGATGCCGATCCACGAGCCGAGCTTGGTGCCGCGGCTCGGGTCGTACATGTGGAGCTTGTGCATGTCGTCGCGGAGCAGCCCGATCAGCACCTCGGCGAAGATCTCGTCCGTGTCAGCGTTCGACGCGAACGGGGCGCACTTGTTGGTGACCTTGGTGATGCACCGGAAGATCAGCCCGCGGTAGCGGCGGACCAGCTCGTTCCAGCCCCGCTCCTCGCGTCGCAACACCGACGCGAGCAGCTCGCGGTCCGTCCAGTCAGAGGCGTTCGGGCTCTGGCGAATGGCGAGGATGGGCATCGTGCGAGGTCTTATGAGCAAGCACCGGGCCATATTCAAGTATCTGAAATCTCTGGGTCAAATCCGGACCCGGAGGCTCCCGCCACCATCGGTAGGTCTATTTCACCAGCGCGGGGGAAGGTTTTGCCAAGGAGTACCGTAATAGGGTGTCGAGAGTAGGGCGTGGTGTGCGCACACGGACGCACCTGGCGGCGGACGGCGGCAGGAAGGGCACGACGCGGCGCGTTGCGGTCCCTTCTCCGGAGCGGTCCCTTCGTTGGACCGTTGCCGCGGGTCGGTGCCGTCGGAGCGCGGGCGGATGACCCACCCGCACGTACGTGGCGCCTGCTCGCGAGGATGCTTCGGACTGGCAGCGGTGCGGCACGGCGTCGCCTCCGATCTCCGCCGCGTCCCGCGGTGCACGTCGATCCGCCCATCCCGCGGCGCGCGCCGATCTCCGTCGCGTCCCGCGGCGCGCGCCGATCTCCGCCGCGTCCCGCGGCGCGCGTGGATCCGCCCATCCCGCGGCGCGCGCCGATCTCCGTCGCGTCCCGCGGCGCGCGCCGATCTCCGCCGCGTCCCGCGGTGCACGTCGATCCGCCCATCCCGCGGCGCGCGTCGATCCCGCGGCGCGCGTGGATCTCCGCCGCGACCCGCGGCGCGCGTCGATCTCTGCCGCGTCTGTCGGTGGGCGCCGATCCGACCGACCCGCGGCGCGCGCCCGCGCGGCGCGGCCGTGGGCGGTGCGGAGCGCGTGCGCCGCGCGAAACGAGCCGTGCCGGCGGTGCCTGCGATCCAGCGACGCGACCGCGACGGGCTCGCGACTGTCGCACCCGCGTGCGCGGGACGTCGTCGGTGCGCGAACCCGTGCAATTGGCGGCGCGCGGCGCTGGCACGTGCATCGCAATGGTCGGTCACATGCCGACCTCTCCCAAGCTCGCCGTGCTCGTCCTCGCGCTCGCCCCCATCGCTGGCTGTGCCACGACCAAGGCGCGCTCCACCCCTGCGCCGCGCGTCGCCGAGGCGGCGCTCGTCGCCGACGACGGCGTCGCGCCGACGTTCCCGACGCGGCTGACCCGGCCGTCGACGCCGCGCGCGGCCGATCGCCTCGCGCACCGGGTCGCGGCCGAGCTCGGCGGCCGCGCCCGCGCCGACCTGCGCGTGTGCGTCGGCGGCGACGGCGCCGTCACCGACGCCGCGGTCGTCCGCACCAGCGGCATCGCCGCGCTCGATCGCGCGCTGCTCGCCGACGCCCGCACCTGGCGCTACCAGGCCCGCGCCGCCCGCACGGCCCCGGCCTGCCAGCGGGTCGGGATCGACTACAAGCTGCCGTGAGCCGCGCGCGTCGTCGTCAGCTCCCGAAGATGCTCGCGAGCAGGCGCTGGACCAGGCCGGCCGCGGGCAGGTCGTCGCCGACGTGCTGGCGCGCGGTCATGAGCGCGGTCAGCTCGTCGAGGATCCCCGGGCGCTCGCGCACGATCGGCTCGAGGTGACGGGCCGCGATCTCGATCACCGTCGCGGTCTCGAGCGCGCGCACCGTGGCCGTGCGCGGCTGCCCGGTCAGGAACGCGACCTCGCCGACGACCGCGCCGGGCTCGAGCTCCGCGACGACCTGCTCGCCGGCGCCGGTGCGGGCGATCACCTCGAGCGCGCCGTCGTGGAGGACGAACAGCGACGAGCCGGGGTTGCCCTGGACGATGATGCGCTCGGTCGGCCCCAGCGTGATCGTGCGCGCCTGCCGGGCCAGCTGCTCGACCTCGGCGGCGGTGAACAGGCGGAAGATCGGGATGCCCTCGATGCGCGCGCGGACCTCGTCGACCGCGAGCCGGCGCGGCTCCTCGTCGGTCTCGCGCAGCTCGAGCGACGCGTGGTAGCCGTCGCGCCGCTGCAGCTGCGCCAGGCGGGCCCGGTGGCCGGCCAGGTGCGACTCGAGCAGGCTGACCGCGCGCGGCACGCACTCGTCGCCGGTGAACTCCATCAGCCCGCGCTCAGCGGCCCAGGCCGCGACCTGGTTCATCGACGCGCGGTACTGCGCGCACGCCGACGGGAACAGCCCGTCCTGATCGCCGAACGCCGCGGCCAGCGCGGTCGGGATCGACAGCCCGAACGCGCTGCCCTGGCGGTGCCACAGGACGAAGCGGCGGACGCCGTCGCCGAGCGCCTGCAGCTCGGGGAACGCCTCCTGGTTCATGGTCAGGACCGCGCGCTCGGCGTCGCGGAAGACCCGCTGCCAGGTCTCCTGGGCGTTGACGCGGTTGTCGCCGGCCAGCTCGATCGCGTGCTTCAGGTCGTCGTGGTGGGCGTGCAGGAACCCGAGCGTGGCGGCCTTCTTGCGCAGGAGGTTGTGGACGCCGACCGGCAGGTCGACGCCGGGCGTGCGCCAGCGCGCGATCGCGCGCAGGTCCCAGACCTTGGTCCAGGCGGCGGGGTCGATCCGCCGGCGCAGCTCGGCGAACGCGGGCGCCCGCTCGAACAGGGTCCGCTCCTCGGGCGTGAGCAGATCGAGCGTGGACCGCACCGCGGCCGCGATGCCCAGGCAGGTCAAGAGCTCCAGGTACAGCCCCACGCGCAGCAGCCACGCGGGGTCGGTCAGCATCCGGCGCTCGCGCGCGACGTCGCCGCGGATCGCCCGCAGGTACAGGTTGGCCTTGGCGACGCCGATGCACAGCACCGGGAACCATGGGTGGAACGCGACGTCGACCTCGGCCGCGCTGGTGCCGGCGGCGGCGAGCTGCGCGCGCAGGTCGTGGGGCAACAGCCGCTCGGCGATCCGCGCGTACAGCGCGCCGAAACCGCGCTCATCGAAGATCTCGAACTCGAACCCGTCGCTGGCGACGGTGGCGCCGTCGACCTCGAGCGCGAGCTCGATCCGGAACCGCTCGAAGTACAGCGATCCGAACCCGAACGGCGCGGTCGGGCTGCCGGCGGGGTCGGCCAGCGGCCCGAACACAAGGTCGACGTCGAGCTGGAGCGCGGCGGCGCCGGCGACCTCGGGGCCGGCCTCGGCCTCGGCCCCAGCCGGGTCGCCGGTCGGCGCGCCCAGCCGGGCCATCGGCACCGCGCGGCGGTCCCAGCCCGGCACCGTGCGCAGCGCGCGGCCGGCGCGGTCGAGCAGGTGCACGGTCGCGGTCAGCGCGCCGCCGTCGGGCACGGCCGCCACCGACCGACGGCCCGGGTCAGGTGGTACAGGAGCGTCACGTGATCGCGGCTGCTGCCGTGGAGCAGCCCGATCGCTTCGCTCGAGCCCAGCCCTGGCGCCAGGATCTCGTCGCTGGGCCGCCGGCCGGGCACGAACGGCACGAAGGCGACGCGGTGCTCGAGCAGGCCGCGCGCGTCGTCGAGCAGCCCCAGCTGCTGCCGGACGATCGCGCCCCGCTGGTCCGGCGTGACGTCGTCGACCTCGGTCCGCAGCAGGTGTTGCAGCGCGCGCGTGAACTGGTGGCGATCCATGGAGATCGCCCACGCTATCACCGCGGGCGGCGCCGGACGGTGCTCACGGATAGATGTACGGGTCGGTGTTCTCGCCGCCGGTCGGCGCCTGCCGGCGGCGTCGGGCCAGCGCCGGACGCGTCGAAGTAGGCCGGCGGGATATTGCCGAACACCCACTGCGGTGGCTGCGTCGGCTGGCGGCGATCATCGTCGGCCATCGCCTGGCCGGGGTGGAGCTCGAGCGCCTCGAGCGCGAGCGTCGGCGGCTGCCCGCTGGCAGCTCAAGGATCGTTGGTGTGCCCTGTCACAGGTGAGCGCCACTACGGGTGGCTTGCCGCGTCGCAGGGAGGGCCCAGCCGCCCTGCCCCACTCAGTCGCGGTGGTACGGCTCGCCGCGGACGATGCTGAAGCCGCGGTAGAGCTGCTCGAGCACGAGCACCCGCACCAGCCGGTGGGCGATGGTCAGGCGGCCGAACGCTAGCAGCCGGGTGGCGCGGGCCCGGACCGCGTCGCCGAGGCCGTCGGCGCCGCCGATCGCGAACACCAGCGGCGCGCCGCCGCCGTGGCTCTGCTCGCGCGCCAGCACGCCGGTGGCGAACTCGCGCGACGACAGCGCGTCGCCGCGCTCGTCGAACGCGTACAGGTGGGCCGCGGCCGGCACCGCGGCCAGCAGCTCGTCGACGGTCTTGTGCTCGGTCACCGCCAGCGTGCAGTACGTCCGCAGGCGCTTGCGGTACTCGTCCTCGGCCGCCCGCAGGTAGTCCTCCTTCAGGCGGCCGACCGTCGCGACCGTGATCTTCACGCCGCGATCACGCGTAGTCGTCGGCGGCGACCCGGGCGTCCTCGGGCACGTCGAGCGGGATCCGCGGCGCGTCGATCCACAGGCCCTCGAGGTCGTAGTGCTCGCGGGCTGGGTGGTGGAACACGTGGACGATCACGTCGCCGAAGTCGAGCAGCGCCCATTGGCCCGAGCGCTTGCCCTCGGTCGACAGCGGCCGGATGCCGGCCTCCTTCATCCCGATGATGATGCCCTCGCTGATCGCGTCGACCTGACGGTCCGAGCGACCGCTGAGCACGAGCTGGAAGCTGGCGTAGGTGCACAGCCCGCGCACGTCGAGCAGCACCGGCTCGAGCGCCTTCTTGTCGAGCGCGAAGCTGAGCGCCTTGAGCGCGTCGTCGAGGCCGGCGTCGTCGGTGCGCGGCGTCGTCGGCGGCGCGTCGTCACCCTTGGCCCGCTCGGGCCGCGGGTCGGTGGCCACGCGCGTGGTCGGGGTCTTGTCGGGGCTGTCGCTCATGTCGGATCGTGCATCGGTGGGGGTCTCCTCGCTGGGCCGCGTCACCGGATCTGACCGGTGCCGCGGACGATGAACTTGCTGGTCGTGAGGCCCTCGGCGCCCATCGGGCCGTAGGCGTGCAGGCGCGTGGTCGAGATGCCGATCTCCGCGCCGAGCCCGAGCTCGCCGCCGTCGGCGAACCGGGTCGAGGCGTTGTGCATGACGGTCGAGCTGCCGACCTCGGCCAGGAACCGCGCCGCGGCCGCGTCGTCGCGGGTGACGATGGTCTCGGTGTGGTCCGAGCCGTGGCGCTCGATGTGGGCGATCGCCGCGTCGAGATCGTCGACGACCGCCATCGCGACCTTGAGCTCGAGGTACTCGGCGTCCCAGTCCTCGGCGGTCGCGGCCCGCACGCCGGCGCCGCCCAGGCGCACGACCTCGGCGTCGCCGCGGATCTCGACGCCCTTGCTGCCCAGGTGCGCGCACAGCCGCGGCACCAGCGTCGGCGCCACCGCGCGATCGATCAGGATCGTCTCGAGCGCGTTGCACACGCCCGGCCGCGACACCTTGCCGTTGTCCGCGATCGCGACGGCCATGTCGAGGTCGGCGTCGGCGTGGACGTACAGGTGGCAGACGCCCTTGTAGTGCTTGATCACCGGCACCCGGGCGTGCTCGGCGACGAACCGGATCAGGCCCTCGCCGCCGCGCGGGATGACCAGATCGACCAGCCCCTCGAGGCCGACCAGCGCGCGGATCGCGTCGCGATCGGTCGACGGCACGACCGTCACCGCCGCCGCGGGCAGCCCGGCCGCCGCCAGCCCGGCCGCGACCGCCGCGCCCAGGGCCTGGTTCGAGTGGAACGCCTCGGACCCGCCCCGCAGGATGCAGGCGTTGCCGGCCTTGAGGCACAGCGCCGCGGCGTCGACGGTGACGTTGGGGCGGGCCTCGTAGACGATCGCGATCACCCCCAGCGGGATGCGCATGCGCGCGATCCGCAGGCCGTTGGGGCGGACCTCCTCGCGCTCGAGCCGACCGATCAGCTCGGGCTGCCCGGCGATCTCGTCGACGGCGCGGGCGATGGCCTCGAGGCGGCCCGGATCGAGGCGCAGGCGGTCGATCATCGCGGGCGCCAGGCCGCGGGCGGCGGCGCCGTCGAGGTCGGCCCGGTTGGCGGCCAGGATCGCGTCGGCCTGGGCGCGCACCGCGCCGGCGATCGCCACCAGCGCGGCCTGGCGCTGGGCGGCCGGCGCCTTGGCGACCGCGCGGCTGGCGGCGCGGGCCGCGGTGGCGAGGGCGTGCAGGTCGAGGTCGGTCACGTAGTCACGCGCGCGGCGCCGGACGAGGGCTCTGGGGGCGCGCACAGGAGCGCACGCAGGGCGTCGGGCCCGACCCAGGAGACATCACAGGAGCACCAGATCATCACGGTGGATCGCTTCGTCGAGCGTCCTGTATCCGAGGGTCGCCTCGATGTCGGTCGAATGCAAGCCCCGGATTCGAGCCAGGTCGGCGGCGGGGTAGGCGGCCAGCCCCCGGGCGACCTCGCGGCCGTCGGAGGTCACGACGCTGACGGTGTCGCCGGCGCCGAAGTCGCCCTCGAGCGCGACCACGCCGGCCGGCAGCAGGCTCTTGCCCAGCTCGCACAGCGCCCGCCGGGCGCCGTCGTCGATCACGACCCGGCCCGTGGGCTTGGCGCCGTAGGCGATCCAGTGCTTGCGGCGGCTGACCGGGGCGCCGGGCACGAACAGCGTGCCGACGTCGGCGCCGTCGAGGACATCGAGCAGCACCCGGGGCAGGCGCCCGGGCGCGATCACGCACGGCACGCCCAGCCGGGTCACCATCCGCGCCGACTTGACCTTCGACGCCATGCCGCCCGAGCCGACGCCGTCGCCCGCGCTGGCGCCCGCCACCGGCGCGGCCTCGCGCTCGGCGTCGCGGACGATCGGCATGCGCACGCCGCGCTCGTCCCAGACCCCGTCGACGTCGGTCAGGATGATCAGCGCGTCGGCCGAGGCCAGGCTCATGACCAGCGCCGACAGCTCGTCGTTGTCGCCGAACTTGATCTCCTCGACCGCGACCGTGTCGTTCTCGTTGATGATCGGCACGACCCCGCGGTCGAGCAGCGCGCGGATGGTGTTGCGGGCCGACAGGAACCGGCCGCGATCGTCGACGTCGTCGTGGGTCAAGAGCACCTGGCCGATCAGGCGATCGTGGGGCGCGAACGCGTGCTCCCAGTGCTGCATCAGCCGGCTCTGGCCGACCGCGGCCGCCGCCTGCAGGCCGGGCAGATCGGCCGGGCGGGTCGCCAGCCGCAGCGCCTTGACGCCCAGGGCGATCGCGCCCGACGACACCAGGATCACCTCGACGCCGCGGGCCAGGAGCGCGGCGACCTGATCGGCGACCGTGGCCGGGCGCCCGGCCGGGCTCTCGGCCAGGAGCCGGCTGCCGATCTTCACGACCACGCGGCGGACCTCGCGCAGGGCCGCGCGCTCGCGCGCGGCGACCGCGACCGGCGCGGTCAACTGCGGCCCCGCCACGCCGCCTCGAACCGGTCGATCGCGGCCTCGAGGAACGGGTTGACGTCGGCGGTGAGCTGCAGCTCGATCGCGGCGACCGCCTTCGAGAACCAGCCGTCGCGATCGGCCAGCTCGCGATCGACGAGGGCGTCGATCTCGTCGACGGCCTCGGCCGCGGCCACGTCGTCGGCGCCGCGGGTCAGGAGCTTGCGCAGGCGGCCGCCCGAGGCCAGATCGGCCAGCGCCAGCGGCGCCTTGGCGGCGGTGCGGGCCGCGGCCAGCGCGCCCTTGCGGAACGGCTCGAACGACAGCCCGCCGGGCGTGGTCGCCAGCGCGGCGCCGATCGCGTCGGCCACCTCGAGCGCGCGCGGCCCGTCGAGGCCGAGCCCGGTGTGGACCCGCGCGCAGTAGTGATCGAACAGGGTCAGGCTGGCGAACGTGCGCGACGCCGCCTGGGCCCGGCGCATCGCGGTGACCGCCAACATGACCCGCCGGACGCTCTGGGTCGCCATGCGCACCGCCAGCGCGCTCGACGTGAGATCGACCCACGACGCCGGCTTGGCCCGGCCGTGGACGAGGTTCTTGACCGCGATCGGATCGAGGTCGATCTGGTAGGCGACGGCGATGCGCTTGTAGGCGCCGCCGAGGATGGCCTCGCGCAGCCAGTCGTCGAGGAACGGCACCGGCACCAGGCTGGCGGCGGTGGTCGCCAGCGCGCGCGCGACCGCGAGCCGGCGGTGGCGCTGGAGGTACTCGCGGCGCAGGGTCAGCGACGAGGTCATGGCGCGCCCTTGGTCGGCGCGGTGGGCTCGGCCGGCGCGGGCGTCGGCTCGACCGCCGGCTCCTCGACCGCGGCCTTGCCCTGGGGCGGGGCGATGCCCTTGAGCAGCGCGTTGCGATCGTCGACCTCGCGCGCGCGGGTCGGGGTGGCGACGACCTGGTCGGGCGCGGGCGGCGCCACCGTCGGCGCGGCGATGGTCGCGACCGCGTGGGTCACGGTCACCGCCATCGTCAGGGCCTTGCCGGCGCGCTGGAACTGGACCTCGGCGGTGAGCGAGCCGGTCAGCGCGACGCCGAGCTCGTCGTCGAGGATCACCTCGCCGCCGAGCGCGGTGACGACGACGGTGTCGCGCCACGCCCGCTGGACCACGGGCTGGGGCGGCACCGCGCGCGGCGCCGGCGCCAGCTTGAGCTCGACGCGGCGACCGCTGCGGCCGGCGGCCTGGGCCGCGCCCTTGTCGCTGACCTCGAGGCCGCGCGCGCACAGGTCGAGGTAGTCCCCCAGGACCTCGGCGATCTGATCGCGGATGGCCGCCGGCTCGTCGTCGGTCTCGGGGCCGCGCTCGTGCCAGAGCGCGTAGCGCGGTCGCAGGTACAGCCGCCCGCCGACCCAGATGACCTCGCGGCCGTAGTCGGCGGTGTTGTCGGCGGTGGCGTGGTACGGGCCGGCCGCGGCCGACTCGATCACGACGTGCTCGCCGAGCTGCTCGAGCTCGGTGGCGCCGTCCTTGACGATGACCGTGCTGTCGATCGTGAGGCGGTGGTCGCCGAGCGCCGCCGCGGCGACCCGCCACGGCTGCGCCAGCGCGCGGGCCAGCTCGCCGCCGTCGCGCGCGGCCGCGTCGACGTCGATCGGGCGCGGCGCGGTCGTGGTCGCGGTCACCAGGCCCGGCGGCTCGCGATCACCCCCGCGGCCGCCCCCACAGGCGGTCGCCACGACGGCGGCGAGCATCCAGGCCCGGGCGGACTTCATCGCCAGTAGATAGCGTCGCCGTCCCCGGGGGTCAACCCGTCGCCACGCCGGGGTGTTACGGTGGCGGGGATGGAGCCGTCGCCGCTCGAGGACCTGGCCCGCAGCCCGGCCGCGCTGGTGGCCGCGTTCCTGTTCGGCAGCCTCTGGGGCAGCTTCGCCAACGTCTGCGTCTACCGGTGGCCGCCGACCGACGCTCACCCCGACGGGCGCTCGGTGGTCCACCCGGGCTCGCACTGCGGCGCCTGCGGCCACGCGGTGCGCTGGTACGACAACGTGCCGATCCTGAGCTGGCTGTGGCTGCGCGGCCGCTGCCGCGACTGCGGCGTGACGTTCTCGGCCCGGTACTTGCTGGTCGAGGCGGTCACCGGCGTGCTGTTCATGGCCGCGTGGTGGTTCGCGATGGACGCCCGGGCCGCGCTCGAGTCGATGGACCTGCGGCTGGTGCGGTTCGGCATCGGCGCGGCGTTCGCGTGGACGATGGTCGTGATCCTGTTCACCGATCTCGATCACAAGCTGGTCTTGCCGCTGCCGTCGTACCCGGCGATCCCGCTGTTCTACGGCCTGGGGCTGCTCTTGCCCGAGCGGCGCTGGCCCGACGGGCTGATCGGCATCGCGGTCGGCTACGGCCTGGTGCGGCTGATCGCCGACGGCTACTACTTCATCACCAAGCGCGAGGGCATGGGCTACGGCGACGGCGTGATCCTGGCGGTGGTCGGCGCGCTGCTGGGCTGGCGCGGCGTCGTGGTCAGCCTGTTCGCCGGCGCCACGCTGGGCACGATCATCTCGGTGCCGGCGCTGCTCCTGGCCCGGCGCGGCGCGGCGGCGGCGCCCGACGGGGCCGCCGGGGCCGCCGGGGCCGACCACGACGGCGACGCCGACGGCGAGGACGGCGAGGATGCCGCCGACCCGGGCCTGGCGCGGGTCGAGGTGCCGTTCGGCCCGTTCCTCGCGACCGCGGCGCTGTTCTGGTGGTACGCCGAGCCGTACCTGACCATCCGCTTCATGGGTCAGTGACCGGGTCGGCGGTGAGCGCCGCGACCAGCGTCGCCGCCACCGCGCGGCCGTGCGCGATCTCCCCGGCCGGCAGCGTGACGCCGCCGACGACCGGGTGGCCGCCGCCGCCGTGGGCCGCGCACAGCTCGCCGAGGTCGTGGCGGCGCGGGCCGCCCCACGGGTTCCAGCCGACCCCGACCTTGACCGCGCCGTCGGTGGCCATCACCGCGACCGTGTAGGTGCAGCTCGGGAACAGGTCGTACGCGGTCAGGCCGGGCGAGCCGACGCCGCGGCCGATCAGATCGAACATCACCACCGGCCCGCGCACGTCGCCCATCGCCAGCCACCGATCGCGATCGGCCGCGCGCCGGGCCAGGATCGGCTCGAGGCCGGCCCGCACCCACGGCGCGCGATCGATCGCCTCGAGCGGCTCGAGCTCGAGCGTCGCGATGTACCGCCGCACCAGCGCGGGGTCGCGCACCGACGCGACCCAGACCGCGAGGCGCGTGGCCGGCGTGGCCAGGGCCGTGGCGGTGCGGGCGTCGGGGTAGGCGGCGGCGTCGACGATGTCGGCCCACGCGGTCAGCTCGACCAGGTGCGGCGGCGGCGTCCAGCCGTAGCGCTCGGCCAGGACCCGGGTCACGACGCCGGCGCACGACGGCGCGGTCGGATCGAACGCCATGTGCTCGTCGGCGCGGCCCTCGAAGTGCGCGCGCAGCTCGGTCGGCTGGAACGCGGTCGCGTGGTGATCGAACCACCAGCGCATCGCCGGGTGCGGCGAGTAGCGGAAGTCGACGCAGGCGTTGTCGTCGCCGTCGATCGCCACGGCGGCGAACGCGTCGCCGAGGCGGTGGTGGACGCCGATCGGCACCAGCGCCGCGCCCGGGACGTGGGTCCGGTAGAACGCGGAGAACAGCGCCGCCGACGCGGTCCCGTCGAAGCACGCGTCGTGGAAGAAGACCTTACAGGTGGTCACTGGGGCGGCGCGTCGTCACAGCTCCACTGGACGTTGTAGCCGTGGACGATCGGGGTGCTCTCGCGATCGTCGGAGATGAGGCGGATCGTGAGCAGGAGGTAGCGGCCGTCGGGCACCGGGCCCGGCGGCAGCTGCAGCTCGGCCGGCGACATCGACCACGGGCCGAACTGCGGCCGGGTGTTGAGCGTCAGCAGATCGTCGCCGGAGCGGACGTAGACCTCGACCCGGGTGCCGGGCGGCGCGGTCTCGGTCCAGGTCACGCGCACCCAGTGGGCCGGGCGGTTGTTCTGGCAGCCCTGGATCGGCACGACGTAGTCGCCCTGCGAGCGCGTCACCGTGCGCAGGCCGAGGCCGGTGAAGTCGGAGTACGTGTACGGGTTCTGGCCGACCGGGAAGGTGTCGACGGTGTTGCCGGTGCTCGGGTGCGCGGCCGGCTCGCCGGTGGTCTGGTCGATGTGCAGCCGCGACGCGGTCGACGAGCTCTGGTTGACGGCCCAGACGTCGCCGTCGAAGTCGACGCCGGCGCCGACCGGCACGTTCTGGCCGGGCATGTCCCACATGCCGGTCGCGGTCGCGGTGCTGGCGTCGATGCGCACCAGCCGCGAGCCGGTGAAGCCCGGGCTGGTGTGGAGCGCGCCCCAGACGTTGCCGCGGGTGTCGATGCCGATGCCGCGGATGCCCCAGCCGGGCGCGGCCGGGATCGACGCGGTGGTCCAGGTGTTGGTCGCGGGGTCGTAGCGGAACGCCGAGTTGTTGGGCCAGCCGCCCAGCCAGACCCGGTTCATCAGGTCGACGGTGATGCCGTACGAGCCGCCGGCCGACTGCTGCATCACGTACGACAGCGGCGCCGGGTTCATCGTCGTGTTGATCTGCGCCAGGTAGACCGCGCCGCAGCAGTTGCTCGGCGCCCACAGCCGGCCCATGCCGTCGATGGCCGCGCCGTACGGGTTGACGTTGACGCCCAGCGCGGTGTTGAAGCCGCCGGTCTGGGGCACCCGCTGCATCAGCGCGCCGGTGGTGCCGTCGATCTGATAGAAGGCCTGCTCGCTGAACATGCCGACCCAGACGTTGCCGGGGTTGCGCTGGCCCTCGACCGTCATGCCGGCGTCGATCGCGATCGCCCGGGCCTGCCAGTAGTTGGCGTCGCCCTGGTTGCCGACGACGACGGTCATCAGGATGCACTCGTCGGCCTCGCCGAGGAACTCGGCCGGGTTGGCCGGGTCGATCTGGTTGTTGCCGTCGACGTCGCGCGACGTGTCGATCACGCCGTTGCCGTTGGCGTCGATGCAGTCGGTGGGGTCGTTGGCGATCTTGGTGATCGACGGCTGGAAGCCGGGCGCGCGGTTCGCGACCCAGACGTCGCCGTAGAAGTCGACCGCGGTGCGCGACGGCCGGTTGCTGGCGTAGCCGCCGCCGGCGGTGCCGTCGTTGTAGAGCGGGAAGTTGCGGCCGGTGTGGTCGACGACGCGGGCGTGGGTCACCGTCGGGTAGCGGCCGACCTCGGCGCCGGTCCGGGTGTCGAGCTTGGTGACCGTGCCGTCGTGGTCGTTGGCGATCCACAGGTAGTGGTTCTCGATGGTCGAGCTGTCGAGGACGATGTCGCCCATCGGGTCGACGCCGACGCCGTCGCACTCGATCGCCGGGTTCTGCTCGGTGCACGGGAACGGATCGACGTCGACGCCGGCGCCGTCACAGCCGGGCAGGCAGTTGCCGCACGCCGACATCACGCCCTCATCGGTGGCGCCGTCGCAGTTGTCGTCGATGGCGTTGCAGACCTCGCCGGTCGGCAGCACCTGGCCCAGGCACAGGTTCCAGGTGCCGGTCGTGACGTTGCAGGTGCGGGTGCCCTTCTCGCACGCGCCGGTCCCGGGCAGCCCGGGCGGGCCGTCGAAGCACGGCACCGGCGCGGTGTCGATCAGCGGATCGCACGGGCAGCCCTCGTAGACGCCCGCCGCGCAGCAGTTGTCGTGGATCGCCGGATCGTTGTCGTTGCAGTCCGGGCCGCCGGGGCAGCTCGGCCCGTAGTGATCGCCGTCGAGGTCGGTGCCGCCGAGGCACTCGGGCGCGTCGCCGGGGGTGCTGCCGCACGAGCAGGCCGGCACGAAGGCCGAGCCGAGGATGAGGGCGAGCGCCGCGAGGGCGTCGGTGATGCGCATGGGGCCTCCCGGGCGCGCTGCCACAGCGGGCCCGAGGGGCATTGTAGTGAGATCGCGCGCGCGACCGCTAGGGCGCATCGCCGCACGATCGGCCCGTGGCTGGTCGAACCACGGGCGCGCGGGCGCGACCGATCAGCCGATCAGCTCGGCGTCCACTGGCCGCCCTGGCACATCGCCTGGCCGGTCTCGGCGGTGAGCGGCGGGTAGAACACCGTGACGGTGTGCTGGGGCGTGCCGACGTCGCGGGCGCAGCGCCCGACCGCACCCTCGGCGGGACACGCCGGCACCATCGGCACCTTCATGGCGTCGCACTCGCCCTTGATCCAGGCCGGCTTGGCCATCGCGCCGTGGTACTCGCCGCACAGGTGCTCGCGCTCGCGGCGATCGCACGCGCCGGCGGGCCCGGCGCTGGCCTTGGCGGCGGCGCCGGCGCTGGCCTTGGCGGCGGGCGCGTCCTTGTCCTTCGACGAACAGGCGGCGGTCGCGGCGAGCGCGACGAGGGCGGCGACGGCGAGCGGGCCGGGGCGGGCACGGGACGACCGGGACGACCGGGACGACCGGGACGGCGGGGACGACAGGGACGACGGGATCGCGCTGGGATGCATGGACCCGATCGATTGCAACCGCGGCGCCAGGCCGCGCGCCCGTCGGAGTAGCGCGGTGGCCGACGACGTGGGCAGCGCCTGCTCAACCGGGTGGGCGTGGGCAAGGTTGGCGCAGCACGGACGGTGGTCGCGCCGCGCGCCACGGACGGTGGTCGCGCGGGCTGGCGGTCGCGCGGGCCAGGGTATAAGGGGGGCCATGAACGATTCGGATATCTGGCTGCGCATCGGGCACATCGTCGGGTTCGTCCTGTGGATCTCGGGCATGCTGTCGACGCTGTACCTGCTGCGGGTCCACGCGATGGTCGAGGGCCCGGCCCGCGACGTGGTCGCGCGCCAGGAGGGGCGCACCGCCATGATCATGGACCTCGGCGCGACCCTGGCCATCACGTGCGGGTTCGTGACCGCGTTCACGAGGGTGCCGAGCTCGTTCAAGACCGGCGGCTGGCTCCACATCAAGCTGACGATCATCGCGCTGACCCTGTTCGCGATCCACGGCTTCACCCGGGCCCAGGTCAAGCGGTACCGCAACGGCCAGATCAAGCCGCTGCCCCGGGCGCTGCCCTACGTCGTGATGGCGGCCGCGACCGTGGTGATCATCCTCGGCGCCCACCCGACGCTCTTGCGCAAGTAGCCGCGGCGCGCGCGCGGCGCGGTACGCTCGGTCGCGGTGACGCCGCCGACGATCCTCCACGTCGACCTCGACGCGTTCTTCGCGGCGGTCGAGCAGCGCGACGATCCGGCGCTGCGCGGCAAGCCGGTGCTGGTCGGCGGCTCGCGCCGGCGCGGCGTGGTGGCGGCGGCCAGCTACGAGGCCCGCACCTTCGGCGTGTTCTCGGCCATGCCGATGGCCGAGGCGCTGCGCCGCTGCCCGCACGCGATCGTCGTGCCGCACCGAATGGAGCGCTACGCCGAGGCGTCGCGCGGGTTCTTCGCGATCCTCGACGACTTCTCGCCCGCGGTCGAGGGCCTGTCGTTCGACGAGGCGTTCGTCGACCTGACCGGGTCCGAGCGGCTGCTCGGGCCGCCGCGCGCGGTCGGCGAGGCGATCAAGGCCCGGGTCCGGGCCGAGCTGGCGCTGGTCGCGTCGGTCGGGATCGCGCCGACCAAGATGGCGGCGAAGATCGCGTCGGACATCGACAAGCCCGACGGCCTGCGCGTGGTCATGCCGGGCGAGGTCGCCCGGTTCCTGGCGCCGCTGCCGATGGGGCGCCTGTTCGGCGTCGGCGCGGTCACCGCCGAGGCGCTGCGCAACCTCGGGCTGGCGACGATCGGCGACATCGCCGGCTACCCCGAGGCGGCGCTGGTGGCGCGGCTCGGGCCCACCACCGGCGCGTTGATCGCGGCGCTGGCCCGGGGCGAGGACGCGCGCGTGGTCGAGGACGAGGCCGCGCCGGTGACGATCGGCCACCAGGAGACCTTCGACGACGACCGCTGGGAGCGCGCCGACCTCGAGGTGGTCCTGCTGCACCAGGTCGACCGCGTGGCCGAGCGCCTGCGCCGCGCCCACCTGCGCGCGACGGTCGTGGGCGTGATCGTCAAGTACGACGACTTCCGCCAGATCACGCGGCGGGTGACGTTAGCCGACCCCACCACCGACGCGGCGGTGATCGCCCGGGCCGCGTTCCAGCTCCTGGCCGCGGTCGAGATCGACGACCGCCCGCGGCGGCGGGTCCGGCTGCTGGGCGGGTTCGTGGCCGGGCTCGAGGATCGCGATCGCCCGCGCCAGCTCGCGCTCGACGAGGCCAGCCGGGCCCGGGGCGAGCGCCTGGGCGAGACCCTCGACAAGCTCAAGGATCGCTTCGGCGGCGCGGTCGTGCAGCGGGCGGTCCACCTCGACGACGACCGCGGCCCCCGCCGCAAGAGCTGAGCGTTCTCGGCCGCTTGGCTGGCGTCGCGGGCGGCCCGGACGATCGCGGTTCCCATCTTCGCCTGCTCGCGTGTCAATGAGCAGAACCTCCCCCGCGAGCCCCCCATGCGCGCCCTCCTGGCCACGATCGCCGCCCTCTTCCTCGCCACCGCTGGCGTCACCGCCGGCGCGGCCCACGCCGATGACGTCGTCAGCTACGCGCTGGTGGTCGGCTCCAACCGTCCGGGTCCCGGACAGACCGCGCTGGCGTTCGCCGAGGACGACGCCCGCGAGGTCGCGGACGTCCTGCGCGATCTGGGCGGCTACGATCGCGCCCGGGTCCAGGTCGTGACCAACCCCTCGGCGGCGACGTTGCTCGCGGCGATCGCCACCCTCGAGCGCGCGGTCGCCGCCGACGTCGCGGCCGGCCGCACCGCCCGGGTGTTCTTCTACTACTCGGGCCACGCCCGGGCCTCGGGCCTGTCGCTCGGCGCCGACGAGCTGGCGCTCGACACGTTGCGGGCGCGGCTGTTCGCGACCCGCGCGGCGCTGACCGTGGTCGTGCTCGACGCGTGCCAGAGCGGCGCGTTCTCGCGGGTCAAGGGCGCCGAGCCGGCCGCGGACTTCTCGTACAACTCGCGGGCGCGGCTCGACGCCAGCGGCGTGGCGGTGCTGGCGTCGTCGACCGGCAGCGAGCTGTCCCAGGAGTCCGACTACCTGCGGTCGTCGTACTTCACGCACAACCTCCTGGTCGGCCTGCGCGGCGCCGCCGACGACAACCACGACGGGCGGGTCTCGCTCGACGAGGCCTACCGCTACACCTACCACCAGACCTTGCTCGCCACCGCCGCGACCGCGGTCGGCACGCAGCACGTCTCGGTCGAGGTCGATCTCAAGGGCGCCGGCGAGATCCCGCTGTCGTTCCCCGAGCGCGCCAGCGCGACCCTGACCCTGCCGGCCGCCGGCGCGGGCCAGGTGCTGGTGGTCAAGATGCCGGCGCGCGCGGTCGTGGCCGAGCTGCAGAAGCGCGCGGGCGCCGCGGTGCAGGTCGCGGTGGCGCCGGGCCGCTACCAGGTGCTGTTCCGCACCGACGCGCGCATCCTGCGCTGCCCGGTCACCGCCGGGCCGGGCGCGGCGCCGCTGGCCCTCGACGGGTGCGCGGTCGAGGCCCCGACCGTCGGCGCCAGCAAGGGCGGCGGCGGCCCGGCGGGGCCGCGGTGGCTGGCGGCGACGACGTTCGGGCTCGGCGCCAGCCGCGCCGACGGGTACACGCAGCGGCTCGAGGACTTCGGCTACCACAAGCAGCTCGGCGTCGGCGCGCGCCTCGGCGTCGACGTGCTGCGCCGGGTCCACCCCCACGTGCTCGTCGGGGGCTCGGCCGCGCTGGTCGGCGGCGACGAGTGGCGGCGCGACACCGATCTCGAGCCGCTGACGATCCAGTGGAACACCGCGACGGTCGGCCCGCTCGGGCGGGTCGAGCTGCGGACCGGGCCGGTGGCCGGCTTCGCGCAGCTCGGCGCCGGCCTCGCGATCACCGGCGCGACGTTCCGCGACCAGCAGGGCCAGGCCGCCGACGAGCTCCACGCCGGGCCCTACGCCGGCGCCGCGCTGGGCGTCGAGTGGATGCCGTGGGCCACGGTCGGGTTCACCGGCCGGGTCGAGGGCAGCTACGCGCCGTCGCTCCCCAACCTCCTCGGCGATCGCCACGACACCGGCCTGCTCGGGCTGGCGCTCGGCGTCGTCGTCACCCGCTAGCTCCCGCCAGGACCCGACCATGCGCACCCTCCCCACGCTGCTCCTGCTCACCGCGATCGCCGCCACCAGCGGCGGCGCCACCGACTGCGGCACGATCATCGACGACGCCGGCTTCGATCTGTGGTGCGGCGATCGCCTGTGCCGCTGGACCCTCGAGAAGGGCCAGGTGGCCCAGGCGCCGACCTGGCACGACGGCGATCACGGCGTCGAGCTGGTCGGGGCCGAGGTCGCGATCGCGCAGCTCACCGAGGTCGACTCGAGCGACGGCGCCTGCATCGCGTTCGACCTGGTCGCCGACGTCGCGGCCGACGCCGAGGTCCACCTCGAGGTCGACGTGTTCGGCGACGGCCGGATCGAGACCACCGAGCGGGTGCCGACCAGCGCCTGGCGCCCGGTCGAGTTCCGCCTGCGCATGCCGCCGTTCTACCAGGGCGTGCGCTTCCGGCTGACCAAGCGCGGCGGCCACGCGGTGCTCGCCAACATCGGCGCGCGGATCGTCGACGACGGCGAGTGCGCGGGCGCGGCGCTGGTGGCCGGGGCCCGCCCCGACGGCGTCGCGTGCACCGCCGACGTCGACTGCGCCAGCGGCCGCTGCTGGCCCGGGCCGATCGGGTCGGTGTGCGGCGGCTGCACCACCGACGCCGACTGCGCCGGCGGCGACGTGTGCGGCATCGTCTCGACCGCCGAGGCTCACCTGGGCCTGTGGAGCACGTGCCTGCCGCCGGCCACCACCGCGACCGGGCTGGCCTGCATCCGCGACGAGCAGTGCGCCACCGGCACCTGCGCCGGCGGGTTCTGCAGCACCTGCCGCGACGACAGCGCCTGCGGCGGCGGCACGTGCGCGCCGCTGCGCTACACCGTGACCCACGTCGACGCGCCGCCGACCGAGATCGTCGGCGGGCTGCACTGCACCGGCGGCGCTGGCGTCGCCAGCGGCGGCGCGTGCCTCGCCGACGGCGACTGCGCGTCGGGCGCGTGCGTCGGCGCCCCGCTGGCGATGTGCACGACCTCGTTCTTCCCGCGCGCGTGCGCCAGCGACATGGAATGTCCGGGCTACGCCTTCGGCGGTGAGCCGGCGTGTGTCAACGTCGGGACCCGCGGTGGCACCTGCCAGTGATCACGAGGTCGCTTACCAGCGCTGGGGCCCGGCGCTCGTGCGCAAGGCCGAGCGCATCCTGCGCAACCGCGAGGACGCGGTCGACGTCGTCCAGAGCCTGTTCACCGATCTGATCGCCCGTCGCGAGGATGCCGTGGACCTCCCGTACCTCTACCGAGCCATCACCAACCGCGCGCTCAACGTCGTCCGCGACGCGCGGAGCCGGGCGCGGCTGCTCGAGCGGCAGCAGGGCGCGCTGGCGCCGACCGCGCGCGCGCCGGTCGCGGCCCGGGTGATCGGGCTCGATCTGCTGGCGCGGCTGTGCGACGCCCTCGACGGCGTCCACCGCGAGGTGCTGGTGGCGCGCTACCTCGACGAGCTGACCCAGGACGAGATCGCCGAGCTCTACGGGGTGTCGCGCAAGACCGTCGGCAAGCGCCTGGCCCGGGTCGACGCCGCGGCCGCCGCGCTGGCGGGGGCGGGCGCATGACCGCGCCGACCTGCATCGGCGAGCCGGTGTCGTGGCTGCGGCTCGAGCGCCTGGCCCTGGCCGAGCTCGACGGCGCGACCGCCGCGACCGTGCGCGCCCACCTCGCCGCCTGCGCCGCGTGCGCCGGCGCGTTCGCGCGCATCATCGACGACGCGCGGCCGCTGCCGCGGCTGGTGGCGGCGGCGACGGCCCCGGCGCCGTGGTGGCGGCGCGGGCCCTGGCTCGGCGGCGGCCTGGCGCTGGTGACCGCCGCGGCGGTGGCGGTGCTGGCGCTGCGGGTGCGGTCGAGCGCGCCGGACGCGCCGCCCGCGAACGGCGCGCGGGTCAAGGGCGTCGGCGTGGTCGTGGTCACGCTCGTGCGCGAGCGCGGCGGCGTCGTCGCGTTCGATCCCGACGACGTGCGCGACGACGATCGCTGGAAGGTGCAGCTCACCTGCGCGCCCGGCGCCACGACCTGGGTCGACGTCGCCGTGGTCCAGGGCGCCGCGGTCGCCTTCCCGCTGCCGGCGCAGCCGATCGCCTGCGGCAACACCGTCGCGGTGCCCGGCGCGTTCCGGATCACCGATGGCGACGCTGACGTGTGCGTGGTCGTGGCCGCCGCGCCTCCGGATCGCGCCCGGCTCGGCGCCGGCGATCGCGCGGGCGCGGTGTGCCGCACCGTGCGCGCCGCGCGGTGATCGCCCGGCCGGCTGATCCGGACATCGATGTCGCGATCGAGGGCGCGCGCCGGTCGGCGCCGCCGTAGGTGCGCGGATCGCGGTCGGCCCGGCGGTTGCAGTGTCGGGGTGCGCATGCGCGCGATCACGATCTTCCTGGCGCTGGCCGCGACCGCGGGCGCCGCGGCCGGCGAGCGCGCGCCGATGCCGACCCACGTCACGCCCTGGGCTCCGACCGGCGAGGTGGTCGAGCCCGGGCGGGTCCGTCTCGAGTACACCGTCGTCGCGCACGTCGGCGCGGCGGTCGGCCTCGCGGACGGGCTCGAGCTGCGCCTGTCCGCGGGCGCGCCGCAGCCGCCGGTGCAGCTGTTCGAGGCCGATCTCGCGCTGCGCGGTCAGCTCGTGCGCGCCGGTCCGGTCCGGGTCGCGGTCGGCGCCATCGGCGCCGCCGCGTGGCTGGGCGACAGCCACGACGCCAGCCGGTCCAGCGGCCGGTGGCTGCACGGCGGCGAGGCGACCGTCGGGCTGCTCGACCCGCGCGGCCACGTCGCCTGGTCCCACCGTCGGCTGCGCGACCCCGACGGCACCACCGCGGTCGACGTCGACGTCGTGACCGCGTCCTGGGTCATCGCCCACGTCCGGGTCGTCGGCGCGGTCGGCCGGGTCCGCGACGCGCGCGCGGGCCGGTGCGGCGTCACCGCGGCGCGCGCCACCGCGCCGGCCCTACCGTGCGCGCCTGGCGAGCACGCGGACGTCGCGGCCCTGGGCGTGTCGTTCCGCGGCGGCCGGATCACCGGCACCGCCGGCCTGGCCGCGGCGCTGTTCGACGACTACCCGCCGGTGCCGCTGCCGTACCTGACGATCTCGGTCCCGCTCGAGCTGTGACGGCGCGATGTCGCGGGCTGACTGGTCACCGCGCCGTTCGGCGCAGCTCACTTGCCGCGCACGAGCGGGAGCCAGGTCGCGACGGTGGCCGTGGGCCCGACGGCGACGCAGGTCCACGGGCCGTGGCGCCAGGCCTCGACCCGCGCCTCGCCGTCGTCCTTGTGCAGCGAGCGGCTCTGCAGATCGCGGGCGCGCTGGAGCACCACCGTTACCTGATCGGCGCCGATCTGGTAGCGGATGACGGCGGCGGGACGGCGCAGGATCGAGATCTTGCGCACGCCGACCACGACCAGCCCGGGACCGGTCGGCAGCGGCGGGTCGCGGCCGACCGCACCGCGGGCCCACGCGGCCAGCACGACCGGGTCGGGCGCGTCGAGGTCCCAGGCGTCGGTGGCGCGATGGGCGGCCAGCGCGCTGTCGGCGACCTGGTTGTGGCGCGAGGGGAACAGCGTGAACACCGCGACGACGCTGCCGACCAGCACGGTGATCGTGAACAGGAACGACACCGACACCCGGCGCTTGTCGAGCCGACGCGGCGGCGGCGGCGGCGCGACGACCGGATCCTCAGCGTCGGCGTCGACCAGCCTCATGGCGGCCCCGGCGCGCGCCCGAACCGGGCGGTGAAGTCGCGCACCAGCTTGGTCGCGAGCGTGGCGGCGGCGGCCGGGTCAGCCAGATCGACGAGGTGGCGGCACAGCCAGTCGGCGTCGGGGTGCGCGGCGGCGAGGTCCCGCGCCGCGGCGCGCACGTCGGGCGCGGCGGCGTAGTGGACCATCGCGCTCTTGCCGCGCGGGTAGTCGATCAGCCCGTCGCGGACCCGCACCTGGAACACGCCAGGTCCTGGTGGGGCGTGCGCGGCCGCGGCCGTGAGCGGATACCACCGCCCGAACTCCATGCCGGCATGGTAGCACCACCGCCGATCGCCGTGACCAACCTGACCCTCCCGTTCGCCGCGCCGACCGCGCCCGCCGTCGAGCCCGACGTGGTCGTCCACGGCGACAGCGCGCCGGTAGCCGCGGCCCACGCCGGCGCCGACCTGGCGCTGATCTACGTCGATCCGCCGTTCGGGACCGATCGGATCCAGCGCGGTCGCGCCGGCCGCTACGCCGACGACGGCGGCGATCCCGACGCCCACGTCGCGTGGCTGAGCCCGTGGCTGGCCGCCAGCCGTGACGCGCTGGCCGCGACCGGGTCGCTGGTGGTGCACCTGGACTGGCGCGCGGTCCACTACGCCAAGGTCGCGCTCGACCGGCTGTTCGGCGCCGACTGCTTCGCGGGTGAGATCGTCTGGTGCTACGCGATCGGCGGCAAGAGCCGGCGCGGCTTCGGGCGCAAGCACGACACGCTCCTGTGGTACGGGCGCACGCCGCGGTGGGCGTTCTATCCCGACCAGGTGCGGGTGCCCCGGCGCGGCGGCTCGCACATGAAGGTCGAGCACGACGAGGACGGGCGGCCGGTCCAGATCAAGCGCGATCGCAAGACCGGGCGCGTCTATCGCTATCCGGTCGCGGACGGCAAGGTGCCCGAGGACTGGTGGACCGACATCGAGACGCTCAACCGGGCGGATCGCGAGCGCACCGGCTGGCCGTCGCAGAAGCCGCAGCGCCTGCTCGAGCGCCTGGTCAGCGCCACCACCGTGCCGGGCGATCGCGTCGCCGACTGGTTCGCGGGCGCCGGCACCACCGCCGCCGCGGCCCAGCGCCTGGGCCGGCGGTTCGTCGTCGCCGAGGCCGCCGCCGACGCGGTCGCGCACATCCGCGCGCGCCTGACCGCGCAGGCCGAGGCGCTGGCCGCCGTCGGCACGCCGCCGCCGCCGGTCGACTTTCGCGTCGCCTGAGCGCCGAGCGCTGCGGCGGGCGCGCCCGCGAGGTCGGTCGTGGTGCCGACCGGACGCGCACGGCCGGCGCCGCCCGGGCCGACCCCGCGGCGCGCGCGCAGGCGATCGCGCGGCGCGCTCAGATCGTCGTCGCGGGCAGCGCGCGGGCGTCGTCGGGCGCGGCCAGCTCGACGTAGATCCGGCGCAGGATCGGCAGCGCCGCCCGCAGCCGGACCTCGATCGCGTCGACCAGCGCCGCCGACGCCTCGGCCGTGGTGTCGGGCGCCACCGCGATCTTCATCCCGACCAGCACCTCCTCGGGGCCGAGGTGCATGGTGCGCAGGTGGATCAGCTTGATCACGCCTGGCGTGGCGGCGACCAGCTCGATCATCGTCGCGCGCTGGCTCGTCGTCACCGACTGGCCGATCAGCAGGTGCTTGGTCTTGCGGGCCAGGAACGCGGCGACGCCGAACAGCGTGACGCCGACGATGATCGACCCGACGCCGTCCCAGACCGCGTTGCCGGTGAGCTGGGTCAGGAGCAGGCCGCCGAAGGCCGCGACCAGGCCGACCAGCGCGGCGACGTCCTCGAACAGCACGACGATCACGACCGCGTCGCGGGCCTCGTCGATCGTCTGCTTGAGCGAGCGGCCGGCCTTGATCGCGCGGAACTCGGCCAGCGCGGCCGACAGCGAGTACAGCTCGAGCCCGATCGAGACGCCCAGCACGATGTACGCGACCGTGCGGCTGCCCATCGCGCCGCCCGGGTGCAGCACCTTGTGGATGCCCTCGTACATCGAGAACGTCGCGCCGATCGTGAACAGCGACACCGCGACGATGAACGCCCAGAAGTAGCGCTCGGCGGCGTAGCCGAACTCATGGATCGCGTCCTCCTGCCGCTGGGACTTGCGCATGCCCAGGAGCAGGAACACCTGGTTGCCGGAGTCGGCCAGCGAGTGCACCGCCTCGGCCAGCATCGACGCCGAGCGCGAGATGAACGCCGCGACGAACTTGGCGATCGCGATGCCGAGGTTGGCGACGAGCGCCTTGACGACGACTGACTGGGAGCCGCTGGCCATGGGCGGGGGACCCTACTACAGCTGCACGCCGCCGTAGTCGTCGTCGTCGTCAGCTTCCGCGTCGGGCGCGCCGACGCCGGCGTCCCCGTCGGAGGCCGGCGCGACCCCGCCGTCGCCGTCGTCGTCCTCCGTCGGCAGCGCGCCGGGGTCGTCCTGGCCGCCGAAGTAGTACTCGTCGCCCATCTTGTTGAGCTCGGCCTTGGCCTTGTCGGCCTCGGCCTTGGCCTCGTCGGACAGCGCGCCGAGGTCGACCCGGTTGCCGCCGGTGGCGGCGGCGTGGGTCGGGGTGCCGTCCCACGGGAACGACTCGTAGAACCCGGTGCCGCGGCTGAGGTTGACCAGGCCCTTCGAGAAGGTCGGCACGAACATGAACACGAACAGGGCCGCGGTCGTGAGCGCCAGCCCGGGCAGGATCGCGCGCGACACCTGCCCGAACGGCTTCTTGAACAAGGCCGACGCCACGAACAGGTTGGTCGCCACCGGCGGCGCCAGGTACCCGATCTCCATGTTCACGACGAACACCACGCCGAAGTGGATCGGGTCGATGCCGTAGGTCTTGACCGCGATCGGCGCCAGGATCGGCGCGAACACCAGCGTCGCCGACACCGAGTCCATCAGCGCGCCCAGCACGATCAAGAGGACGTTGACGATCAGCATGAAGCCGATCGGGCCGATGTCGTTGTCGGTCAGGGCCTTGGTCAGCGACTCCTCGACGCCGATCTCGGGGATGAGCTTGTTGATGCCGAACGTGAACGCGATGATCAGGATCAGCATGCCCATCAGCCGCCCGGCGTTGGCCAGGGCCGCGACGACCTTGGGGAAGTCGAGCTCGCGGTGGATGACGGTCGTGACCACGAGCGCGTAGACGAACGCGACGGCGCCGGCCTTGAACGGCGGGAACTTGCCGGTGTAGATGCCGGCGACGATGATGATCGGCAGGAGCAGCGCCCAGACGCCCTCGCGGCCGGTCGTCGCGAGCCGCTGCCACGAGAACGCCTCGCGCGCCTCGACCTTGAGGCCGACCACCACCGAGTAGCCCGACAGCGCGAGCATCAGCGCGACCGCCGGCAGCGCCGACGCCAGGAACATGTCGGAGCTGTCGACCGCGGCCACGCCGGCGCCCATGACGGCCAGCGAGTAGATCATCAGGATCAGCGACGGCATGACCAGGCAGCCGAGCGAGCCGGCGGTCATGACCAGGCCGAGCGAGAAGTTCTCGGGGTAGCCGGCCCGGACCATCGCCGGGAACATGATCGAGCCGACCGCGATCAGCGTGACCGGCGAGCTGCCGGTGATCGCGGCGAAGATCATGCACGCGAACACCGCCGTGATGCCGAGGCCGCCCGGCAGCCAGCCGAGCGCCGCGCGCGCGAAGTCGACCAGGCGTCGGGCCATGCCGCCCTCGGTCATGACCGCGCCCGAGGCGATGAACAGCGGGATCGCCAGGAACTGATCGCGGCCCATGAGCGACTCGAACGGGTCGATCATCCAGCCGCCGAGGTCGGTGAAGTTGTGGATCAGATCGGTCATGGTCGCGAACGCCGCCGCGGTGGCCGCGCCGACGATCACGAACAGCGGCGCGCCGATCAGCGCCAGGACGATGATGACGAGCAGGACGGTCATGACGGCAGCCGCTCCTCGACCGGCTCGGCCTTGCCGGTCGCGGTGGTCGTCGCCTGCGCCAGCAGCCGGATGGCCATCGCGCCGAAGGCGTACGGGACGATCACGAACGCGGCCCAGGTCGGCAGCCACCGGTTGGCGTCGACGCGCAGGCCCTCGTGGCGCTGGTGGGTGACGAGATCGACCGCGAGCAGGAGCGCGGCGGCGCAGAACGCCGAGGCCACGGCCAGCGCCAGGGCCTGGATGTACGGCCGCACGCGCGCGGGCCAGATCTTCTCGCCGAACTCGAGCGCGAGGTGCGAGCGGTCGTAGGTGGCCATCGACGCGCCCAGCAGCGCGACCCAGATCATCATCACCAGCGCCAGCTTCTGGGCCCAGATGAAGCCGCCGGCGAACCGCTCGGTGTAGAGGTAGACCGAGCCGGCGATGACGACGGTGGCGATCGCCGCGATCCCCAACGACGCCGGCCACGACCAGGGCGTCTCACCCTCCTTGACGGCCCGGGTGCGGACCGCCATCAGGCACAGCCCGGCCAGGATGACCACGTCGGAGACGTGGCGCCGGTTGCCGAAGGTCTCGGTCACGACCGACGCGAACACCATCAGCGCCATGACCAGGAAGATCATCCCGCACAGGAGCCGCTCGCCCTGGTGCCAGAGCGCGTCGATCCGCCGGACGATCGGAAAGGTCGGCGCCCACGCCGAGGTCGGCTCGTCTGCCATCGGCGCATCGTACCGGAGTCCCGCGCCGAAAACGCCAAGCCCCGGCCAGGACCGGGGCAGGCGGGGCGGTCGGGTGGCGGCGACGCTACTTGCGCTTGCCGCCCTTGGCCTTGAAGTCGGCGATGCCGGCCTCGATGGTCTCGACGACCGCCTTGGTCGAGGCGCTCGAGTCCTTGACCTTCTGGCGCACCCCGGCGGTCGCGGCGACGAACGCCTTGCGCTGCGCCGGCGTGAGCGTGTGGATCTTGACGCCGGCCTTCTCGATGATCTTGACCAGCTTCGGGTTCATCTTGCGGATCGCGGTGCGGCCCGGGCGCACGATCGCGCGGCCCTCGTCGATGACGATCTTCTGCAGATCGGGCGGCAGCTTGTCGAACCAGGCCTTGTTGAAGGTGATCACCGCCGGCTGGTAGATGTGCGCCGACAGCGTCAGGTGCTTGATCGACGTGTGCCAGGCGCCGGCGACCATATAGAGGAGCGCCTGATCGAAGCCGGACACCGAGCCGGTCTTGAGCGCGGTCGTCACCTCGGTGGTCGGGATCGCCTGGGCGGCGGCCTGGAGCTGCTTCCACATCTCGATGTGGACGTAGGACTCCTGCGACCGCATCTTCTTGTTCTTGAGGTCGCCGGGCTCGAGAATCGGCGTGTCGCTGCCGAAGTGGCGGAAGCCGTTCTCGCTCCAGAAGCCGAGCACCAGGCCCTTGGCCTTGAACTTCTCCTCCATCGGCGCCATCAGGAACTTGTCGAGGACGTAGTCGGCCTCGTTGGCGTTGGCGAACAGGAACGGGATCTCGATGGCCGACAGCTCCTCGACGATCGACGCCACCGCGCCGGTCGAGGCGCCCACGCCCGAGAGCTGGCCGCGGGAGGTCATGCGGACGGTCTCGTTCTCGTCCCCCATCGTGCCGCCGAGGAAGACGCGCACCTTGATGCGGCCGCCGGACTTGGTCTCGACCGCCTTCTTGTAGCCCTTGAGCAGGTCAGCCCAGGGGGTCCGGTCGGGCGCCACCGTGGCGATCTTCATGACGATCGGGTCGTCGGCGGCGGCGGGGCCGGCGGCCAGGGCCAGGCAGGCCAGGACGGCGACGACGGTACGGCGGCTGAGGGTCGGGGGCATCGGTTCTCCAGGGCGTGGGCGCTCACCGGGGCGCGAGCGTTCCGCGGACCGTAGACAAAGCGCCCGCGCCGGTCAATCTCCGGCATTCGACGGCCCGGCCCGGCCGCGCATTCAGCCCATTCGGGCCGGCGGCGGCCAATCGAGCCCCCCGGCCTTGCGGTCCCGGCGGGATCCAGGGAAAATCTCCAGAAGTTGCGCATCTGCCGGCTCGGAGCGACGCCATGACGAAGGACCACGCGTGAAGCTCGAGGCGGTGATGCTCACCGACGTTGGGGTCGTGCGCGACCACAACGAGGACGCGCTGTTCGTCGACCCCGGCGGCCGGTTCTTCATCGTGGCCGACGGCATGGGCGGCCACGCCGCGGGCGAGGTCGCCAGCGCGATGGCGGTCGAGACCGTGCGCAAGACCCTCGAGGCCGCGGTCAGCTTGGTCGAGGCGTTCGTGCAGCGGCCGACCGACAACGCCCGCAAGGCGCTGGTGCAGCTGCTGCAGAGCGCGGTCCTGGCGGCCCACCAGGCGGTGTTCCAGCGCGGCGCCAAGGAGGCCGACAAGGCCGGCATGGGCACCACGCTCGACGTGGTCCTGGTGGCCGGGCGCGAGGCGTTCGTCGCCCACGTCGGCGACAGCCGCACCTACCTGGTCCGCGACGGCAAGGCGGCGCAGCTCACGACCGACCACACCGTCGCCGAGGTGCTGGTGATCGAGGGCAAGTTGACGATCGAGGAGGCGCTGGTGTCGCCTTATCGGACGGTGCTGGTCAACGCCATCGGCGTCGCCGCGGACGTCGGGGTCGAGATGGCGCACCTGCAGCTGCGCGAGCAGGATCAGCTGCTCCTGTGCTCGGACGGGCTCCACGACTACTTCCTGGTCGAGCAGGAGATCGCCGACATGCTCGGGGCCGATCCGGCCGAGGCCGCGATCGCCAAGATGATCGACGCGGCCAAGGAGCGCGGCGGTCACGACAACATCACCGGCATCATCGTCACCGTCGTCGATCTGACCGACGCGGTGCCGATGGCCGTGGTCGACGACAGCACCCAGCCGGTCGATGTCGGCAGCGTCGGTGGGGCCACCTGGAGCGAGGACGAGTCGACCGAGAACATCTCGCCGCGCGAGCTCGATCGCCTGGGCTCGGCGTTCCACAAGAGCGGCGGCCCCGCCAGCATCGCCGGGGGCAAGAAGAAGGCCGCGAGCGAGGCGGCCACGCGCCCGACCGCGCCGATGCTCGCGCCGGTGCCGCCGCCGCCGGATCTGCCCGGCAGCGAGGTCGGCGCGCTCGACGCGACCGATCCCGCGATCCCGGCGCCGGCGCTGGTGGTCGGCGACGACGCCGTCGACGAGGACGGTCCGACCGCGATCGCGAACGCGGCGACGCTGCCGCCGCCGGTGCGGGCCAGCTTGGCCCACGACGACACCGGCCCGGTGCCCAAGACCGACGGCGACAAGTCCGGCGCGTGACGGCGGGCGAGGTCGCGAGCGAGGCCGCGCGCGCGCCCACGCGTGAGCCTGGAAGCGAGCCCGCGGGCGACGTCGCGCTCCTGACCACGGTCCGGGCCGCGACCGCGGCGGATCTGGACGCGCTCCTGCCGCGCACGCGCGCGCTCAACGACCACGAGGGCATCGCGATCAGCGACGCGACGCTCGCGGCCGCGCTCGCGCGCCTGCTGGCCGAGCCGGCCCTCGGCAACGCGTGGCTGATCGAGCGCGGCGCCGCGACCGTCGGCTACGCGATCGTCACGTTCGGCTACGACCTCGAGTTCGGCGGCCGCGACGCGGTCCTCACCGAGCTGTGGATCGATCCCGAGGTCCGCGGCGGTGGCGCCGGCGCGGCCGCGCTCGAGGCCCTGGTCCCGGTGCTGCGCGAGCTCGGCGTGGGCGCGCTCCACCTCCAGGTGCGCCCCGAGAACCCGGCCCGGCATCTGTACGAGCGGACCGGCTTCGTGGCGTCGCCGCGGACCGTGATGACCCGCAAGCTGACGTGAGCGTCGCCGCGGGGCGTGATGACCCGCGAGCTGACGTGCGCGGCGCCGCGGAGCGGGCTGACCCGCGAGCTGCCGTGCGCGGCGCCGCGGAGCGGGCTGACCCGCGAGGATGACCCGCGAGCTGCCGTGCGCGTCGCCGCGAGCGGGCTGACCCGCGAGGATGACCCGCGAGCTGACGTGCGCGGCGCCGCGGAGCGGGCTGACCCGCGAGCTGACCCGCGAGCTGCCGTGCGCGTCGCCGCGAGCGGGCTGACCCGCGAGCTGCCGTGCGCGTCGCCGCGGGCGGCTACTTCACGATGATCGGCGCCGAGCGCGGCGAGCGCTGGCCGAAGCCGTCGACCCAGGTCAGGGCGATCGTGTCGCCCGGCGCCGGCGCGCGGAGCCCGTCGGGCTCGCTGCCGCAGCGGCCGGGGCTGTCGTAGATCTCGATCGCCGTCGCGCCAGCGGCGACCCGGCCCCAGGCGATCGGCGCCGACTGCGCGCCGCCGGCGTACGCGATCAGCGCGACCGCGCCGGCCGGCGCCGCGGCGGCGAGGGTCACCGTCACCGTCGTCAGCGTGCGGGTGTCGCGGCCGCGGTTGCTCTGGCTCGACACCGACGTGATCGTGGCGCCGGTCGGGGCCGTCGCGAGGCCGGGCGTGGGGCGCGTGCTGGCGGTGAACCCGGCCAGCTTCCGGCCGGCGCCGTCGCGGAGCGCCAGCGTGGCCAGGCGGGCGCCGCGGATCACCCCCGGCCGGTAGACCGCCAGGCCCGGGGCCAGCACCTCGATGCGCGGCCGCAGCTTGCGCTTGCCGACGACCAGCACCCAGTCGTCGTTGACGGCGGGGTCGTGGCCCTCGAACTGCTCGGCGCCGTCGTCGGTGGTGCTGGTGTAGCCGACCAGCACGCCGCCGCCGCGCGGGATCGGATCGGCGGCGTGGGTGAGCACCTGCGGCGCCAGCAGCACCCGGGCGCACTTGGCGTTGGCCGGGGCGGTCGGACCGAGCGCGCACAGCGCAGCGACGAGCGAGACGGCGACGAACCTGGACATGGGCCGAGGTTGGCACGGGCGCCACGCCGTCGCCACGCTCACCGTTTGCGGCTGGCGTCGGGCGCCAGTTCCTGATGCAATGCCGAGATGCGCCGTACCGCCGCCCTCGCCGCCGCCACGCTGTCATTGCTCGTCGCCGGCACCGCCGCGGCCCACGTCCGGATCATGTCGCCGACGCCGCGCTCGAGCGTCGATCTCAAGGCGCGCCACTGCGGCGTCACGGGCTCGCCCCGCGCCAACGTCCAGACCTATCGCCCCGGCGCGGTGCTGCACCTGGTGTGGAACGAGTACGTCCCGCACCCGGGCTGGCTGCGGATCTCGTTCAACGCCAACAGCGACACGTTCCGCATCCCGCCCGGCGTCGCCGCCGGCACGCCGGCTGGCTACCCGACCGAGAACCTGACCGGGATGATGGATCCCGGCGGGTCCGGCAGCCTGATCATCGAGGATCGGATCCCGAACGGGTCGGCGACGACGCGCGACATCACGCTGCCGATGACCGAGTGCACCAACTGCACGCTGCAGCTGATCCAGATGATGACCGACAAGCCGCCGTACACGATCGACGAGCTGTCGAACGACATCTACTTCGCGTGCGTCGATCTGGTGATCTCGGCCACGGACCCGCTCGTCGACGCCGGCCCGGGCGATCCCGACGGCGGCGCCAACCCCGGCGATCCCGACGGCGGCACCGCCCCGGCCGAGCTGACCTCGGGCTGTGGTTGTCAGGGCAGCGGCGGGGCGCCGGCCGGGCTGGCGCTGGTGGTCGGCGTCGGCCTGATGCTGCCGCGGCGTCGTCGGCGGGCCTGAGCCCAGGCCACGACCAGCGCGAGGCCCAGCCCGGCGTCACCGGCGCCGGCGCTGGCGCAGCCGCACCCGCCGGCCGGCGCGCCGTCGTCGAGCCCCGCGTCGGCGCCAGCCACGCCCGCGTCGGGCCCGGGCGCGGGCAGGTCGACGCACGCGCCGTCGGTGCAGCGCTGCCCGGCCGCGCACGGCGCGCCGTCGTCGACCACGCCGTCGCAGTCGTTGTCGCGGCCATCGCACGACTCGCTCGACGCGTGCGCGGCGATCGCCATCAGCGCGTCGGCCAGCGCGGCGGCGTCGTCGGCCTGGTGGTAGCATCGGGGCCGGGCTGGATCGGCCCCGGTCGGATCGCAGTCCAGCGGCGCGGTGCCGCCGAGCTGCGCCATCGCCGCCAGCGCGTCCTCGTCGACGCCGCCCCCGAACCCGACCACGAACGTGCGGATGCCGTGATCGCGCAGCCGCTTGACCGCGGCCCGCGGCAGCTCCCGCTGCGCGGGATCGTACGGATCGCACCACTGGAAGCCGTCGGTGATCACGACGACGTAGTCGGGGTGGTAGCCGCCGATCTGGGCCGGCTCGGCTACCGCCATGAGCGTCTCGCCCAGCGGCGTCCAGTTGCCGAGCGCCGGCGGCGGCGCGGTCAGCGCCATGCCGATGGCGCCGCGCTGGCCCAGCCCCGGGGGCACCTCGAGCCGTCCGGCGCCGCACGCGTCCGGGTACGGGAACGTCACCAGGCCGAACGCGATCGCCTGATCGTACGCGCTGAGCATCTGGTCGAGCGCGGCCCGCGCCGCGGACCACTTGCTGTCGCCGCCGGGCGTGACCGCCCCGGTCATCGAGCTCGACCGGTCCAGCACGACCAGCGCGGTCGGCGGCTCGCACACCGACGGATCGGCCGCCACCGCGCGGCTCATCGCCGCGATCACCATCGCCACACCCATCACCGAGGTTCGCATGGCGCCGACTACAGCAAGGCCCGCGCCAGCCGGGGCGCGCCCGTCGTTCTCGCTACTTGTCGACGTCGCCCGGACACCTTGTCCGGTTACCGGACACGCCCGTCCGGCATCCGTCCGGCCACCGGCCACGGCGGTCGCCAGCCGCGCGCCCCGGCGTCACCAGGCGCGCCAGCGACCGGGCGGGGCGGCGTCACCAGGCGCGCCCGCGACCGGGCGGGGCGGCGTCACCAGGCGCGCCCGCGACCGGGCGGGGCGGCGTCACCAGGCGCGCCCGCGACCGGGCGGGGCGGCGTCACCAGGCGCGCCCGCGACCGGGCCCCCGGCGTCGCCCCGGCGCCCCGGCGTCACCAGGTGAAGGCCGCGTCGGCCGCGAGGTCCAGGAACGTGTAGCGGTCGCGGATCGCGCGCGCGTGCCGGCGGGCGTCGGCGTAGAGCCCCGCCGACCACCCCAGCGCGGCCGGCGTGACCGGCGCGCCGGCGGCCTCGAGGACCGCGCGCAGCCGCTCCGGTCCGAGCGCGACGGCGGCGAGGCGGTCGTGGACGCTCGCCCAGGTCTGCGCGAGCCGGGCGTTGGCGGCGTCGGCGCCGGCGCGATCGAGCAGCTTGGGCGCCAGCTCGCGCCAGCAGGCCGCGCCCACCGCCGGGCCGAAGTGCGCGACCACGTCGGCCTCGGTGACCGCGCTGGGGTAGATCGTCGGCGGCGCGTCGCGCGCGAGCATGGCGCCCTGCAGCTCGGCCATCGCCACCGCGCACACGCCGACCTCCTCGCCGTGCAGGGTCGTCGCCCGCGGGCCCTTCATCTCGACGTAGTGCGCGAGCAGGTGCTCGCCCTGGCTGGCGGGGTAGCTGCCGCCGCAGATCGTCATGCCGAAGCCCGACAGCACCAGCGTGCGGACCAGGTGCCGCAGCGCCGCGACGTCGCCGGCCACGAGCGCGCCGGGCTCGGCCAGGAGCGCGGCCTCGTCGGTGGCGAGCAGCGCGAACGGCGCCGCGCGGTAGGGGCGGTCGCGCACCAGGTGCGCCAGCAGCCAGTCGACCTGCGCGGTCGAGCGACAGGCGCTGTCGCCGAGGCCGGCCTGGATCAGGCGCGGCGGCGCGGCCGCGAGCACGCGGAGATCGAAGAACGCGCCGCGTGGGGTCGCGGTCCGGACCGAGCGCTTGATCCCGCCCTGGAGCACCGACGCGCTCACCGAGGTGAACCCGTTCATCGACGGCGCGGTCGCGAACACCGCCTGCGGGAGCCCGCGCGCGTGGGCGACCAGCTTGGCGAGGTCGTTGATCGTGCCGGCGCCGACCGCGACGATCGCGTCGACCCGCGGCTCGACCATGGCCAGCAGGCGCGCGACGGTCTCGGCGTCGGTGCGGGGCGCGCGGTCCAGGACGATCGATTGCACCGTGAACCGCGCCGCCAGGGCGCGCGCGACCCGCTGGCCCAGCGCGGCGGCGGTGTCGACGTCCGCGAGCACGAGCAGGCGCGGGCCGAACCCGAGCCCGGCCACCAGCTCGGCCTCGGCGCCGTCGAGGCGCTCGGCGATCTCGACCGCCGCCGCCTCGGCCCGCAGCAGCGCGCCGGTGTCGGGATCGGGATACTGGCCGGCGAGCAAGCGCGCGAGCGGGTCAGCGGGCGGCATCGAGCACGGCCCCGAGCTGCGAGCGCAGCGATCCGGCCTGGGGCGCGAACGAGCCGTCGAACACCGCCGAGCCGACGGTGAACGCGTCGACGCCGGCCGCGGCGAGCGCGGCGATCTGGTCGGGGCGCCCGATGCCGCCGGCCACGAGCAGCACGCCGTCGGTGGCGCGGCGCGCGGCGCGGACCAGCGCCAGCGGATCGGCCTCGGTCGCGCGGTAGGCCAGGAGGTCGACGCCGGCGCAGCCGAGCGCGCGAAACCGGGCGCAGTCGCGCGCGACGTCGTCGGGCCCGCCGCCCAGGCGGGTGGGGTGGCCGGTCGGGCGGCCCGGGAACGGCAGGTACGCGACGTCGCTCCCGGCCAGGATGGCCAGCACCGCCTCGACGTCGGTGCCGCCGAGCAGGCGATCGACGCCGATCGCCCGCGCCGCCCGCGCCGACGCCAGGCACGCCTCGGGCGTCGTGCTGACCACCTCGAGGTAGCTGGTCGCGCCCAGGTCCTTGATCCGACGGTGGAGCGCGTCGAGCACCGCGGGCTCGACGCCCACGTCCTTGAACCCGATGTGCGTCAGGCCGACGTCGCGGACGTCGTCGAGGACCGCGAGGCCGTCGGCGACCGTCTGATCCGCCCGCGTCAGCATGAACACGAAGTCCATGGCCCGATTGTGCCGCGGTGGGGCGCCGGACACCATCGGCTTCGGGACCGCGCTCCCGCTGCTCGCGAGGGGACGGGCGCAGCGGGCCGGCGATCTGCGGGCACGCGTCGCAGGCGTCGCGGACACCGTCGCGTGCCACGGCGCATCGGACCCCGCATACACCGGGCCGCGCGTGGTCGCGGCCGGGCGCCGGCGGGCGCGATCGCAGATCGCACGCAACCGCGGCCCGCGCTGGTCGATAGACCGGGCAACCAACCACGCAGGTGTGTCCAGATGCGTTCGCTCGTCGTGCTGTTATCCCTGTCCCTGTCGTCGGTGCTCGCGTGCACCGAGCCGACGCCCATCCCCGGCCCGCTGTGCGGCGACCCCGCCCGCCCCGAGTTCTGCAAGACCACCTGCGGCGCCGACGCGCTGTGCCCGGGCGGCAACCAGGAGCGGTGCGAGCTCGACTGCCGGGCCTGCGTGGTCGACCGCGACTACTGCCCGATGGAGGAGCCGTAGCGCCGGTCGATCGACTGACAATCGCCGACGACCACGCCGGAGCGCTTCGAGTGGCGCTACGACGCCACGACCCCGACCGCGCCGGGGGTGCGCCCCGACGAGGTCCCGCCGCAGATCCCGGCCGGCCCCTGGTGGTGGTGGGCTCCGGACGCGGCGCCGGGCGACGCGACCCGCGCGTGAGCCGCCGACCTGGTCGGCGGTCCGACGCGGCGCTGGTCAGTCTTCGTCGTGGTTGTCGTCGTCGTGGCCGTGGTCGTCGTGGCCCTCGTGGTAGTTGATGAACAGGCGCTCGCCGCTCGGAACCGGCACCAGGACCGGCGCCGACCGGGCCTCGTCGCCGACGACGGTGCGGCGTCCGTCGCCGGTCGCCGGTCGCACGCGGTGCTACGATCATGTCCGTGGAAGCCCTCGCCCGCGACTTCCAGGAGCTGCTCCGGCTCCTCGCCGAGCACGACGTCAGGTTCCTGATCGTCGGTGGCTACGCCGTGGCGGCCCACGGGCACCCTCGCTACACCAAGGACCTGGACATCTGGGTCGAGCCGACCCCGGACAACGCCGCCCGACTCGTCGCGGCCCTCGAGGCGTTCGGCTTCGCCAGCCTCGGGCTGACCGCGGCCGACTTCGAGGCGCTCGGCGTCGTCGTGCAGCTCGGCCGCGAGCCCGGGCGGGTCGACCTGCTGACCAGCGTCACCGGGCTCACCTTCGTCGACGCGTATCCCGCCCGCATCATCGCGACCTTCGGTGGCACGCCGGTGCCGATCCTCGATCGCGCGTCGCTCATCGCCAACAAGCGCGCCTCGGGCCGGCCCCAGGACCTCGCCGACGTCGCGAAGCTCGAGCGAGGTCCGCGGTGACGGTCCGCACGATCGCGCCGGTCGTCCAGCGCAAGCGCCTCGACGACGATGACGACAGCGACTCGCTGGCGTACTGGCTGGCCCAGCCGCTCGAGGCGCGGATCTTGGAAGTGGAGGCGCTGCGGCGCATGTGGATCGAGCGCCTCGGCGATCCCGATCGACCGATGGAGCGCGTGGTGGTGCGACGGCGCCTGGGCGATGAAGGCTAGGCGTCCGCCCGGGACACGACCGGCCCGTGATCCGGGCGAGGAAGCTCCGCCGCCTGTACCCGGTCACGATCGTCCTGCCCGCCGTCGCCGGGGTCGTTGCCGGCCTCCGCCGCCTCGTCGTCCGCCAGCTCCGGCTCGTCGTCATCGTCGTCGTCGGGCTCGCCCTTCACCCGCGGCACCAGGAAGCCGTACAGGTAGCGCTTCGACGGCGCCAGGTCCCAGACCTCCAGCGCCGCCGGATCGTCGGGGAAGAACGGCCCGATCAGATCGGCGCGCAGCGCCTCCACCAGGTGTCGCCGCACCGCCGCGCTGGTGCCGAACCTCGCCGTCTCCGTCGATGCGCTCATCGTCGTCGCCGGTAGTATCGCGAAATCTGGGCCCACGGGGCGGCCGGGCGCCGCGGGATCGCGCGATCAGGCGTGCCAGGACCTCCTGCTCGCCGACGTCGCAGCGCCGTGGGGCGCTGACGATCGGCCGGCGGCCGCGCGTCAGCGCGTGCTAGCCTGACCGCATGGTCGCGCCGGTTCGACGCCGAGCCAGCTACGACGATCTGCAGGCGGTGCCGCCGCATCAGGTCGGCGAGCTCATCGATGGCGAGCTGCACGTCTCGCCGCGGCCGGCCAAGCCGCATGCCGCGGCGATCGCCGCGCTCAACGACGAGCTCGGCCCGCCGTTTCGCCGCGGTCGCGGTGGCCCCGGTGGCTGGATCATCCTCGACGAGCCCGAGCTGCACGTCGGCGGCGACGTCCTGGTGCCCGATCTGGCCGGGTGGCGCCGGGCCCGCCTGCCGGTGCTGGCGAACGACGCGCCGTACTTCACGCTCGCCCCGGACTGGGTGTGCGAGGTGCTGTCGCCGTCCACCGCCGCGACCGACCGGGCGCAGAAGCTGCCGATCTACGCCCGCGAAGGTGTGCCGCACGTCTGGCTGGTCGATCCGCTCCAGCGCACGCTCGAGGTGCTGCGCCGCGAGGGCGCGCAGTGGCTGATCGTCGCCGTCCACCGCGGCGACGCGACGGTCCGCGCCGAGCCGTTCGACGCCATCGAGCTCACGCTCGCGAGCCTGTGGGCCGACGTCGTGCTGTGACGCCGGTGGGGCGCTTGCGCGGCGCCGCCGCGTCCTCGAGCCACGCGAGCTCGGCGCGCCAGCGCTCGCGGAGCGCGTGCTCGGCGGTGAACAGCGCCCGGGTCTTGGCCAGCTCCAGCGTGTAGGGGCTGCCGACGCGCCGGACCGTCGCGCGGATCGGCAGCTCGTGGCTGGCGATGGTGTGCGCGACGTGCGATCGCCCGGCCTCGGCCAGGGGCCAGGCGCGCGTGGTCTGGTCGCGCGCGGCGGCGAACCCGCGCAGCGTCGGGCACAGCGCGCACGCGCAGCGGATCGGCGCGGTGATCGACCAGTCGTCGCTGGGCCGCGCGGGCGCCGCGAGCCGACGCCGCAGCTCGTCGGCGCACGCCACCGCGAGCGCGGCCAGCCCGGGATCGCGGCGTAGCCCGGCGGGCTTCGCCTGGCCGGCGCGCACGACCGCGACCGCCGCGGTGATCGGGTAGCCGGTGTCGGGCGCGAGGTCCGCGAGCAGCGCGGCCGCCAGCGCCGCGTCGTCGCCCAGCCGGGCGGCCGCGAGCAGCGCCGCGATCGTCGGCGCCAGCTCCTCGAGCGCCGCGGCGATCACCCGCGGTGTCGGGCCCGCCTGGATCCGCGCGAGGTGCTCGCGCAGCCGCGACCACTCGTCGCGGGCGAGCGCGCCGACCCACGCGCCGCCGACGGGCCCGGCCGTCGCGGCGACCCGGGCCAAGAGCGGCGGCGCCTGCGCCAGGACCGCGGTCCGCGCCTCGATCCGATCGCGCGCCGCCCAGCGCGCGACCTGCGCGGCCAGCCACGCCGCGCCGTGGCGCGCGACGATCTCGCCGATCGCCGGCGCGCTGGCCAGCCGGAGACACCCGTGCTCGAGCGGGGCCACGAGCGCCGCCGCGCGGTCGGCGTCGTCGAGCCGCGCCGCCACGGCGAGGGCGCGCTCGCCGATCCGCCGCGTCTCGTTGCTGGTGGTGGTCCCCGCCGCCGTCCGCGCGCTGTTCGCGACCGACCGCACGGTGTGGTCCCAGAACGGCCGCAGCTCGTCGATCCGCGCGCACGCCTCGGCCTGCTTGCCGCGGCGCACCAGCGCGCCGATCGCGGCCAGCGCCGCCGCTGGCCGCGCCCTGGCCAGCAGCACGAACTCTCGGCTGCGCGGCCAGACGACGATCGCGGCGCGGTGGTACCAGCGCTCGACCGAGTTGCCGGCGTTGCCGGTGTAGCCCTCGTGCTCCGATCGATACGGGGTCAGCTCGAGCGACGGCCGGGTCTCGCACAGCTCGTCACCCTCGACCGCGGCCGCGACGCCGCGGACCGGCCGACCGTCGCCGTCGATCGCGTGGTGCAGCTCGAGGTCCGAGCTGCACAGGTCGACCAGCGTGTGGCCGTCGACCCGCAGCTGGTCGTCGGCGGGCGCCTCGTCGTCGAGGTCGACGTCGTCCCAGCGCCGCGATCGCGACCGCCAGTACTCGTCCTCGCACGACCACACCTCGTGGACGTCGGCCAGCCCCAGCGCGATCGCGCAGTCGCGCCGCGTCGCGACCGCGCGCAGGAGCGCCGCGCGCCGGGCGTCGGCGGCCTTGAGATCGGCCCAGGCGAGCCCGGCAGCGGTGTACTGGTGGTCGAGCAGGTAGACCAGCCGATCCGGCGGGCCGAGGCTGGCCGCGCCCCACCGCGCGGGCCGCGGGGTCGCGAAGTGCGCGGCGAGCGCGGCGTCGAGGCGTGCGATCACGTCGCCGACGTCGGCGGCGTCGGCCTCGCCGACGGCGATCAGGTTGAACGTCAGCGCGGCGCGATAGCCGGCGGTCACCGGCCGCACCTCGTGGTGGCAGTCGGCGTAGAACGCCACGAACGTCGGCGCGCTCGGCGAGCCGCGGTAGCGCCGGGTCTCGCCGCCGTGGCGGATGACCAGGCCGCCGCCGCGCGACTCGGACGGCAACAGCACCACCAGCGTGCCGATCATCCGCGGCGCCTTCTCCGAGTCCTGGTGGACCGCGAAGTGCTGTCCGGGCTCGTAGACCAGCAGGTTGTGCAGCTCGGCCGCGAGCGCCAGGCCCGGCGCCAGGTCCAGCTCGCGCGCGACTTTCGCGAGCTGCGCGGCCAGCGCCGGCTGCCAGCGCTCGGGGGCGATCGTGATCGCGCTGGCGGGCAGCTCCCAGGTGTCGCGCACCGCCGGGTCGAGCAGCGTCTGCTCGCGGCGCCCGTAGCGCGCCGGCGTCGCCGCGGCGATCAGCCGCCGCGCGGCCGCCGCGGTGAGCGGCAGCGCCACCGGCCCGACGCCAGCGACGGTGATGTGCAGGTCGGCCGCGGCGCCGGTCCGCCGGGCCGCGAACGCCCCGGGGCGCGCGACGGAGCCGAGCACGTCGGCGATCTGATGCAGCGGCGGGGCGGCGGGCGTGGCGGTCATGACGGGGAGGCGATCGACGCTGCCACGAGGGGGTGACGGAGGGGAGCGGAGGGCTACCCAGGAACCCGTTGGCGCCCCCCGGCCCGCCGGTACGCTCAGACGATGAAGGCCCTGCGCGTGCGCGTCGAGTACGGACGGATCGTCGGCGAGGCACCGGCCGGGATGCCCGACGGCGAGTTCGAGGTGTGTCTCGCCGACGACGACGACGAGATGAGCGACGCGGAGGCCCTGAACGAGGCGCTACGGCGCGGCTTCGCGGCCATCAGCGCCGGCCGCTTTCGTCCTGCCGCCGACGTGATCGCGGAGCTGCGCGCCCGGTGAGATGATGACGGTGGTGGTGGTGGTGGTGGTGAACGCGGAGCACGGGCGCGCACCGGCGACGCCTCGATAGGCGCCGAGTTCGGGCAGCCAGCGCCGCCAGTCGTCGCGCGGGCCGCGCGGCGGCCCGGGCGGCAACGGCGTCCGGATCGGCCCGCCGTCCTCGCTGCGCTTCGACGCCGGCCGCGACGCGACCTCGCGGCCGTGCGCCGAATAGCCGTCACCGTCCGGCATCGCACGTCTGCTTTCATGGACACGCGGCCGCCCGCGATCCAGCCGACTGGACGCGAGGCTCGCCGCGCCACCAGCAGGGGCGCGCCGGTCGCCGGTCCGCGAGTTGCAGTCGCGACCCGGCATGCGAACGCCCCCCGCGTGGCTCGATCGACGCACGCACATCTGCGCCATCGGGCACGGCTGGCGTCTCGCGCTGCTGTTCGCGCTGTCCGCCTGGGCGTGCAGCGGCCACAAGGACCAGGACGAGCCACCGCCGCCCTGCGTCCCGTCGTGCTTCGGCTGCGGCACCGGCGATGGCTGCGGCGGCATCTGCGGCTGTCCCGGCGGCCAGGAGTGCGTCGGGTTCTCCTGTCAGCCGCGCTGCCCGGCTGGGCGTTGCGGCAGCGTCTGCTCGCCGTGCGCGGACGGCGCGTGCCCCGCGCGCGATGATCGGATGCACTGCGGGGCCTTGGGCAGCGGCGTCAACATCACTGTCAACGGCGTCCCGATCGTGACCGCCGGGTACGGCACTTGCGACACCTGCGGCGCAGCCGAGGTCTGCGCGAACGGCGGCTGCACCGGCTGTCCCGCCGGGACGAATGTCTGTGGCAACGCCTGCGCGCCCCCGTCGAACGAGCAGTGCGGCGCGGGCTGCCGGGGCTGTCCGCCCGACGCGGAGTGCGTCGACAACCAGTGCACGTGCGATGACCCAGCGAAGATCGACTGCGGACAATGCGTCGTCCCCAACACCGTCGACCACTGCGGCCCTGCATGCACGACGTGCCGCCGCCCGGGGGAGGCGTGCATCGACGGCGCCTGCGCGTGCCCGCCTGGGACGATCCCGTGCGGCGACGCGTGCGTGACGCCCGACACGAACGAGCACTGTGGCTCGTGCGCCAAGACGTGCCCGGCGGACACGACGTGCGACCTCGACGTCGCGACGCTGTGCGTTTGTACGAAGGCGGGCTACTCGTTCTGCGACGGCCGCTGCGCCGACATCCGCACGGACAACCAGAACTGCGGCGCCTGCGGGACCGAGTGCGAGAGCGGCACGACCTGCCGGCGCGGCCGGTGCGTGAACGATCCCCCTGGATGCGCGGGCACCTGCACGGCGGACAAGCCGTGCTGCCGCAAGACCGGCATGTGCATGCGACGCGCCGACTGCGACCGCGCACCGGATTGACGAGTCGGGCGGCGCTCGCCGCTGCCCCCAGCCAGCCCGCTCCCACGCGGCGCCAAGGAGAGACATGCTGCCCCCCTCACGCTCGTCGAACGTTGTCGAACATCTCGAGCTCGCCGACCTCGGCCTGCTGGCAACCGCCGCGCCCGAGCTGGCCGGTTGCATCGCCGCGCTGCGCTCGCTGGGCGACCTGACGTTCCCGGTCCGCACACGCGGGGTGCTGTGCGCCGCGCTGTTTCGCGACGCCCACGGAGACGACGCCATCTTCGCGGGGCACGGCCTCCGCTTCACGCGCGCGGAGCTCGAGGCCGTGCTGCCAGACGAGCTGTTCCCGATGGAGACGCTGCACGACCTCGCCCTGCGCGCGTTCACGGGCGTCGCGGCGGCCCACGCGCGACACCGCGCCGAACGGTGGGCCGCGCTGGCGGTCCCGACCGAGGGCCACACGGTCGGGGCCGCGCCGCCGCCGGCAGGTCCGCCATCGGCCAACGCCGCCATCGGCGGCGCGTACTGCCCGGCGCATACCTGGACGAAGGTGCTCTACGCCTCCGCGCTGCTGGGCAGCTACGTCGCATGGTTCTCGTTCCCGGGCGTCAGCGTGCGATGGCGCCGCTACTCGGTCTTCCCGCCTTGGTACACGGAGGGGACCTACACGACGGGCGACCCGTTCCAGTTCAAGGCGCAGCTGGTCTGCGATCCGTACGTCGACTTCTGGTTCAACGCCGATCGCAACGTCGGCGTCTCGTGGGTTCCCGACGGCGAGATCAAGACGTGCGTCCCGAAGCAACGCCTCTGATCTGAGGCGCTCACCACCAAAGGAGATCTCCGTGTTTCATCAAGCTAGCGGTTCCCCTCTCTCGTCGACGGCGGCGGATGGATCATCGTGCCCGGGCTCGGCCCCGTCTGGGTGCCGCCGTGGCGCCCGGACCAGTTCGGCGCAGCAGGGCGCCTCACCCAGCTGCTCGCGGCGGTCGGCGCGGCGCTCGATCGCATGCCGTCCGAGCTGGCGATCATCCAGCAGCACGCGCGCGACCTCATCAAGGAGTCGGGGACGGCGAAGCGCGGCGCCGACGCGCACCTCGGGCTGACGCAAGGTCTGCTGCAGCGCACCGAGGCCCGCCGGGCGATCGAGCGGGTGGCGTCCCAGGTTCTGCCGCCGACCGCCGCGGGCGTGTCCCCCTGGCGGATGGACCCGAACCCGGACGAGGAGAACGAGGGGGGCGGCGCGAATCCAGCGGCGACGATCGGCTCGATCGTCGCGTTCGTGGTCATCGCGATCATCCTCGGCGGCATCTTCGGGTAGGTGGCTGCCGTCGCGGCGCGCTGAGCCCGCCCCCGAGCGCGCGCTCTCGACCTACCGCGCCGAGGGCGTCGACGTCGAGGCGCGTGGAGCGGACGGCAGCGCGGCCAGGCGGGCGAGCGTGTCGGGCTCGGCGAAGGTGTCCAGTGGGCGGGACACGCGCGCCGTCGCCGTCGTCCCGAGTGGACACCGGACCCGCGCCAGCACGGCGCCGGGAACGTCGGGATCATGGCGCACAGGTTCCAGCGTAAGTGCGCCATGGACGTCGATCGCGCACGCCGCCCCCGCCCGACGCGAGCCCGGAGTCACCGGAGTCACCCGATTGGGGTGATTGCGGGAAGTCGCGCAGTCGGGCAGCGTGAAGGCGTCGAGTCGCAGCGCATCGGGGGGTGCCTGCGCGCAGGGTCGCGTCTCGAAACACGGGCGACGGTGCCTTGGGCGCGTCGCTGATGGAGAAGGCACATGAAGACTCTCGCGGCCATCGCACTCGTGACGTTGTGCGGCTGCTGGCAGCCGGCGGCAACCCAGTACGCACTGCACGTCCATCCACAGGACCCGGCGCGCAACGAGCTCTGCTATCGCCAGGTCAGCGACGAGGCGGTCCCTGCCACCGTCGCGAAGAAGCCCACGCAGGACACGCAGGACACGCAGGCCAAGCAGGACAAGCCAGCGGACGCGACCGCCGACGACCGCGCCCCCGGGACGGGGGCGACCAACGACTGGTCCTGTGGCGCCGCCGCCGCGCAGCCGCTCCACGTACCGTCGACGATGACCGTCTACCTCCACGACGTGAAGAGCGGCGACGAGTACGATCTCCGAGTCTCGGAGTTCTCCCGTGAGGCCTCGCCCGAGCAGGTCAAGGCGCTGTTCGCGCAGGTCCTCACGCGCGCCGCGAACCTGGCCAAGCTCAGCGCCTCGGGCAAGGCCGGCTCGGCGTTCGCGGACATCCTGGACACCGCCGCCACGCAGGTGGGCGAGCGCGCCCCCGAGATCGCGGCGGCGCTCGCCGATCGCCTGGTCCCTGCGGCGGACGCGCCGGCGCGCCCCGGCAACGACGTCCTCTTCGCGCGACACCTCAGGCCCGGCGGGGGCCTGGTGGCGGCCTCGTCGTTCACGACCGATCTGACGCCGACGCGCGAGCCGAGCATCGGACGCCCGCCGCCGCGCCTGATCGAGTTCACGCCCAGCGTGCTCGACTACCTGCGCGCCAAGGCGGCGGACGACGCGGCGATCGCGCGGCACGTCGTCGACTGGTGCGACGGCGCCTCGTTCGACAACGCGCCGATCGCCTCGAAGAAGTGGGCCGAGGCGTTCGCGCCGGCGAACCTCGACATGCCGAAGCTCATGGCGAGGCTCGACGTCACCTCGACCGACATCGCGACGTACCTGCTCGGCAAGAAGGAGAAGACGCTCTTCCAGGAGCGTACCGGCGCGCTGCTCGATGAGATCACCAAGAAGGGATTCGCGACCGCGTCGCTCGAGGCGCGCACGTTCTACGCCATGGTCTGGGCGCACAACATCCGCAAGGACGCGACGCGGTGCCAGCGCAACCTGCAGATCGCCACCGAGCTCGTCACCGACGCGACGCTGCGCGCGTCGCTCGAGGCCGCGCGCGCCAGCCTCACCAAGCTCACCGACGCGGCGCGCCCGTTCGACGAGGGCTTCGCCCAGTTCGCGCCCGCCTTCGAAGCAGCGTTGACGACCGTCAACACGCGGACGCTCCTGGACGGCAGCTTCAGCTTCGGCGTGATGACGCTGCACCCCGGCACCATCGACCTCGGGGTCGGGACGGTCGCCAAGGGGGGGAGCCGCAACGAGGTCGCGTCCTACAAGTTCCCGATCAAGGGCATCGAGCGGCTCGCGGTGTTCGTCGGGCCGGTCGCCACCGGCTGCCTCTGGGGCTGCATGGATCGCGTGGTCGAGTCGACGACGCCGGCCGCCGGGACGACGCCGGCGTCGCGCAAGCTGGTGGGCGAGTCGACCTCGTACGACTTCGGGCTGGGGACCGCGCTGCACATCACGGCGAACTCGTGGATCGACTGGGGCCTCGGGGCGGTGGTGGGCTATCCGTTCAGCGCCCCGGCGGGCTCGTCGAACAACATCCTGACCGGGCTGGGCCTGCGCCACTCGTCGGGGCTGGAGCTGGTGGCGGGGCTCCACTGGTTCCAGATCGGCGTGCCGAAGATCCCGGAGGGGCAGTCGAAGTTCCAGCCGATCGACCTCGGGCTCCCCAGCAACGCCGCGCTGACGGTCGACGACGTGTCGACCCAGAAGGTCCAGGTCGGCGCGTTCCTGATGCTCGGCTTCGCGCCGGGCGTGCTCTGATCGTTCGACCGCTCGCGCAGGAGGCTCCGATGGTGAAGTGCCCTGGTGTCGTGATGGGAAAGCACGCGGTCGTCCCGCAGCCGCCGGCCGACGTGCAGGTCGGCGAGCAGGGGACCTGCAATCGCTGCGGGTGCCGGTACGCGGTGGTCGCGGTGAATCCGACGGTGCTCGGCCCGGGCTACGACGAGTACGTGCGGCAGCTGCAGGAGCAGCTGGAGTCGTTGCGGCGAGGGCTGCGGGATGTGGTCGAGCAGCATGCGGTCGAGCAGGACGCGGCCGAGCAGGACGGGGAGGCGGAGGCGGACGAGTGATGCAGCGGCCGTGCACGACAAGCACCGCCTTCAAATGACGCTGAACACGGAGGAGATGAGCGCGACATCTTGCGACATCGACAGCCCTAGCAATGCTCTGCCTGACTGCGCCACGCGCGCACGCACAATGCCCTGCACTCCCCTGGCACTCCCGCGTCACCAGGCGCGCCCGGCGCGCCCGGCGGACAGGTGTGCGTTGCCTGGGTGGTCGTATTGGCTGGAGAAACCCGTCTGACGCTTCTTAGCGGCGCCGCACCGCCGCCAAGAATCCAGTAGAGGTTAGTACTCCGCCCGCCTGCGCCAGCGCCGCCTGCCCCGCCCTGAAGCGTGACGGTCAGCTTGGTGAGATCGGGCAAAGCGGGATCGCCGCGGCGTGGGCGGGGCCGAGGACGACCGGCGCTGGACGGGGCCGGGCGGCGCTGCTACACGGTGCGTGGGCGTGCGGCGGCGGCGGGGTGGTCTCGACCGATCGCGACGCGCGTGCGGGTGAGGAGACGAGGGAGGGTGCGATGAGCGCGAAGTGGATGCTGGTGGCGGCGATGGTGGTGAGCGGGTGCGGCGGCGACGGCGACTCGCCGGTCGAGCAGTGCGACGCGCTGCTGGAGGTCGTGTGCGACCGCGCGGCCGAGTGTGTCAGCGGCGTGGTCGCGGACGAGTGCGTGCAGGAGCTGCAGGCGCAGATCCCGTGCGGCGCGGTCGAGCGGGTGGGGCCGCGCTACGGGCGGTGCATGCAGCAGCTCCGCGAGTTCAGCTGCGCGGTGCTGTTCCCGGTCGATCTGGGCACCGGCGCCGACGCGCTGGAGTCGCCGGTCGAGTGCGACGACGTATTCCAGGCGGGCTCGGGCGGGCACGGCGGGACCGCGGTGCCGTCGGGCGGAGCCGCCCGCGCGCCGCTGGCGAGCGCGGCGGCGACGGTGGGCGAACCGGAGCGGTGACGCCGTGCCGTCGCCCCGCGCGGCGCCGTGACCGCGCACCCGATCGGGTCGGCCGAGGCCCTGACGCCGCCACGCTCGGCCCCGAGCCGCGGCGCCCGGCTCCGATCCGCGCGATGCTCGCGTCATGTCCGAGCGCCCTGGCGTGGAGTTCCGGCCGGTCAGCCGATCGTGCACGACGATGGCCGAGATGATGATCCCGGCCTACGCCAACTTCGGCGGCAAGATCCACGGCGGCATCATCCTGGGGTTGATGGACAAGGTCGCGTACGCCTGCGCGGCCAAGCACGCCGGGCGCTACTGCGTGACGGTCAGCGTCGACGGCGTCGACTTCCGGGCGCCGGTCGAGGTCGGCGAGCTGGTGTCCTTGCGCGCGTCGGTCAACTACGTCGGGCGGACCTCGATGGTGATCGGCATCCACGTCGACGCCGAGGACGTCGCGACCGGCGTCATCCGTCACACCAACACCTCGTACTTCACGATGGTGGCGAAGGACGGCGACGGCCGGCCGGCGGAGGTGCCGGGGCTCGAGCTCGAGACCCGCGACGATCTGCGCCGGTTCCTCGAGGCCATCAAGCGCCGCGAGCTGCGCGCGCGCTACCTCGACGAGCTCGACAACACCCGCATGGCGCTGACGGTCGCGGCCGAGCTGCCACGCCTGGCCACCGAGCGCTGCCGCCTGGTCGACGGCCTGGCGCCGTAGCGGCGCGCCCCCACGCTGGACGACCGCGGCCGCGCCGGGTCACGCGGGCGCGAGGTCGACCATCAGCTCGCTGGCGAGGGCCTCGAGCTGCGCGCGCAGGTCGCTCAGGCCGAGCTGGGAGGGCACCCACAGCCGGGCGTTGGCGACGAACATCGCCTCGCCCGACATCGGCGCGCTCGCGACGCCGGACTCGATCTGCTCGACGTTGACCCCGAGGCCGGCCAGGATCCGCGAGACGTCGCGGACGATGCCGGGCCGATCGGTGCCGGTGAGCTCGAGGTGGACGCGGGTGCCGTCGGGCACGGCGCTGGCGGCGTCGTCGGCCGCGGCGACGGTCACCTGCAGGCCGACCTGGTCGAGCGCCCGCAGCGCGGCGACGAGCTCGTCGGTGCGATCGGGCTCGATCGAGACCTGGAGGATGCCCGCGAACTGGCCGGCGAGCCGGGCCATCCGGCTGTCCTCCCAGTTGCCGCCGGCGGTCGCGATGGCCGCGGCCAGGGACTCGACCAGGCCCGTGCGGTCGGGGCCGAGCGCGGTCAGGACGAAGGTCTTGCGCATGCCCGGACCTTCGCACGCGTCGCCGCCGATGACCACGGCTGGCGGTGCGGCGGACGGTCACCCGTTCGGGTGACCCACGGTCAGGCCGCGCGCGGCCGCCACAGCGCGACGGCGTTGACGGTGAACGCGATCGTGGTGACGGCCATCGCCACGTAGCGGGCGCCGGGCCAGATCAGCGCGGCGACGAACGCGAGCGCGCTCACCGCCAGGGTCGGCCAGATGCCGGCGTCGATGCCGATCACCACCGAGGTCAGGGTCAGGGCCCAGACCAGCAGCATCAGCACCTCGACCGCGCCCAGCGGGATGCCGAGGCGTTCGCCGGCCGCGAACAGCCCGATCTGGGCCACGAACATGCACAGGGTCGTCGCGACCACGCGCTGGTTCACCCGGGTCTTCATCGTCGACTCGCGCGCCCACAACGCGAGCGCGGCGACCAGCACGAGGATGCCCGCCGAGTAGAGCGCGCCACCGCGGTGCGTGTGCATCGGCACGTCGCCGTCGGCCACGGCCATGGCCACGGTGGCCGAGATGAACACCACGCCCAGCACCCCGCTGATGAACATGCGCGTGCGCGTGCCGATGGCGCGATCGTGCAGGCGGCTGAACTCCTCGAGCGCGGCCTGGCGGCGCTCGGCCTCGGCCAGCGCGGCCCGGGCCCGGGCGAGCAGCTCGACCGGCGGCGCGGGCAGCTCGGCCAGGAGCGCCAGCGCCGCGCGTGGATCGCCGGCGGCCAGCTCGAACTCGGCGACCGCCGCGGTGGCGCGCTCGACGCCGTCGGTCGCCTCGGCGTTGTCGGGCCAGGCGACGAGCGCCTCGTGGAACCCGAACCGGCACGCGCCGAGCAGGCGGTGGACCCGCTCGCGCTGCCCGGCCAGGTCGCCGGCGGTGCGGCCGACCTCGTCGGTCAGCTCGTCGAGCTGGCGGTGGGCCAGCGCGGTCAGCCGGGCGGCGCCGCGGTGGCGCAGGAACGCGATCAGCGCGCGCTGCAGCTCGTCGATGCTGGGGTAGCGATCGGCCGGATCGGGGGCCATCGCGCGGGCGCAGATCTGGGCCAGCGCGGTCGGCGCGTCGTCGGGCAGGGTCGGCCGCGACGACAGCACGCTGGCGATCACCTCGGCCGCGGAGTCGCCCGCGTGGGGCGGCGCGCCGGTGACCAGCTCGAACAGCACCGCGCCCGCCAGGTAGACGTCGGTGCGCTCGGTCAGCGGCCCGCCGTGCTCGGGGCCGAGCATCTCGGGCGCCATGTAGCACGGGGTCCCGGCCAGCGCGGTGGCGTCGGCGGCGCGCGGCAGCCGACCGCCCCGGTCGTCGCCGACGGTGACCGCCAGGCCCCAGTCGAGCAGGTACACCTCGCCGAACTCGCCGATCATCACGTTCGACGGCTTCAGGTCGCGGTGGACGATCCCGCGGCTGTGCGCGAACCGGAGCGCGTGCAGCACCGCGATCAAGATCTCGAGGTTCCACTGCAGCAGATCGGTGGCGCCGAACCGCGCGGCCACCGCGTCGGCGTCGTCGCACAGCTCGCTCCAGTCGACACCCTCGATGCGCTTCATCACGATCGCGGGCAGGCCGTCGTCGTCGCGATGGATCGTGTGGACCGGGACGATGCTGGGGTGCTCGAGCGCGCCGGTCACCCAGGCCTCGCGCAGCAGATCGAGCGCGGCGGTCGGATCGCGGCGGCCGGGCTTGAGGGTCTTGACCGCGACCGTCCGGCCCAGCGCCAGCTGCTCGGCCACGCGCACGACGCCCATCCCGCCCTCGCCGATCGTCGTGCCGTGGCCGAGGAGGCCGTCGGTGGCGGCGTCGCCGGCGAGCTGGGTCAGGAGCGCCTCGGCGGTCGCGGCGCTGCCGGTCGTGCGCACCAGCGTCGGCAGGATCGTCGAGCGCGGGTCGGCGGCGACGGTGTCGTCCTGGCCGCGGGCCGCGGGCTCGAGCCACGCGGCGAGCTCACGCACCAACGTGGGATCGAGGGGCCGGTCCGGATCGCTCACCGCGGCGAGTGTAGCGGAACCGGTGCGGGCGTCGCGGGCCCGGTCACGGCTCGGTGCCACCCCAGAGCTGGTCCGGCGGTGTCAGCGGCAGCGACGCGTCCCAGTCGGTGACCGCGGCGTCGCACGCGCGCTTGATCGTGGCGAGATCGAGCGGCTGCTGCTTGGCTCGCCGCGAGGTCACCAGCTCGACGCCGGCGTGGGCGAGCCGCGCGCGATCGACGCGGGTGCCGTGGTGCATGACGCTCTTGAACTTGAGATCGGCGTAGGCCTGGAGCGCGCCGACGACGCCCTTGTGGACCTGCTCCATGATCCACCCGCTGGGCTGGGTCATCGCGACGAAGGCCGAGCCCATGCAGTCGGCCGCCAGCTCGGTCCGCCGCATGCTCTTGTCGCCCTCGAACGGGTTGCCGTACCAGTACTGGAGCTGGTGCGCGAACTCGTGCGCGAACACGACGACGACGCTGTACATGCTGCGCTCGGCGTCGGGCACGAGCTCGTTGATCTGGATGATCGCCGCCGGCTCGAACGCGATGAAGCCGTTGGACGTCGACAGCGCGACCCCGACCCCGGTCGCGGGCACGACGCAGACGTGGTGGCCGTCGATGTCGCTGCCGCCGGCGTCCCGCAGCGCGGTCATGATCGGCGTGAGATCGCCGACGACGCCGTCGGCCATGGCGCCGACCGTGACGTCGGTGTCGTCGATCGTGAGGTCGCGATCGAGCACGCGCGCGCTCCCGAGGCCGAGCGCCGCCGCGGTCGCGTCCCAGCTCGCGAGGTCGCAGCGCGCGGCGTCGTGGATGGTGTAGGCGCCGAACACGAGGTCGCCGGCGGCGAACTTCTCGGCCGGGGACGTGCCGGGCGTCGTCGGCGGCGGCGCGGCCGGGTCCGGCGTCGGCTCGGCGCGGGTGACCAGCGCGGTCCGGACCGGCGCGGGCGGCGGGGCTGGGGGCCCGGGACACCCCACGCTCACGGCGGCGAGCACGAACGCGAAGCGCGGTAGCTGCATCGCCCCAGCGTAGACCGCCGCTGCGGCCGCCGCCTAGTACCTCGCCGCAGTGGATCTGACCGGTTGCGGGCGTCGAGGCGCGCCGAGCGCAAGGCGAACCGACGACGGGCTCCTCGCTGGAACTCGAGGAGGTTCAACGCAGCGATCGGCGATGGATCGGCGTCCTCAACCGGTCAAATTCATTGCGGCGAGGTACTAGGACCCCGACCGGTTTGAGTGGCGTCGCAGCAGGCACGTCAAAGCGGTCGGTGTCCTGGGCGCGCCCGGCCGGTTCGGTCCGGGGGCGCGCGCGAAGCGGTGACCGCGCGGGCCCGTCACGGTGCGGGCCGGAACCTCTGCTCGAGCAGCGCCTCGAGCGCGCGGGTCGCGGCGCGCACGACCAGGACCTGGCGCGTGCCGGCGGCGGTGACGACCGTGATCGCGCCGTCGCCCTTGATCCGCGCGGGCGCGTGGTGCGCGCGATCGGCCACGGCCGCGTCGACCGCGCGCCACAGCGCCGCGAGCCGGAGGTCGTCCGCGCGCAGGCGCTCCTGGCGCGGCGCGCCGCCGCTGTAGCGCCCGGTCGAGCTCTCGGTTGGCGTGACCGGCTCGTACGCGAACTCGACCTCGTCGGCGGTCGCCTCGAACCGATAGACGTTGGCGGCGCCGTCGGCGTAGACCAGGGACCACGGCGGCGGCGGAGGCACGCCGCGACAGTTTCACGGACCCGCGGCCGGCGCCACGCCGGCGTGCGGCGCGCTCAGGCGTGGAGCCGCAGGGCCGCCGTCAGCCGGGCGACGGTCGCGTGCTCGAGCGCCGCGAGCGTGCCGTCGGCGCCGGCCGCGTCGACCAGGAGCTCGATGATCGCCTGGCGCTCCTCGCGCGGCATCGCCGCGACGATCGCGTCGGCCTCGTCCCAGCCGTCGAGGTCGATCACGCCCTGGCGCTCGGCGTCGGTGAGCTCGAGGCGGGTCATCAGGTCGGCGAGGAAGCCGCGCTCGGCGTCGGTCACCATCCCGTCGGCGACCAGCACCTTCGAGACCAGCAGGCACGTCGCGACGTTGGGGTGCATCGGCGGACGATAGCGCGCCCGCCGTCGAGGTGCGACGCGCCGGCTCAGGTCGCGCGCCGGCGGCGGCCCAGGGCGCACAGGCCGAGCAGCGCGAGCGTCGCGAGGCCGCCGGGCGCGCCGCCGGTGCTGCAGCCGCCGGTGATGACGTCGGGTCGGTCGGTCGGGTCGGTCGGGTCGGTCGGGTCGGTCGGGTCGGGGCCGGGCTGGGTCGGGTCGGTCGGGTCGGGGCCGGGCTGGGCCGCCGGGTTGGGATCGCCGATGCCGGTCGGCAGGTTGGCGATGGCCGCGCCGACGCCGACCGCGTACCAGGCCAGCTCGACCGCGGCCAGGGTGCCGGGCTCGTCGGGGTAGAGCTCGAGCGCGGCCTGCTTGAACGCGGCCCGGGCGCCCACGAAGTTGGTGGTCTGGTTGAAGTACGTGGTCCACGCCCGGTACAGCACCGCCTGGGCGCGATCGATCCCCAGCGCCGGCACCTGCACCGTCGTCGGGATGCCGGCCATGCCGGCGCGCGGGTGCGTGCCGCCGGTGACGAGCAGCTTGAACGCCAGGTTGGGCAGGCCCGAGTTGCCGTGGACGTAGCAGTAGTCGTTGTCCTCGGTCGGCGTCGTGCACGCGGTCATCACGCGGGTGTGGTCCTTCGAGTACTGATCCTGGGCCGGGTTGGCCATGTAGCGGAGCGCGTCGCCGGGGGTCGCCGGCGTCCACACCGACTCGCCGATCAGCCACGCCGTGGTGGTCACCGCGCCGGTCTCGCGGATGTCGCAGATCGACGAGAAGACGTCGCTCATCGCCTCGTTGAGCGCGCCCGACTCGCGCTCGTAGACCAGCCCCGAGGTGTGCTCGGTGATCGCGTGGGCGAACTCGTGGGCGACGATGTCCGACGCCACCAGCGGCGCCGAGAGCTGGCCGTCGCCGTCACCGAACGACAGCTGCGCGCCGTCCCAGAACGCGTTGACCAGCGCGGTGTCGTAGTGGCCCGAGCTGGTGATCGTGGCGCCGGCGCCGTCGAAGCCGTCGCGCCCGAACTGGGTCATCGCGCACCGGTAGGCCTTGGCGACGTTGGCGTGGAGCGTGTCGAGGGTCGTGTCGCCGCTGGTGGTCTGGTTCTCGGACAGCCGGAGCGTGCCGGGGAGGACCTGGGTGTTGCCGGCCGAGAACGTGCGGCGGCTCTGGGCGGTGTGGATCTGCGGGTGGACCGCGATCACCTCGCCGGTGGCGGCGTCGACGAACACCTGATCGACCACCGGCTGGCGCGGCGCCTGGCCGCGGACCCAGATCACCCGGGCGCGGCGCGCGACGCCGGCGCGGTCGACCACGTACGCGAGGCCGTCGGCGGCGGCGCTGCGCTGGCGCAGGGTCGGGTAGCCGGCGGCGGCGACGGCCTCGGCCGCGTCCTCGGCGACCGCGATCGGCGCCGCCCGCGCGACCTCGCGCAGGGTCGACACCGCGGCGACCACCTGGCCGCGGCGGTCGTGGTGCAGCGACAGCTCGGCGCCGATCACCGGCAGGCCGTCGTGGAACTGCTGGAAGCGCTGGTGGCGCATCCCCAGCGCGTCGTCCTGGGTCGACGTCAGCGCCAGCTCGTCGGCGGAGACGCCGAACAGCGGCGCGACGGTCGCGAGCGCCAGGTCACCCGCGGGCCCGCCGGCGAAGCGCACCAGCAGCGGCCGCTGGTCGCTGCCCAGCTCGACCTCGGTCGCGCCGGCCGCGGCGAACGCCGCGCGGGTGGCGTCGGGCAGCGCGGCCAGGCCAGCGGCGCGGGTCGCGGCCGGGGGCTCGGCGTCGACGCAGCCGGCGAGCAGGGCGGAGGCGAGCAGCGGGACGACGGTCGATCGGCGCATGGACCGTCCCAACTTCAAGAGCCGAGCCAGCCGGAAGTTGCATGCGATCTTCGAGGACTCAGCAGGTTCCGCCGGCCCGTGAACCGACGTTCTCCGTCGGCGCGCCCAGGTTGACGACCGTGGGCAGCACCCCTGGGGGGCCCGCGCCCAGGCCAGGGCGCGGCGGAGCAAGCGGTCGGAGCGCTGGCGCCAGCGTCGCTCGCCGTCGAGCACGTCCAGCGCTCGCCGCGACCGTGACCGGGCGAGGTCGAGCTGGGCGGCTCGCTCGGCGAGGCGAGCCTCGGTCGCGCCGAGCTCGTCAGACGCCGCCTCGGCATCGGCGCGGTCGAGGTCGAGCGTCTCCATCGCGGCCCGGGCGTGAGCCGCCGCGTCACGGCCCGCCGCGCCGCGGCCCGCCAGCCGCTCCATCCACGCGGCGACGTGCTCGCGATAGGCGTCCAGCACCCGGGTCGCGTCGCGCCGTTCCGCATCGGACGCCGGCGTCTCGCGCAGCAGCGTCTCGATGCCTTCGGCCACGAACCCTTCGAGCGTGCCTTGCCCCGTCACGTTGCCTTCCTCGTCACACCGGAGCAACCGCGCCCCGGCCGCGTTCCAGACCAGGAAGATCGTCGCCCAGTCCAGGCTGCCGAACGTGAGCAGGTCGGGCGTGGGCCGACGGTGCCGTGCGATCGAGCGGAGCGGTCGTGTGCTGCGCCGCGCCGTTCAGCTACCGGGCCCGCTCCACCCAAGGGATCCGGCCGCCGCCCTCGTCCACCACCGGGACCCACGCCGGCCAGGCCGCCGCGCTCGCGCCGGTCCGGGGCCGCTGCGCCAGGACTCGACCGTCGAGCCCGACGATCATCAACTCGGGATCGTCGTCGGGGTGGTAGGTCGTGCCGTCGTCCCCGAACCAGGGGGCGGCCGTGGTCTCGAACGCGAGCTGGCCGTCGACGGTCACGCCCAGCTGGCTGGCCGAGCGACCGGGGCCCGGGCCCGCGCCCCATCGCACCGCGCCGTCCCGGTCGAGGGCGTGCACCGTCCCGCCCGCGAGCACGTAGATGGTGCCATCCGGACCGATCACGGGCCCGCCCACCGACGTGTCGCCGCCCGGCCAGCGCTGCCAGCGCCGGCTTCCGTCCGGCGCGAAGGCGAGCATCGAGTAGCCGCACGCCAGCGCCACCGCGCCGTCGTACCCGACCGCGAGGCCCGCCGGCGCGCCGCACGTCGCCCCGTCGTCGCCGGCGTACGACACCCGCCACACCTCCCGGCCGCGGCCGTCGACGCGACGCAGGTCGTGGTGGGCCCAGTCGAGCACGACCAGGCCGCCGTCGACGGTCCGGGCCGCCAGACAGCGCACGCCGGCGCGCCAGTGCCACGGCGCCTGGCCCTCGTCGCCGGGCGTGACCCGACAGGCCTCGGGGAACGCGGGCGCGACCGCGCGCGGACTGCGCGCCGGGACCGGCGGCGCGGTGGCCTGGCAAGCCGCACCCACGACGGCGACGCCGAGCGCGCACGTCCACGGGGCGGGGGCAGACCTCACCCCGTCATGATAGCCGAGGGCCGCACGCGCGCGGTGGTCCGCGTGACGCTCGCGTGGGCGGTCTGGAAAGGGCCCGTCCGGAATTGTCCGGCTTCCGGACAGACGGCCGGACGTCGGACGCGGCCGGACGGTGGGTCGCTGTCGGATCGCGGGGATAGCGCTGGCAAGCGGCTTGCTCTTGCGCGGTCCCGATGTCGCTGCCGCGCCCGGTCCGGCCCGGACGGTTCCTGATGGTGAACCGGCGCTGCGTGCAGCGTCAGTTCCTGTTGCGGCCGAGCCCCGGGACCAACCAGACGTACCTGTACTGCCTGGCGGTCGCGGTCGAGCGCTTCGGCCTCGAGATGATCTTGCCGTCGGTGATGTCGAACCATCACCACGACATCACGTACGACCGCCACGGCCGCGAGGTCGAGTTCCGCGCGTACTTCCACATGCTGATGGCGCGGGCGATGAACGCGCTGCTGGGTCGGGCGGAGAACTTCTGGTCGGCCGAGGCGCCGTGCACCGTCGAGCTGGTCGACCCCGCCGACGTCATGGACAAGCTGGTCTACGCCGCGACCAACCCCGTCAAGGACGGCCTGGTCGAGCGGGTCCACCAGTGGCCCGGCGTCAACGGCCTGGGCGCGCTGTTGAGCGGGCGCACGCTCACGGTCCACCGGCCGCGGCACTTCTTCAGCGCCGACGGCGACCTGCCCGAGGTCGTGACGCTCACGCTCACGATCCCGCCCGAGCTCGGCGACCCCGACGTGGTCCGGCGCGAGCTGCGCGAGCGCGTCGCCGCCGTCGAGGAGGCGGCCGCCGCCGAGCGCCGGCGCACCGGCGCCCGCGTCCTCGGCCGCCGCGCCATCCTCCGCCAGTCGTGGCACGACAGCCCCGACACCCCCGCGCCGCGCCACCGCCTGCGCCCCCTGGTCGCCGCCCGCGACACCGCGCGCCGCGTCGCCGCGCTGAAGGCCATCCGCGCCTTCCGCGAGGCCTACCGCGACGCCCGCCTCCGCTGGCTCGCCGGCCGCCCCGCCATCTTCCCCGCCGGCACCTACTGGCTCGCCCGCTTCGCGTCGATCAGCGTCGCCGCCGCCTGACGCCAGCCCCGAGCCGTCCCCCAGCGCGTGCACGCCGCACGCGCCGTCGCGGCGTGGCCGAAAACGCCCCCGATCGCGCCCGCACCGCACCCGGCGCCGCGCGCGCCGCGCCGTCCGCCACCGCCGTCGGCGGTGCCACGCCGCCGTATCGCCGCCGTACCCCCGGTCCGGTCAGCAGCGGTCCGGTCAGCACCCGGTCCGGTCAGCCCCCTGGGGGGCCCGCGCCCAGGCCAGGGCGCGGGCTCGGCCCGCGGCTCGCCGCGCCCCGAGCGCTGGGGCCCTGCGCCCGCGTCGCGCGGCCCGCGCGGCTACAGCGCCCACAGCAGCAGCAGCGAGAGCGCCAGCGTCGGGATCAAGACGACGGTGCCGAGGCGGAGGAAGCGCCCGATGCCGATCTGGACGCCGCTCCGGCGCAGCAGATCGAGCCACAGCAAGCCCGCGAGCGAGCCGATCGGGAGCAGCCGGGGGCCGATGTCGCCGCCGACCAGGGCCGCGAGCAGCGGCTTCGGGCCCGCGGCCTGGTCGATCGCCATCATGTTCAGGATCGACATCGGGTGGTTGTCGATGAGCGCGGAGCCGACCGCGGAGACCGCGCCGATCGTCGCGAGGTGCGCGCCGCTGCCCGTGGGCGTGCCGCCATAGATCGTCTGGAGCCACGCCACCGCGCCGACGTGGCGGAGCCCCTGGACGACGAGGAAGATGCCCCAGAGGAAGGCGAGGATGTCGAGCGACACGTGGCCCGCGACCTTGCGCACCGGCGCGACGCGGTACACGCGCGCGAGGACGAGCGACCCGCACGCGCCCGCGACCGCGACGAACCAGATCTCGCCGCCCAGCGCCGCGCCGATCGGGTACGCGAGGAACACCGCCACCAGCAGGGCGACGGCGGGGCGCTCGGCCCCGTGCCGGTGGATCGTCGTCACGATCCCCGCGGCGGCCGGCTGCGTGGAGCGCAGCAGGTTCCGGAACACCAGCCGCAGGACCAGGTACGTCAGCACGGCGCCGGCGATCGACAGCGGCAGCATCACGGCCGCGTACGAGTTGAAGTCGAGGCCCGAGAACTCGGCCACGATCATGTTCATCGGGTTCGACACGATGAAGGGGGCGACCCCCGGCGCGAGGAACACCGCGAACGCGAAGGCGATCGTGACGCGGGGCTGGCCCGGGTAGAGCCGGCGGGTCAGCGCCACGACGAGCGGCGTGAGGATCAGGATGGCGGCGTCGTTGTTGAGCAGCGACGGCGTGATGACGCTGACGACGAACACGACCGTGAACGTGTGGACGGCGCTGCGCGATCGCGCGCGCCGTTCGATCGCCGCGGCGAGCCGCTCGAACGCGCCGACCTCCTGGACCACGCCGGTCATGACCATGATGCAGGTCAGCGCGAGCAACGGGCGCCACTGGAGCTTGGCCGCCGTGACCAGGTCGGTCGGGCTCAGCAGGCGGGCCGCGAGCAGGATCACCACGCCCAGGACGGCGGCGCGCCCCGGCGAGAACTGGACCGCCCGGACCGTCGGGCGGAACACCGCGAGCCCGACCGTCAAGCCGAGCGTGGCGCACGCGATCAGCAGGGAGCCGTCCACCGAGCCAGCATCGACCGCCGGCCGCGGCGGCGTACATCCGCGCCCAGGAAATGTTCCTTCCAAGCACTTCTGGTAACTTTCAGTTACCTTCGCCAGGTGCCGGGCGACATGCTGACGAGCCGCGAGGTGGCCGCCTACCTCGGGATCCACGAGAAGCAGGTGTACCGGCTGCTCCGACAGGGCCGCCTCCCCGGCACGCGCATCACCGGCCGCTGGGTGTTCTCGCGCCGCCTGGTCCGGGACTGGATCGAGGCGTCGTCGCGCGCGGTGCTCAAGCAGGGACAGGCCGGGGCCGAGGTCACGATCCGCACCGCCGAGCCGAACCACCTGATCATCGTCGGCGCCGATGACCTGCTGCTCCAGGTCATCCAGCGCGAGTTCAATCGCCGCCACCCGGCCTTGCTCGTGACCTCCGCCGCGATGAACTCGGTCGCCGGCATCGCCGCCGTGCGCGAGCGGCGCGCCCACGTCGCCGGGGTCCACCTGCTCGACCCGGCCAGCGGCGAGTACAACCGCCCGCAGGTCGCGGCGGCGTTCGATGGCGCCCGGGCGTTGCTGGTGACCCTGGCCTACCGCCACGTGGGCTTGATGGTGCCGCGTGGCAATCCTCGCCGGGTCGCGGGGCTCGCGGACGTGGTCCGGCTCCGCCTGCGGCTCGCGAGCCGCGAGGTCGGCTCGGGCGTGCGCCTGTTGCAGGACCACCTGCTCCGCGAGCTCAAGCTCGGCAAGCGGCGCCTGGCCGGCAGCGAGATGGCGCTCGCGACGCACCTCGAGGTCGCGACCGCCGTGGCGGAGGGGCGCGCCGACGCGGGCATCGGCACGCTCGCGCCGTCGCTCAGCTTCGGCCTCGACTTCATCCCGCTGGCCTGGGAGCGCTACGACCTCGTCACCACCGACGAGGCGTTCTACCACCGAGCGACGCAGGCCTTCTTCGAGATGGTCAAGTCCGACTGGCTCCGCCAGCTCGTCGCGACCTTGCCCGGCTACGAGGCGCGCGAGACCGGCCTGCTCACCGTCGTGCAGCCGGAGGAGTGAGGCCTCGCCACCGCCGATCGGTCGGCGCGCGCCGTCGACGTCAGCGTCGGGGCCCGCGCCGCGAGCCGCGCCCCAGGGGATCGGCAGATCGCCCGCCGCTGATCACGGACACGGGCCGCCGTAGTGGAGGGCGGCGGTGACCGCCGGCGGCGCGCCGGTGACGAAGCGGGTGCGGAAGTCGTTGGCCGCGGCGACGTGGGCGGCGAGGTAGGGCGTGGCGGTCGCCGGCGGGGCGCAGCCGAGGCCGATGTGGAGCGAGCCCGTCGCCCAGCCAGCGTTGAGCCAGTACTGGACGCCGTACGAGCCGAGGTAGGCGAGGTCGTAGGTCGCGTCGCAGCCGGGCGGATCGGTCGGCGCCGGGAACGCCGGGCAGCCGGTGACGTGGCCGGGCCCGTCGGTGTGGCGGATCTCGTGGAGGAAGAAGTCGAGGCTCGACGCCAGGCCGGGCCAGGCGCGCTTCTGGTTGCGCTGGAAGTCGTCGAGTCGCGACATCGAGAAGTAGCGCTCGCCGTCGATCAGATCGCAGCAGTAGAGCTGGCCGGGCGCGGTCTTGAGGTTGATGCCGCCGATGCTCGCCTTCATCCAGTCGTAGAGCGCGCGCGTCGTCCACGGCAGCCGACCCTCGGTGCCGCGGCTCATGTAGTACGCGATCCGCAGGACCTGGTACGCGATGAGCTCGTCGGTGAGCTCGGCGATCGGCACCGCCGAGAACGGCTCGCGGCAGGCGATCGGGGCGGTCAAGCGCACGCCGTTCTCGCGCAGCTGGAAGTCGGCCTGGATCGTGGCGAAGGCCGGATCGCTGGTCGGGCAGCCCTCGAGGAAGCCGCGGATGTCCGCGATGCCGGTGATGATGCCGGCGACGGTGGTGACGCTGACCTCGCCGCGGTGGCCATCGGCGGTCGCGGTGATCGTCACCGGTCCGCCGACCGCCTGTGCGGTCATCACGCCGTCCGCCGCCACCGCCGCGATCGCAGGGTCGCTGGCGGCCCAGGTGATCGGGCGGCCCAGGACCAGCGCGCCGGCCGCGTCGCGCAGCTCGGCGGTGAGCTGCGCCGACGCCCCGACGATGACCGGCGCCAGCGCCGGGCCCACCGTCACGGTCGCGACCGGGCCGGTCACGACCACCGTCGCCACGCCGGCCTGCCCCTCGCTGGTGGCGGTGATCGTCGCCGCCGCGCCGGGCGCCACCGCCACGACCAGCCCGGTCGCCGAGACCGTGGCGACGCCCGGATCGCTGGTCGCCCAGGTGACCGCGCGATCGGTCACGACGACGTCGCCGTCGACGCGGAGCTCGGCGACGAGCTGCGCCGTCTCGCCGGGGATGAGGTGCGCGCTCGCCGGGGCGACGGCGACGGCGGTCACCGGCGGCGCGACCAGCTCGCCGCAGCTGGCCACGGCGAGCGCGATCGCCACGCCGAGCATCCGCGGCGGCGTGGTTCGCGACGCGCGGGCCATGGCGATCCTCAGGGCAGGACGCAGCTGGTGCCGCTCCAGGTGCCGCGCACGACGTAGGTGCACTGATCGGCCGGCGAGAAGACCTGGTTGTAGATGCGCACGTCGTCCAGGCTGGCGTTGGTCAGGCCGAGGTACAGGCGATCCGGCGTGCCGGTGGTGTTGAACACCGGGTTGTTCGCCGTGTCGTTGGCGCGGGTGTGGACGAGCACGTCGTCGATGTAGATCTGGGTCGGGCCACCCTGGCCGGCGGCCGTGCCGACGCCGTCGTAGCGCAGGAGCCAGTGGTGCCAGGTGTTGGCGCTCGGCGCGGTGAAGCCGGCGCAGCCGCCGCTCAGGTACGAGTTGCTCGTGGTCGAGACGCACAGGCTGACGTCCGGGCCGGTCAGGCCCAGCTGCACGCCGCCGTAGGGCGACGTCGCGCGGTTGTTGCAGTCGAGGAAGGCCGAGCCCTGCGCGGTGCCGGGCTCGCGCAGCCAGAAGCCGATCGTGACCTTGGCGTAGGTGTCGAGCGACGTGCGCATGCCGTCGACGTACGAGTACTGGCCCGCGCCGAACGCGGCGGCCTGGCCGAACTTGCCGGCGCCGTAGCCGATGCCGGCCGGCGTCGTCAGCGCGTAGCCGGCGAGGGCGCCGGTGTTGTCGACGTTGTTGTCGAGCGACCAGTAGAGCACCGGCATCGGGCCCGCGGGCGCGTCGATGAGCGGCGCGTCGATGAGCGGCGCGTCGATGGCGCCGCCGTCGTCGGACGGGGCGTCGATCGGGCCGGGCGGCGCGTCGACCGAGCTCTCCACCGCGCCGCACGCCGCCAGGACACCGATCATCAGGAACCCGAGCTGGCTGCGCATGCCGCGAGTCTACACCCGTCGCTAGAACACCGACCGGTTTGAAGTGCCTGCTGCGAGGCGACCTTGCGGGCACCTCCGGGCGTACGTCCGATGCGCGCTCGTCACGTAGGTCCCTACGCTCCCCGCTGCGCTTCGGGCGTGCGCCCGGATCTGCCTCGCACGTCCGCGTCTCGCGACGGCATTCAAGCCGGTCGGTGTGCTTGGGTACGCTGCCGCGCCCGCCGCCGCCGTGCCTTCGTCACGCTCCCACCGTCGGCCGCGTGCGAGGCCCGCCGGGCGATCGCTGGCCGAACCTGCCGGCGTTCAGGTCACGGCACGCACCGCAGGCACAGATCGCGCCAGAGCTGGCCAGCGGAGCACGGGCTGACGCTGGTCAGCCGGACGCAGGCGGTCCAGGTGACGTCGAACTCGTCGGGCACGAACGGGATCTGCGACACCGTCCAGTCGACGTCGAGCCGGACGAAGCCGGGCGCGGCCGTGGCCCAGCCGACGGCGTGGCCGCCATCGGCCGACATGGGCGAGGTCACCACCTGGAACGCGCGGCCCTCGGCGATCATCACGTCGACGCACAGCCGCGCGACGACCGGGTCGCCCTCGAGCCCGGCGGTGTCGCCGCAGTCGTGGGCGCCGGGCGCGGCGCGCTCGGCCAGCAGCACCGCCGGCTCGGTCCAGTCGTCGAGACACCCGCCGCCCGCGAGCGCCAGCGCGAGCGCCGCGCCGACCGCGGCACGGGACGTCGGGGCGGGGCGTCGGGTCACCTGACCAGCGTAGCCGTCGCCGCTGGCGGCGCCGCGCGCAGCTGATGACAACCGCGCCGCCGCCGCGCCTCAGCGATCGTCGAGCACACCTGCCCGGGGGCTCCCGACGGCCCGCCGGAACTCGATCGAGTCCGCGCGGGCGGGCGTCTCGCCGCGTGGGCGGTCGTCGCCGTGGCGCTCGGGGCTTGCCCGGGGAGGCCCGGCGACCCGGCGACGGGCCCGCTCGAACTCCGCGCCCGCGCTACAGCTCGATCTGCAGGCCCAGCTCGACGACGCGGTTGGGCGGCAGGCCGAAGAAGTCGGTCGGCGGGCGGGCGTTGCGGGACAGGAACGAGAACAAGATCTTCCGCCAGCGGGCCATCCTGGTGCGGCCGGTGGTGATCAGGCTCTGGCGGCCCAGGTAGAAGGTGGTGATCGCCGGGTTGGTCGTGAGCCCCTGCTTGGCGCAGCGCGCGAGCATGGCGGGCACGTTGGGCGACTGCATGAACCCGACCCGGGCCATGACCCGGAAGAAGCCCTGGCCGAGGTCCTTCACCTGCAACGACGCGCTGCCCGCGACCCAGGGCACGCTCTCGGTGCGGATCGACAGCAGCACGACCTGCTTGTGCAGGACCTGGTTGTGCTTGACGTGGTGCATCAGCACGTTGGGGATGCCGTCGGGGTTCGAGGTCATGAACACCGCGGTGCCCTTGACCCGGTGCAGCGCCTGGGTCTCGACGTCGCCGAGGAACAGCTCGTCGGGCAGGTTGCCCTGGTCCATGACCCGCGACAGCTCGGTGCGGCCGCGCCACCAGGTGGTCAGCATCACGAACACCACCGCGCCGAACGTCAGCGGCAGCCAGCCGCCGTGGTGGATCTTGGCCATCGTCGACGAGAAGAACGTCAGGTCGATGCCCAGGAACACCACCAGCATGAGCGCGCTCGACCACACCGGCAGGTGCCACAGCTTGGTGCGCACCAGGAAGTAGAGGATCGAGGTGATCGCCATCGTGCCGGTGACCGCCACGCCGTAGGCGCCGGCCAGCTTGGTCGACGAGCCGAAGCCGAGCACCACCGCCAGGCACGCGGCCATGAGCAGGTAGTTGACCTCGGGGATGTAGATCTGGCCCTCGGCCTTCTCGGAGGTGTGGACGATCGTCACGCGCGGCGCGTACCCGAGCTGCACGGCCTGGTTGGTCAGCGAGAACGCGCCCGAGATCAGCGCCTGCGACGCGATGATCGCGGCCATCGTCGCGAGCCCCACCATCGGGTAGAGCATCGGGCCCTCGACCATCTGGAAGAACGGGTTGTGGATCGAGCCCTCGGGCGAGGTCAGGAACAGCGCGCCCTGGCCGAAGTAGTTGAGCAGGAGGCCCGGGAACACGACGCAGTACCAGGCGACCCGGATCGGCACCCGGCCGAAGTGCCCCATGTCGGCGTAGAGCGCCTCGCCGCCGGTGATGACCAGCACGACCGAGCCCAGCAGCAAGAAGCCGCGGCTGCCGTTGTGGAGCAAGAACTTGAGCCCGTAGAGCGGGTTCAGCGCGTGGAGCACCTCGGGCGCCTTGACGATCCAGCTCACGCCGGCGACGCCGATCGAGATGAACCACATCAGCATGATGTAGCCGAACACCGTGCCGATCTTGTGGGTGCCGAACCGCTGCACCATGAACAGCGCGACCAGGATGCCCATCGTGATCGGGACGACGAGGTGCTCGACCGAGGTGGTCGCGACGTTGAGCCCCTCGACCGCCGACAGGACCGAGATCGCAGGGGTCAGGACGCCCTCGCCGTAGAGCAGGCCGGTGCCGAACAGCGCCATCAGCACCGGGATCGCGAGCTTGCCGGCCGCGCGGTTGGTCGTGCCCGAAACCAGCGCGGCCAGGGCCTGGATGCCGCCCTCGCCCTTGTTGTCGGCGCGCAGCACGAACGTCAGGTACTTGACGACGATCACCAGCGTCAGCGCCCAGACCACCAGCGACAGCACGCCGTAGACGTTGGCGGGCGTGGGCGCGGCGCCGTGCTCGCCGGTCAGGCACTCCTTCATCGCGTACAGCGGCGAGGTGCCGATGTCGCCGTAGACGACGCCGAGCGCGCCGAGCGAGACCAGCGCCAGCTCCTTCTTGCCGTGATAGTGGTGCCCCTGGGCGGGCATCGACGTGGACTGACGGGCGTGGGGAGTGGTCATTAGAGGGCGGGGCTGCGCGAGGGCGCGGGGGAACGGGGGTATCACGCACGGCGCGACCGGTCCATCGCCCCCGCCGCCAACGCAGCCGGTGCCGCCGCGGGGTTGACTTGCCGGCGGCCGGCACGCTATCGCATCTGCCTACTCGAGGAGAATGGCCGTGAATCTCAACGGTTGGCGAATTCGGAGTCTGGCTACCATCGGCTTGTCGGTCCTGCTCGCGGTCACCGCGGGCTGCGAGCGCAAGCGCAACCAGACCGGCGGTGGCGGCGGCTCCGGCGAGTCGGGATCGGGCGGCGCCGGCGGGGGCGTGCCTGACAACCGGCCGGTCATGATCGGCCACTTCGCGTCGATGACCGGCTCGGAGGCGACCTTCGGGCAGTCGACCGACCGCGGCATCCGCCTGGCGATCGCGGAGCGCAACGCGGCGATCGACGCCGGCACGCTCAAGGGCCGGAAGATCGATCTGACGACCGAGGACGACGCCGGCAAGCCTCAGGAGGCCGGCACCGCGGTCACCAAGCTGATCACCCGCACCAAGGTCGTCGCGATCCTGGGCGAGGTGGCGTCGGGCCTGTCGATGGCTGGCGGCCAGGTCGCGCAGCAGTACGGCGTGCCGATGATCTCGCCGTCGTCGACCAACCCCGCGGTCACCCAGATCGGCGACATGATCTTCCGGGTCTGCTTCCTCGACGAGTTCCAGGGCAAGGTCGTCGCCAAGTTCGCGGTCGAGGAGCTCAAGGCCAAGAAGGTCGCGATCCTGTTCGATCAGGGCCAGCCGTACTCCAAGGGCCTGGCCGACTTCTTCGAGAAGGCGCTCAAGGCCGCGGGCGGCGAGGTCGCGACCCGCCAGGCCTACGACACCAACAACCCCGACGTCGGCGCGCAGCTGGCCTCGATCAAGGACGCGAACCCCGACGCGGTGTTCCTGCCCGGCTACTACACCCAGGCCGCGAACATCGCGCGCCAGGCGCGCAAGCTCGGCATCACCGTGCCGTTCCTGGGCGGCGACGGCTGGGACTCGGCCAAGCTCGAGGAGATCGGCGGCGACGCGGTGCAGGGCTCGTTCTTCTCGAACCACTACTCGCCCGAGGAGGAGACCCCGGCGGTCCAGAACTTCGTCGCGAAGTACAAGGCCAAGCACGGCGCCGCGCCCGACGCCCTGGCCGCGCTCGGCTACGACGCCGCCAACCTGCTGTTCGCGGCCATCGATCGGTCACCGTCGCTCAGCGGCAAGGACCTGGCGGCGACGATCGCCGCGACCAAGGGCTTCGCCGGCGTCACCGGCGAGATCACGATCAACGGCGATCGCGACGCGTCGAAGTCGGCGGTGGTCGTGAAGATCGACCACGGCAAGCGCCCCGCGGTGAAGCGCTACCCGGCCGAGTAGGCCCGTCGGGGCGGCCGGCCCCGGACTGCCGGCGGGCGTCGTGGCGGGGCGAGGGGAGGTCGGCGGCGCGCCCGGCCACGAGTCCACGATCCGACGCCACTCGACTCAACCAGGAACCCCCACCGCCTATGACCAAGTTCGTCCAGGTCTTCTTCCAGACCCTGACGCTCGGCAGCCTCTACGCGCTGATCGCGCTGGGCTACACGCTGGTCTACGGGATCCTGCGGTTCATCAACTTCGCGCACTCGGACGTGGTCACGTTCGGCGCGTGGATCGCCTTCACGATCGCGGGCGTGCTGGGCTGGGCCGGGACCGGCTCGCCGGTGTTCGCGATGCCGATCGTGATGATCGCGGCGATGGCGGCGTCGGCCGCGCTCGGCTTCACGATCGAGCGGCTGGCCTACCGGCCGCTGCGCAAGGCCCCGCGCCTGAACGTGCTGATCACCGCGATCGGCGTGTCGTTGTTCCTCCAGAACACCGGCCAGCTCCAGGCGGTGTTCGGCAAGGACCCGGTCAAGATGCCGCGGCTGCTGTCGGAGGAGCCGCTGTTCCGGCTGGCTGGCGTGCAGGTGCCGCTGGTCGACGTGGCGCTGGTGCTCCTCGCGGTGGCGCTGGTGATCGTCCTGCAGTGGCTGGTGTACCGGAGCAAGCTCGGGCAGGCGATGCGCGCGGTGTCGTGGAACGATCAGATCGCCTCGCTGATGGGCGTGCCGGTCGATCGCGTCATCTCGATCACGTTCGTGATCGGCTCGGCGCTGGCCGCCGCTGGCGGCGTGCTCTACGGCCTCAAGTACGGCCAGCTCAACCAGACCGCCGACGCGCTCTGGGTGCTGCTCGGGCTCAAGGCGTTCGTGGCCGCGGTCGTCGGCGGCATCGGCAACGTCCGCGGCGCGGTCGTCGGCGCGCTCTTGATCGCGACGATCGAGATGTTCGGCGCCGCCTACCTGTCGCCGCAGCTGGCCGATCTGTACGTGTTCGGCGTGCTGATCTTGATGCTGCTCTTGCGGCCGGCCGGCCTGCTCGGCTCGGACACGGTGGAGAAGGTATGACCGCGCGCCCGACGCCCGGCCTGGTCGGCGCCGTGGTCCGGTCGGCCTATCCGATCCTGATCGGCTTCGCGCTCGCGTACGTCATGCAGACCGTGGTCGCGGTCTCGATCGGCGACTACTACAGCAAGATCTTCATCGACGTCGGCATCGCGATCGTGCTGGGCGTGTCGCTCGGCATCGTCAACGGCTACGCCGGCCAGTTCTCGCTCGGCCACGCCGGGTTCATGGCGGTCGGCGGCTACACCGCCGCGGCGATCGTCTACTACGGCTCGATCAAGCTGTTCGGCACCAAGGCGATCTACGGCGGGTCGCTGGGGCCGGGCGAGCTGCTGCTGTGCGCCGGGTGCATCGCCGGCGGCGTCATGGCGGCGCTGACCGGGTGGCTGGTCGGCCTGCCCAGCCTGCGCCTGCGCGGCGACTACCTGGCGATCGTCACGCTCGGGTTCGGCGAGATCATCCGGGTCCTGATCAAGCAGACCGACGACGTCGTCTTGTCGCAGAAGCAGGTCGAGGCCGCCGACTGGTGGACCCTGCTCGACAACCTCGGCGGCGGGTTCGGGTTCATCGGCGGGCCGCGCTACATCGACGCGCGCAACCCGTTCTGGGTGTGGCTGTTCGTCGTGATCGTGTGCCTGGTGGCGTACCGGCTCAAGTACTCCAACCGCGGCCGGCAGCTCCTCGCGGTGCGCGAGAACGAGATCGCGGCCGAGGCGATGGGCATCCGCACGACCAAGGCCAAGGTGTCGGCGTTCATGACCTCGGCGTTCTTCGCCGGCATCGGCGGCGGGCTCTACGCCCACGAGCTCGGCAACAGCCTGCGGCCGGCCGACCTCGGCTTCCAGAAGTCGATCGACATCGTCATCATCGTCGTGCTCGGCGGCATGGGCTCGATCTCGGGCGCGGTGATCGCCGCGATCGCCGTGACGATCCTGCCCGAGGTGTTCCGGTCGTTCTCCGAGTACCGGATGATCGCCTACGCGCTGGCGCTGATCATCGTGATGATCCTGCGGCCGCAGGGCCTGCTCGGCCTCAAGGAGCTGTGGGAGGTCGACTGGCGCGCGATCGGGCGCGGCCTGGTCACCGCGCCCGGGCGGTTCGCGCGCTGGCTGCCGGGCCTGCCGGGGCGCCTGCGCTCGGCGCTGCGCGAGGCCATCGACCGGCGCCAGGAGGACCGGTCGTGACGTCGCTGGCGCAGCGACCCCCGCCGGCGCTGTCCGCGGACCGGCTGTCGAAGTCGTTCGGCGGGCTCAAGGCGGTCAGCGAGCTGTCGTTCACCGTGCCGCCGGGCGCGCTCCACGGCCTGATCGGCCCCAACGGCGCCGGCAAGACCACGGTGTTCAACCTGCTGACCGGCGTGTACCGGCCCGACGCCGGGCAGGTCCAGGTCGGCGGCGTGCCGATGACCAACAAGAAGCCGTCGGAGATCGCCGACGCCGGCATGGTGCGGACGTTCCAGAACATCCGCCTGTTCGGCGACCTGAGCGTGCTCGACAACGTCCGCATCGCCGCCGGCGTGCGCGCGCGCTCGGGCCTGTGGCGCAGCCTCCTGCGCACGCCGCTGTGGCTGCGCGAGGAGGCCGACATCCGGGCGCGGTCGCTGGCGCTCCTCGACGTGCTGGGCATCGGCCACCGCGCCGACGAGATCGCCAAGAGCCTGCCCTACGGCGATCAGCGCAAGCTCGAGATCGCGCGCGCGCTGGCGACCAAGCCCAAGGTGCTCCTGCTCGACGAGCCGGTCGCCGGGATGAACACCGCCGAGAAGATCGAGATGCGCGGCCTGATCCAGTCGCTGCGCGCGCAGTTCGACGTGGCGATCCTGCTGATCGAGCACGACATGGGCCTGGTCATGGACATCTGCGAGCACATCACCGTGATCGATCACGGCGAGACGATCGCGGTCGGCGCGCCGGCGAAGATCCAGTCGGATCCGGCGGTGATCGAGGCGTACCTGGGCGTCCCCGACGAGCCGGCGCCGGTGGCCGGGGAGGTCGAGGCGTGACCGCGCTGCTCGAGGTCGACGATCTGCACGTCGCCTACGGCGGCATCCAGGCGCTGCGCGGCCTGTCGTTCGCCGTCGAGGCCGGGCAGATCGTGACGCTGATCGGGGCCAACGGCGCCGGCAAGACCACGACCCTGCGCGCGATCAGCGGCCTGGTGAAGCCGACCCAGGGCGGGATCCGGTTCGCCGGCAAGAACATCGTCGGCAAGGCCCCGCACCTGATCGTCGCGCGCGGCCTGTCGCACGCGCCCGAGGGCCGCGGCATCTTCGCGAACCTGTCGGTGTCCGAGAACCTCGACATCGGCGCGTACCTGCGGACCGACAAGGCCGGCATCGCCAAGGATCGCGCGCACGCGCTGACGCTGTTCCCGCGCCTGCGCGAGCGCCTCACGCAGAGCGCCGGGACGCTGTCGGGCGGCGAGCAGCAGATGCTCGCGATCGCCCGCGCGCTCCTGGCCCGGCCCAAGCTGCTCTTGCTCGACGAGCCGTCGCTGGGCCTGGCGCCGCAGATCGTCGCGCTGATCTTCCAGATCGTGAAGCAGATCGCGAGCGAGGGCACGACGATCCTGCTGGTCGAGCAGAACGCGCACATGGCGCTCAAGGTCGCCGACGTCGGCTACGTGCTCGAGGTCGGCACGCTGGTCGCGTCGGGCCCGGCCGCACAGCTCGCGGCCGACGACGCGATCCGCAAGGCCTACCTCGGCGTGCACTGACGCGGGCGTCGCGCGGCGGGCTGGCCGCCCCCGGCCGGCGATGACGACGCCGGCGGCGACCGGCGCGGACGGGCCGCCGAGGACGGCGGCGCCGGTGTGCGACCGGCGCGGCTTGACGGCGCGACGCCCGCGGGGCGAGATCGTCCCCATGCGCGTCGTCGCCACGCTCGTGCTGCTCGGGGCGGTCGCGGCGTGTGGGCGCAAGGCCGCGCGCGAGGGCGCGCCGGTGGCGCCGCCCCCAGACGGCGGCGCGCTCGACGCGCGGCCGGCGCCGATCCCGCCCGACGCGACGCCCGCGGTCGACGGCGCGGTCGTGGGCGCGGTCGTGGGCGCGGCGCCGCCGCTCGATCCGACGCTGGTGACGCTCGGGCCGGCGGTCCGCCTGGCGTCGCGGCCGGTCCGGACCCGGAAGATCGCGGGCGCGGCCGTGCCGGTCGTGGCGCTGACCAACCGCAAGGCGCAGGCGGCGATCGACGCCGCGCTGGCGGCGGCCGCGCGCGACGGCAGCGCGTGTCGGGTCATGCTCGCGACCGACGAGCTGGTGACGATGCGGTGCCTGGTCGACGACGGGATGTCGGCCGGGACGCTCGCCGACGACGACGCGCTCCACCTCGCGATCGCCGGCGCGACCGTGACGCCGATCGAGCCGAGCGCGCTGTTCCACCCCGGCACCGATCTGCCGCGGGTCCTGGCGGCGTCGGTGGGCGACGCGACGCCGGCCGGGGGACGGCTGGTGATCGGCGCGCTCGGCGTGGTCGAGCACCGCGCCGGCGACGGCGTCGACGTGGTGTACCCGTGGCGGGCGCTGGCGCCGCACGTGCGCGCGGACGGCCCGCTGGGGCCCGCGCTGGTGGCGGCCGGCCTGCCGCTGGCGCCGCCTGGCACCGCCGCGCTGCCCTTGCCCCCGGCGACGATCGCCCTGGCGCCGCACGCCCGGGGCGAGGCGATCGCGGCGTGGTGGCGTCTCGACGACGCTGGCCGGGGCGCGGTGCGCTTGCTCGCGCCGGCTGGCGACGACTTCGGGCCGCGGCTCTTGTTCCCGCCCGGCACCGATCGCGGCGCCGCGGCCGCCGTCGGCGCGGGCGCGCCCATCGTCGACGCGGTCCTGGTCGCCGCGGCCGCGACCCTGGCGCTGGCGCGGACGAGCGAGGCGACCGAGCTGCGGGCCGCGATCGGGACGCGTGCGCCGATCGTGCGGCTGGTGCCGCGCGGCGCGATCGTGGCCGCCGCGGCTGGGGCCATCGACGGGACCGCCTCGCAGCTCGGGCGCGGCTGGGCGCTGGCGGGGCTGGCCAGCGGCGACGCCGGCTGGGTCCCCGGCCGCGTGGTGGCGTCGACGAGCTGCGCGCCGGCCGCGCCCGCCGACGTGCCGGCGACGCTGACCGGCACCGGCGCGCTGACGATCGCCGACGCGGTGACGCCGGTCGCTTGGTTCGCCGGCGCTGCGCTGGGCGGGGGCGGCGGCACGGCGATCGCGATCCACGCGCTGGCCGGCTGCGTCGTCGGCGCGCAGGTGCGCCGGCTGGTCGTGGCGGGCGAGCTGCGCGACCTGTGGTTCGTGCGCGCCGACGGCGATCGCGGGCCGGCGCTGATCGTCGTGGTCACCGCGCCGGTCGCCAACGCGCCGGCGCGCACGGTCACCGTGTTCGGCGACGGCGACGCGCCGGTCTTCCAGCGCGCGCTCGAGCGCGGCGAGGTGACCGGCCCCGACCCGCGCGGACCCGCAGGCCGCGCCGGCTACTACCCGGTGGTGCTCGACGGGCGCGCGTGGCTGCGCTGGGACGGCGCCACGCTCAGCGATCAGCCCGCGGCCCCGTGACCGTCGGCGTCAGGCGCGCGCGCAGGGCGCGCTTGGCGCGGTGGGTGCGCAGCTTGATCGCCGCCTCGGACACGCCCAGCGTGGTCGCGGCCTCGCGCTCGGTGCAGTCGTCGTAGAAGCGCAGCGCCAGGATCTCGCGGTACGGGCCCGCGAGCGCGCCGACGTGATCGGCGACGACCCGCGCGGTCTCGGCCTCGGTCAACGCCTCGATCGGCGTCGCTGGTGGCGTCGCCAGCGGCGCGGCGGCGGCGTGGCCCGCGGCCCGACGGGCCAGCGAGCGCTCGCGGCGCAGGTGGCTGAACGCGGCGGTGGTGGCGATGCGGTACAGCCACGTCCGGTAGCGCGCGTCGCCGCGGAAGCTGGCGCGGTGGCGGAACGCCTGGAGCATCGCGTCCTGCGCGACGTCGCTGGCGGCCTCGCGGTCGCCGACGATGCGGCGCGCGACGGCGTAGACGAACCGGTGGTCATCATCGAGCTGCGCGGCGGCGCGGTCAGGGCGAGCGTCCATGCCACCCATTCGCGGCGACCGGCCCGATCGGATGACCGCGGCGCGCAGAAAGTGCGATCGCCCGTCGACGATTCGTCCCGGCTGACCGTCGCTCAGATCCGGATCTGGCTCTCGAGCACGATCTCGCCGGACGCCAGCGCGAGCTGGAAGGTCTCGGGCACGCCATCGTCGAGCGTCAGCGTCGGGATCGACACGATGGCCCGACCGCGATCAGGCACGAGCGTCCCGGCCGCGACCCGCTGGCCGCCTCGCACCAGCCACACCTGATAACCGTCGACCGGCGCATCGGCCGGGATGTTGGCCGCGACGACGTACGCGCGCTTGACGCCGCGGTGATAGATCGCGTTGGCGGCGAGGTCGCGGGCGGCCGGGCCGCGGCGATCGAGCGGGATGAGCTGGGTGCCGGGCAGCTCGAGCAGCGCCACGGCCTCGTCGGCGAGCAGATCGCGCGCGCGCAGCTCGGTCAGATCGCGGCGACAGGCGTCGAGGTCGGACCGGGTCGAGGTCGCCGCCGCCAGCGCGGTGTCGCGCGCGCGGACCTGACCTATCAGGCCGGCCTCGCGCTCGGCGCGGCGGTCGCGATCGAGCCACAGCAGCACCGCGGCGGCGACCGCGACGGTCGCGACCGCCCAGCCGAGCCACGGCGGCACCCGCGTCGGCGCGGCGCGGCGCGGCGCCGGCGGCAGCGCGCGCTCGATCCGCGCCCAGACCTCGGGCGCCGGCGCGGCGGGCGGCAGCGCCGCGGCCAGGAGCGCCGTCGTCGCGAACGCGCGCGCGTGCGCGGCCTGGCACGCCGGGGTCGGCGCGTCGGCGAGGTAGCGCTCCATCGCGGCGCGCTCGAGGTCGGTCAGGCCACCGAGGGCCCAGGTCTCGACCCGGTCGAGGAACTCGGCCTCGGTCATGGCCGCGCCTCCGGCGCCAGCTCGTCGAGCAAGGTCCCCAGCCGGGTCATGGCGGCGCGCACCCGGCTCTTGAACGTGCCGAGCGCCGCGCCGAGGTGATCGGCGGCCTCGCTCTGGGACATGCCCTGGAAGTACATGAGCTCGATCGCCTGGCGCTGATCGTCGGGCAGCGCCGTCAGGGCCTGGGCGATGCGGTCCCGGGCCTGGCGCTGGGCCGCGTCCTCGTGGGGCGACGAGGCCGAGGATAGCTCGACGTCGGCGCCGGCGACCGCGGCGGTCGGCCGCGTGCCGCGCCGGCGCAGGCGGTCGATCGCGCGGCGGTGGGCCAGCATCGTCACCCAGGATACGAGCGAGCCGCGCGCTGGATCGAACCCGCGCGCGCGGTGCCAGATCTCGACGAAGGTCTCCTGGACCACGTCGTCGGCGTCGCTGGGGTTGCCCAGCACCTTGGCCGCGACGGCGCGGACCCGCGGGCCCAGGCGATCGTAGAGCTGCCGCAGCGCCGCGGCGTCACCCGCGGCGATCCGTTCGATCAGCGACGGATCGACGTCGAACAGGCTCGCGATCCAGGCCAGCACGATCGACACGGGAGTTGGGTAGCCTGTCGGCCGCCGCGGCGCAAGCGCGCGGCCGATCCGCGCGGAAGACAGCGTCGTGGACACGGCAGCTCCTGGGTGGGACGTCCGGCGCGCCGCGGAGGTTTCGCGCGACCGACGCGCGCGCGGCGCGGCGACGATCGCGACCCGATCGCGGCCGATCGCGCGTAACGACCGCGGGGCCGGCGCGCTCATAGGTCCCGTTCGTGTCCGGTGTGCGGACCGCACCGCCGCGCGGCGGCGACGCACGCCCCCACCTCGCCTAGGAGACCCTCATGAAGACGTTCGCCCTGACCGCCCTCGCTGTGTGCTCGCTCGCCGCCTGCGGTGACTCCGATGATCCCGTGATCGATCCGCCCGGCCCGGTGTCGATCGTCGAGACCGCCCAGGCGACGCCGTCACTGTCGACCCTGGTCGCCGCGGTGCAGTTCGCCTCCGACGACGGCGACCTCGTCGATCTGCTCGCCGCGCCCGGCGCGCTGACGGTGTTCGCGCCCACCAACGCCGCGTTCGACGCGCTCGCGGTCGAGCTGACCGGGAACGCCGGCGCCACCGGCGCGGACCTGCTGACCGAGGCCAACAAGCCGCTGTTGCGGACGGTGCTGACCTACCACGTGTTGACGGCCGAGGTCGGCTCGGCCGCGATCCCGTTCGGCATGCCGATCACCACCGCCGAGGGCAGCATCTTCAAGATCGAGCCCGGCCCGCCGCCGACCATCACCGATGGCCGCAACCGGACCGCCGCGATCACCGCGGTCGACATCGACGCGACCAACGGCGTGGTCCACCTGATCGATCGGGTGATCCTGCCGGCGGATCAGAACATCGTCGAGCGGGCCCAGGGGCTCGCGGCCGGTGACCCGGCCGAGTTCACGATCCTGGTCGAGGCGGTGGTCGCCGCCGGGCTGGTCGACACGCTGTCGGGCCCAGGGCCGTTCACGGTGTTCGCGCCGACCGACGCGGCCTTCGCCGCGCTGCTGACGGAGCTCGGGGTCACCAAGGAGGCGCTGCTCGCGGACACCGCGCTCTTGACCCGGGTGCTGACCTACCACGTCGTGGCCGCCCAGGTCCTCGAGGCCCAGGTGCCGGTCAACATGGCGATCACGACCGTCGAGACCGGGACGTTCACCGTCGACGGCGACCTGCGCATCACCGACGGCCGCGACCGCGTGGCCAACATCGTCGGCACCGACGTGTTCGCGACCAACGGCGTCATCCACGTCCTCGACCGCGTGATCCTGCCGGCGCCGTGACCGCGGCTCCGGCTACCCGCCGGCGGCGACGTCGACCAGCGTCGGGGCCAGCACCCGGACCAGGTCGACGCCGGTGAGCGCGACCAGGAAGCCGCGCTGACCGCCGTTGACGTACAGGCACGGCAGCGCGGCGACGGTGCGCTCGCAGTAGATCGGCATCCGGGCGCGCAGCCCGAACGGAGATGTGCCGCCGACCTGGTATCCCGAGTGCTTGTCGGCGACCGCGGGCGCGCACGGCGCGGTGGTCTTGACCCCGAGCGTGCGCGCCAGGTTCTTGGCCGAGACCTCGCGGTCGCCGTGCATGAGCACGCACATCGGTCGCCGTCGGTCGTCCTCGAAGATCAGCGTCTTCACGACCAGGTGCTCGTCGACCCCGAGGTGCGCGGCCGAAGCGGCCGTGCCGCCGTGCGGCGCCCAGGTGTAGAGGTGCGGCGTGAAGGCCACGCCGGCCGCGCGCAACGCCCGGACGGCCATGGTGACAGGGTGCGCGGGCGCCACGGCGGGATCATAGCGCCGCTCGACGCGCCGGCCCCGCGGTGGCGCCGCGCTGCTACACTGCGGCGGTGACCTCCCCAGACGCCGCGGTGCACGCGCCGGCCGAGCACGCCCACCACGGCGATCTGGCGGTGGCCGCGACCCACGGCGAGCGTCGCACCGCCTGGGTCGTCGTGATCACGTTCCTGACCATGGTCGCCGAGCTGATCGCGGGCCATGTCACGGGTTCGCTGGCGCTGACCGCTGACGGCTGGCACATGGCCTCGCACGCCGGCGCGCTGGGCCTGGCGCTGGGCGCGTACTGGTTCGCGCGCACGCGCGCGGCCTCGAGCCACTTCACGTTCGGGACCGGTAAGGTCTACGCGCTGGCCGGGTTCACCAGCGGCGTGCTGCTGGTGGTCGTGGCCGGCTGGATGGGGATCGAGGCGGTCCTGCGGCTGCGCGAGCACGCGGTGGTGGCCTACGGCGAGGCGATCCCGATCGCGGTCGGCGGGCTGGTCGTCAACCTCGCGTGCGCGCTGATCCTCGGCGCCGATCATGGCCACGACCACGGCCACGGCGGGCACGCCCATGAGCACGGCGCCGACGTGCACGGCGATCACGATCACGGCGATCACGAACATGGCGATCACGAACATGGCGATCACGATCATGGCGATCACGATCATGGCGGCCACGATCACGACCACGGCCACGGCGCGCGGACGGCCGAGGCGCCGCCGGCGACCGATCACAACCTGCGCGCGGCGTACGTCCACGTGCTGGCCGACGCGCTCACCAGCGTGCTGGCGATCGGCGCGCTGGTCGCCGGTAAGTACGCGGGCCTGTGGTACCTCGACGCTGCGGTCGGCCTGCTCGGCGGCCTGGTGATCGGGCGCTGGGCCATCGGCCTGTGCCGGACCGCGGCGCTGCCGCTGCTCGACGTGGTGCCCTCGCACCAGGTGGCCCACACGATCGAGACACGGCTCGAGCAGATCGACGACGTCCGGGTCGCCGACCTGCACCTGTGGGACATGGCGCCGGGGCGGCGCGGGTGCATCGTCACGCTCGTGACCGCGGCGCCGCGCGACGTGCAGTACTACCGGGCCGCGATCCTGGCGACGGCGCCGATCGCCCACCTCACCGTCGAGATTCACCGCTGCTCGCGCGGCCACGCCCCGGCATGATCGGCGACGATGTAGGCAGGTGGCGGGGGTGGCCCTACGTCTCCATGCTCGTGACGTAGCGTCGGTTACAGCTTGTCCGCGACCGAGACGCCGGCGTCACGCTCGCGTGAGGAAAGGCGAGGTAACCGTTCACCAGTAGCGGGTGTCGCCAGTGATACACGAGGCTCCGGTCCGGGGGGACCTCGCCCAGGAGACACCGAATGCCCAGCGGCACGGACAACACTGCGGTCAACCGCCTCATCGATCTCGCGCAGCAGCGCCCCGTCGAAACCGACGACGAGCTGTTCGCGTCCCCGCGCCCGGCGCCGGCGACCCGCACGGCGCTGCCACCGCCGTTCCCGGCCCGGGGCGCGGTCTCGGCCATGCCGCCGCCGCTGCCGCGCAACCGCGCGCCCGCGGCCACCCGCACCGACCTGGTCGCGGCGCCGCGCGTGCCGGCGCCGGTCGGCGCGCCCCGCACCGAGACCTCGCCGATCGCGGCCGCGCCGCCGCCCGCGCCGGTGATCGCGGCCGCGCCGCCGCCCGCGCCGGTGATCGCGGCGTCCGCGTCGAACGAGCACGACGTCCCGACCCGGCCGTTCGACCTGGTCGAGCCCGAGCTGGTCGACGAGGAGATCGATCCCCACGCCGTGGCCGCGCTCGCCGCGCTGGCGGTCAGCGAGCTCGATCGGACCCCCAGCGTCGAGGCCAGGTTCTGGCACGACAGCGAGGACGATCACGACGCCGACCGCGACGCCGACAGCGTCGACGTCTCGTTCGACGAACCGGCGCCGGTGCAGGTCCGCACCAGCCGGCGCTACGCGCCGCGCGCCGCCCGGGTCGAGGCGACGGAGATCGGGCGCATGCCGCGCGCGCCGAGCGGCGGTCGCTCGTGGATCTGGATCGGCGGCGCGTTCATCCTCGGCGTCGCCGCGACCGCGGTCATCGCGTGGCCGCGCGGCGCGGCGGTCGCGCCGCCAGCGGCGGTCGCCACGGCGCCGATCGCGGCGCCGGCCCCGATCGCGGCGCCGATCGTCACGCCGACGGCGGCGCCGATCCCGGCGCCACCCGTCGCGGTGGTCGCCGCGGCGCCCGAGGTCGCGGCCGAGCCGGTGGCGGCGGCCGAGGTCGCGGCCGAGCCCGAGGCCGCCGCCGAGCCTGAGGTCGCGGCCGAGCCCGAGGTCGCGGCGGCGCCCGAGGTCGCGGCGGCGCCGGTGGTCGCCGCGCCGGCGCGCCCGCGGCCCGCGCGTCCTCGTCCGGTCGAGGCGGCCCCGGCGCGGTCCGCGCCAGCCCGCACCGGGTCTCCGCGCGTCGCGCCTCCGCGCGTCGCCGCGGCGGCTCCGACCGGCGCCGCGGTGCTGATGATCGGCGCGAAGCCGCCGTGCGAGATCGTCGTCGACGGCAAGCGCACCGGCCTCACCACCCCGCAGCGTGCGCTCAAGCTGAAGCCGGGCCCGCACCGCGTGACGCTGGTGAATCGCCAGTACGGGATCTCCGAGTCGTTCTCGATCACCGCGACCGCGGGCACGCCGGTCAAGGTCGTGAAGGATCTCACGGCCAAGATGCGCCGCTGACCGCGGCGGACCCGGCGCAGCGGCCGCGCCGCGACGGGTATACAATGGGGCCGATGACCGAGGGATCCGCCGAAGCGCGCGCGCCGCAGGTCACGGTGGTCGCGTTCGACTTCGCCGGCAAGCAGGATCCGACGATCCCGCTGGCCGAGGCGCCGGCCGCGATGGCCGCCGGCCGGTTCGTCTGGATCGACGTCGACATCACCCACACGGCCGAGGCCCGCCGCCTGCTCACCGAGCTGGCGATGTTCGCGCCGGAGATCGTCGACGACGCGCTGTCGCTCGAGCCGGCCACGCAGATCGCCCGCTACGACGACTACGTGCACCTGGTCATGTCGGGCTGCCGCCTGGTCGGCCCCAAGTTCGACCTCGAGCGCGTCGACGCGATCATGGGCGCCGAGTTCCTGGTGACGTTGCACCGCGGGCCGACGGTGTTCCTCGACGCCGTGCGCAAGAGCTTCCACGCCGACTTCGTGCGCTTCGCGCAGAGCCCGAGCTTCATGCTCTACGAGCTCTGGGATCACCTGATCGACAACTACCTCTCGGTCCACAAGGTGTTCGAGGAGCGGGTCGAGCAGGTCCAGCACGCGCTGATCGCCACGGTCGACGAGTCGGTGTTCCCGCTCGCGTCGGAGCTGACCTCCGACCTGCTGCACCTGCGCAAGGTCGTGCTCCCGGCCCGCGCGGTGCTGACCGATCTGTCGACCCGCAAGTCGCCGTTCGTCAGCGAGGCGACCCAGCCGTTCCTCGGCAACATGGTCGGCACCGTCGAGCGCGTGCTGCAGGACGTGCTGGTCGATCGCGACATCCTGTCGGGCGCGCTCAACAACTACATGTCCATGGTCGCGCACCAGACCAACAAGGTCATGAGCAAGCTGACCGTCGTCAGCGTGATCTTCCTGCCGCTGACGTTCCTGTGCGGCGTCTACGGCATGAACTTCAAGGTCCTGCCCGAGGCCGAGTGGCACTACGGCTACCTGTACTTCTGGGGCCTGGCGCTGGTGATCGTGGGCGGGCTCCTCTACCTCATGCGCCGCAACAAGCTCTTGTGACCGGGCGGCGTGCGCTATGGTCGAGGCCATGGCGCACGATCTTCGCGACGTCGGCGGCACCCGCGGCGGCCTCGGCATGTTCGTCATCGGGCTGGCGATGGCCATCGGCGGCCTGTACCTGCTGTTCCAGCAGGTCGACGTCCACGGCGGCTACTGGCGCTGGGGCGCCGGCGACGATCGGACTTTCGGGCTGACGCTCCTGCCGCTGCTGGCCGGGGTCGGGGTGCTGTTCTGGGACGGCTCGTCGAAGGTCGGCTGGCTCCTGGCCGGCGGCGGCTTGCTGATCATCGTGCTCGGGATCATCGCCAACATGCGCATCCACCTGCGGTCGATGACGCTCTACGACACGCTGATCATCCTGGTGCTGATCGCCGGCGGCCTCGGCGTGATCGCGCGGTCGCTGCGACCGAGCGGCGGCGGTGGCGGCGGCGGTGGCGGCGGTGGTGGTGGCGGCGGTGGCGGCGGTGACGGCCCGAGCCCGCCCGCGCCATGATCACCACGGTCTCGTTCGACGCCGGCCAGACGCTGATCGAGCTCGACACCGCGATGCTGGCCGCGCGCCTGGCCGAGCGCGGCGTCGTCGCGCACCCGGCGGCGCTCGCGGCGGCGCAGCCGGCGGCGTGGCAGCACTACGAGCGGGTCGTCCGCGCCGGCGGGCACGCGCAGCCGTGGCAGGGGTTCATGGCCCAGCTGATCGCGACCGCGGCGGGCGTCGACGGCGCGCGCGCCGACGCGCTGGCGGCGTGGCTGTGGACCGAGCAGCCGGCGCGCAACCTGTGGCGGCGGCCGGTGCCGGGGATGCGCGCGCTCGTGCGCGATCTGCGCGCGGCCGGCGTCGCGGTCGGGGTGCTGTCGAACTCCGAGGGCCGCCTGGCCGAGCTGTTCGCCGAGATCGGCTGGGCTGACGAGTTCGCGGCGGTGATCGACTCGGGCAAGGTCGGCGTCGACAAGCCCGACCCCCGGATCTTCGCGCTGACCTTGGCCGCGCTCGGGGGCGCGCCGGCGACGGCGGTCCACGTCGGCGACTCGCGCTCGGCCGACGTCGACGGGGCGCGCGCGGCCGGCTGGCGCGCGATCTGGTTCGGGCCGACCGCGGCGGCGACGCCGAGCGCGGCCGCCGCCGACGTGGCGATCGCCGCCGACGCCGCCGGCGTGCGCGCGGCGCTGACCGCGTGGGGCGTGGCCGGGGTCAGCGATCCCAGCGCTCGAGCATGACCTCGTGGCCGCCGAGGTCGACCGGGCGCGCGTAGGTGCGGCGCAGGCCGGCGCGGGCCAGGGGCGGGCCGGTGCGGCTCGCCGCCGGCGTCAGCCACACCAGCCGCCCGCGCGCGGTCAGGCGCGCCGGCACCCGCGCCGCGAACTCGGCCAGGAGCGCGCCGACGTCGCCGCGCAGGCGCATGCCCATCGGCGGGTTGGTGACGATCACGTCGACCGGCGGCGGCGCGTGGGTCAGGGCGTCGGCCAGGGTCAGGGTCGCGCGCGCCGCGACGCCGGCGGCGGTGAGGTTGGCGGTCGCCGCCGCCAGCGACCGCTCGTCGAGATCGCTGCCGTGGAGCGCGCCGTCGGTGAGCCGGGCCAGCTCGCACAGCTCGCCGCCGGATCCGACGAACGGATCCCACGCGGTGGTGTCGGCGGTCGGCGCGGCGACCCGGGCCAGGGCCGCGGCGATCGTCGGGTGCGACGCCGCCGGGATGTCGGTGACCCGCCACGCGAAGCGCGCGTCGCCGAGCGCGCGCGGGCGGAGCTCGAGGTGGTGCTCGTCGGCGCCGATCACCACGTCCCAGGTCGCGTCGCGCGGCTGGTTCTGCAGCGCCGGCGTCCGGGCCCGCACCGCCGCCGCCGTCGCCCACACCAGCGCCCGGCGGTGGCCGCCGCGCGCGAAGTCGAGGCGCCAGCGGATCGCGCCCTCGGTCCACGCCGCCAGCAGCGCGCCGACCTCGTCGGCGGCGAGGGCGTCGGCGATCGCCTCGGCGGTGGCCTTGGCCAGCGGGCGCAGGATCCCGATCGCCAGCGCGATCCGCACCTCGGCTACCTGCGCGAGCGGTCCGCCGAGCAGCGCCATCACCCGGCCCGGGCCGAGGCGCAGCGGTAGGACGCCGGCCTCGTCGAGCTCGGCGGCCAGCAGCGGCTCGAGCCCGGCCCGGCAGTGGCCCACGACGATGACCGGCGTCGCCGGGGCCCGATCGAGCACCAGCGTCGAGGCGCGCGCGTCGGCGTCGCGCTCGCTGATCAGGAGCGCGCGGGCGCGCCGGCGGACCAGCTCGGGATCGCCGTCGTCGGCCGCGGCCGCCAGCCGAGCGCGGGCGTCGTCGCCGCCGACCTTGCCGAGCGCGTCGGCGACGGCCCGGCGCAGCGGCGGCGCCAGCTCGGGGCGGTCCCACAGCGCGCACAGCGCGGCGCGGGCGTCGTCGCCGCCGACCTTGCCGAGCCCGACGACCGCCGCCCGCTGCGTGCGCGGGCGCGGGTCGGCGAGGGTGGCGATCAGCGCGGCGCGGGCGTCGGGATCTCGGGCCGCGGCGTCGGCCAGCACCGTGGCCAGCGCCGCGCCGGTGGCGTCGGCGGCGCCGGCGAGCGCGGCCGCGATCGCGCGCGTCACCACCTCGGCCGGCGCCCGGGCCAGCGCCCGGCGCAAGGTCGGCGCCAGCTCGCCGTCGTCGATCAGCGCCACCAGCGGCGCGACGTCGCGGCGGCCGGGCGTGTAGCCGGCCTCGGCCAGGCGCGCCCGCAGGCGATCGCGATCGGGGTCGGTCACCGACGGCACTTTGCCCGGCGATGATCGTCGACGCAACCGATCGGCGACGGGTACACTAGCCCGATGCGGATTCGCGCGCGGCACGTCGTGACCCTCGGGCTGGTGGCGGCGTGCGGCGGCGACGACGCCGCAGCGATCGACCCGTCGGTGCCCGACACGCCCTACTGCAGCCCGGTCGCCGGCTTCACCTCGACCGCGCTCGAGGACGAGATCCTGGTGATCGTCAACCAGCACCGCGCCGCGGGCGCCACCTGCGGCGGCCAGGCCCAGCCGGCGGTGCCGCCGCTGACGATGGCGCCGGCGCTGCGGTGCGCGGCCCGGGTCCACACCAAGGACATGTTCGACCGCAGCTACTTCGATCACACCAACCCCGAGGGCCAGGCGCCGTGGGATCGGATGGAGCTGGCCGGCTACGCCTGGCGCGCGGCCGGCGAGAACATCGCCGGCGGTAACAGCACCGCGGCCGCGACGATGGGGCAGTGGATGAACAGCACCGGCCACTGCATGAACATCATGAACGGCGACTTCGTCGACATCGGCGTCGGCCACGTCGAGGCCGGCGCGCTGTGGACCCAGGTGTTCGGAGCGCCGCGATGATCCGCCAGCGCGTGGGGCCCCTCGACTGCGTGATCACTGGTGGCACCGACGATCGCGGCGGCGGCGACGGCCCGATGGTCGTGCTGCTGCACGGCTTCGGCGCGCCCGGCGAGGATCTGGTCGACCTCGCGAGCTACGTCGAGGCGCCGCCCGGGACCCGCTGGGTGTTCCCGGCCGCGCCGCTGGCGCTCGGCGGCCCCTACGGCGACGGGCGGGCCTGGTGGATGATCGATCTGGCGCGGCTCGAGCGCGAGGTGGCGGCCGGCCGCCCGGTCGATCGCGCGATCGAGGTGCCCGACGGGCTGGCCGACGCCCGGGCCGCGATGCTCGAGGTGCTCGCGGCGCTGGCGCGCGACCTCGGGCGCCGCGACGAGCGCACCGTGCTGGGCGGCTTCTCCCAGGGCGCGATGCTCACCGTCGACGTCGCCCTCCACGCGCCAGCGCCGGTGGCCGGCCTGGCGCTGATGTCGGGCACGCTCCTGGCCGAGGCGGTGTGGGCCCCGCGCGCGGCCGCGCTCGCCGGCGTGACCGTGTTCCAGAGCCACGGCACCCGCGATCCGCTGCTGGCGTTCGCGGGCGCCGAGCGGCTGCGCGACTTCATGCTCGCGGCCGGCGCCGAGGTCGGCTTCATGCCGTTCCCGGGCGGGCACGAGCTGCCACCGCCGGTGCTCGCCGGCGTCGGCGAGTTGCTGGCGCGCACGCTCGCCGCGTAGGCCGGCGAGCGCGACCGTCGCGGCGTCGGCGCGCGGGTGATCGCCCCGGCGGCGCCCGACCAGATCCTCGCGGGCGAGTCCGGCATCGGCACGTACATCGAGAACGCGTGGATCGAGGTCCGGCGGCGGGCGGTGCGCCCGACCGAGCGCGGTTGCGCGGCGATCGACGCGTCCGCCGAGCACTTCCTGCAGGTCGAGACGTCCGGGCGCCGTGCGCCGGCGCCGGCCCGGCCGGCTCGCGTACACTGGGCCCGTGGATCTCGGGTTGATCGGCGCCACCATCGCCAACCGGTACGAGCTGATCCAGCGGATCGGCCACGGCGGCATGGGCGACGTCTACCGCGCGCACGATCGCGAGCTCGACGAGGCCATCGCGCTCAAGGTCGTGCGCGACGAGGTGGCCCGGGTGCCGGGCGTGCTCGAGCGGTTCCGGGCCGAGGTCAAGCTGGCGCGGCGGGTGACCCACCGGAACGTGGCGCGGACCTACGAGCTCGGCGTCACCGACGAGCTGGCGTACTTCACGATGGAGCTGGTCGAGGGCGAGTCGCTCGAGGAGCGGCTCGGGGCCGGACCGCTGACCCCGGCTGGGGCGATCGCGGGCGCGGCCGAGCTGTGCGACGCGCTGGCGGCGGCCCACGCGGCCGGCGTGATCCACCGCGACCTCAAGCCGGCCAACGTGATGCTGGCGCCCGACGGCCGCGTGGTGCTGACCGATTTCGGCGTGGCCGCGCTCGCGACCGCGGCCGAGGACGGCTCGAGCGGCACGCCGCTGTACATGGCGCCGGAGCAGGCCCGCGGCGAGCCGCCGACGCCGCTGGTCGACGTCTACGCGCTCGGGCTGGTGCTGTACGAGATGGTGATCGGCGCGCCCGCCTTCGCCGGTGATCTCGGCACCACCCTCGACGCCAAGCAGGACCCCGACCACCGCCCGCCGGCGCTGTCCGCGATCGAGCCGGGGCTGGCGGCGATCATCGCGCGCGCCGTCGCGTTCGATCCGCGCGCGCGCTGGCCCGGCGTCGACGCGCTGCGGGCGGCGCTGGTCCCGGCCCGCGCGGCGGCCTCGGCGCCGATGCCGGCGAGCGCGCCCGACGATCTGGGCCTGCCGACGGTGCTGGTCGCGCCGCCGGCGGCGCCCGCGGCGGTCGCGCATCGGGTCAGCGGGTTCCACCTCGAGCTGCTGCGGCGGCTGTCGCGGCGCGGGCACATGCGCCTCGCGCGCCGCACCCACGGCGACGTCGGCGGCCGCGGCGCCCGGGTCGTCGTCACCGGCGGCGACCACGCGATCGTGACGATCGCGCTGACCGGTCGGCGCGAGGCGGTGACGCTGTCGATCCCGCTCGACGTCGACGCGCTGGTCGAGGGCGCCGAGCTGACCAGCCGGCTGATCGCGGCGGCGGTCGGCGCCGGGCCGGAGCGCGGCGACGACGAGCCGCCGATCACGGCGACGGCGCGCGAGCTGTTGTGGCGGGCCCAGGCCGGGCTGCGGCGCGAGGGCGACGCGCGCGCCCTGGTCCGCGCCGACTTCGCCGCGGCCCTGGCGGCGGCGCCGGGCGACGCGCGCATCATGGCCGGCCTGGCGATGTGCGAGGTCCGCGCGGCGTTCTTCGCCGCGACCCCGCAGCCGGGCGCGCTGGGCGTGGCCGCGGCCCGCGCGACCGCGGCGGCGGCGGCGGCGCCGCACCTGGCCGAGACCCAGATCGCCAGCGGCCACCTGCGGCTGCACCAGGGCGACGCGACCGCGGCCGCGGTCCACTTCCGCGCCGCGATCGCGCGGGCGCCGTACCTGCCCGAGGCCCACGAGTGGCTGGGGCGGATGCTGCTCGAGGCCGGCTACCTGGTCGACGGCATGGCCCGGCTCGCCGACGTGCTCGAGATGGAGCCCGGCCTCGAGGCGCCGCGCTGGGATCTGGCCCGGGCCTACGCGCTCGAGCAGCGCTGGGGCGAGCACGACCGGGTCATGGACGAGCTGCGCGCCGTCACCGGCGATCCGGTCGGGCGCGTGGGCGTGCGCCTGCGCTTCGCCGGCTGGCGCGGGCGCCCCGACGAGGTCGCGGCGATCCGGCGCGAGATGGGCGGGGCGACGCTGCCGCCGATGTTCGAGCGCGCGCTGGCCGACGCCATCGGTGACGCCGTCGCGGGCGGGCCGTGGGCCCCGGTCCGCGCCCAGGTCCTGGCGAGCCTGTCGGCGAACGGCGGCGACAGCGCTCGGCGGCGCGCGCTGATCGCGCAGCTCGTCGCCGAGTTCGCCGGCGGCGTCGGCGAGCTCGCCACCGCGGTCGCGATGGTCGAGCTCGCGATCGACCACGGCCTGTTCGATCGCCACTGGCTCGAGCGGTGCCCGCCGCTGGCCGGGCTCCGGGCCCACCCGGCGTACCCGGCGCTGCACGCGCGCGTGGCCGCGCGCGCCGACGCGGTGCTCGACGCGCTCTACGGGGATCACGGTCACCGCGCGACCGCCGACACGCTGCTGGTCAGCGCCGCGTCGCGCTGACCGGCGCGGTCGCGTATGCTGCGCGGGTGTCCGGCCTGGTCGGCGCCACGGTGGCGCAGCGCTACGAGCTGATCGAGGCGATCGGGCGCGGCGGCATGGGCGACGTCTACCGCGCGCTCGATCGCGAGCTCGACGAGGAGATCGCGCTCAAGGTCGTCCACGACGCGCTGGTCGCGGTGCCGGGCGTGCTCGAGCGGTTCCGGGCCGAGGTCAAGCTGGCGCGGCGCGTGACCCACAAGAACGTCGCGCGGACCTACGAGCTCGGGCGCGCCGACGGCCTGACCTACTTCACGATGGAGCTGGTCACCGGCGAGTCGTTGACCGAGCGGCTGCGGCCCGGGCCGCTGGCGCCGCCGCTGGCGATCGCGATCGCGGTCGAGCTGTGCGACGCGCTGGCGGCCGCGCACGCGGTCGGCGTGATCCACCGCGACCTCAAGCCCGACAACGTCATGCTGGCCCGCGACGGCCGGGTCGTGCTGACCGACTTCGGCGTGGCCGCGCTGTCGGTCGGCGGCGACGCCAGCTCGAGCGGCACGCCGCGGTACATGGCGCCCGAGCAGGTGCGCGGCGAGCCGCCGTCGCCGCTGGTCGACGTCTACGCGCTCGGGCTGGTGCTCTACGAGATGGTGACCGGGCGGCCCGGGTTCGCCGGCACGGTCGCGACCGTGCTCGACGCCAAGCAGGCGACGACGCCAATCGATCTCGCCGGGGTCGAGCCGTCGCTGGCCGCGGTCATCGCCCGCGCGATGGCGCACGAGCCGACCCTGCGCTGGCCCGGCGTCGCCGCGCTGCGCGCCGCCCTGGCGCCCGAGCGCGGCCCCGGCGCGGCGCTGCCGATGGCGCCGGCGCGGCGCGGCGCGCTGGCCCTGCCGACGGTGCTGGTCGTGCCGCCCCAGGCGCGCTCGGCCGACGCCCACCGCGTCGTCGGCTTCCACCACGAGCTGGTCGGCCGGCTGGCGCGGCGCAGCCACCTGCGCTTGCTGCGGCGCCCCGGCGGCGAGGTCGACGGCGGCGGCGCGCGGGTCGCGGTGATCGCGCGCGACCAGGTGGTCGTCGAGATCGACGTCGGCGGGCGCGTCGATCGGCTCGCGCTGACCATCCCCAGCGAGCCGGCGGCGCTCGTCGCCGGGGCCGAGCTGGCCAGCCGGGTGATCGCCGCGGTGGTCGGCGCCGGCCCCGAGCGCGATCACGGCGAGGTGCCGATCGCGGCGCCGGCGCTCGAGCACCTGTGGCGCGCACAGGCGCTGTCGCGCCGGACCGAGGTCGATCGCGCCGCCGCCCACCACGAGTTCGCGGCCGCGGCCGCGCTGGCGCCGGGCGATCCGCGGATCCTCGCCGGGCTGGCGATGTGCGAGGTGCGGGCCGCGTTCTTCCGCGATCGGCCCGAGCCCGAGGCGCTGCGGGTCGCGGCCGATCACGCCACGTCGGCGGTGCTGGCGGCGCCGCAGCTGGCCGAGGCCCAGATCGCCGTCGGCCACGTCCGCCTGCACCAGGGCGACCCGACCGCCGCCGCCGTCCACTTCCGCGCGGCGATCGCGCGGGCGCCGTACCTGCCCGAGGCCCACGAGTGGCTCGGCCGGATGCTGCTCGAGGCCGGCTACCTGGTCGACGGCGAGGCCCGGGTCGCCGACGTGCTGGCGATGGCGCCCGATCTCGAGGCGCCGCGCTGGGACCTGGCCCGGGCCTACGCCCTCGAGGAGCGCTGGCCCGAGCACGACCGGGTCGTGGCGGAGCTGGCCGCGCTGACCGGCGTGCTGCCGGGGCGGTTCGGCTGGCAGATCCGCCTGGCCGGCTGGCGCGGCGACCGCGCGACGATCGCCGCGATCCGCGCCGAGGTCGAGGCCGCGCCGCTGGTGTCGATGTTCGAGCGCACGCTCGTGACCGCGGTGTGTGACGCGCTCCTGGGCGCGCCGTGGGCGCCGGTGCGCGATCAGATCGTCGCGACCGTGGCCGCGCCGGATTTCGGCAGCGCCCGGCGGCGCGCGTTCATCGGCCAGATCGTCGCCGAGGCCGCCGGCGCGCTCGGCGACGTCGCCACCGCCGTCGCGATGCTGCGGCTGGCGGTCGAGCACGGGCTGTTCGATCGGCACTGGCTCGCGCGGTGCCCGCACCTCGACGGCGTCCGCGCCGATCCGGCCTACCCGGCGCTCGCGGCCCAGGTCGCGGCGCGGGCCGAGGCGGTCCAGGACGCGCTGTTCGGCGATCACGGCGGCCGCGCGGTCGCCGACACGATGCTCAACGCCGGCGCGACCCGGTAGCCGCACGGCGCGACCTCGCTGGCGATTCCGGTCGAGCCGGGCGCGCCGTGGCTCGCCAAGCGCTGGGGTCTCAGGGCGGCCCGACCGGACCGCGGGGCGGCGTGGGGCGTGATCGCTCGCGGCGACGGCGCGTAACCATAACGGGCCGAGCGCGCTCGAACCTGGGTGCGCCGCCTCTCCTCCCTGATCGTCGCCGCCGTCGTGGCCGCGCCCGCGCTGGCGCTGGCGGCGCCGGTGCGCGGGATCGTGGTCGACGAAGCCGGCGCGCCGGTCGCCGAGGCCGTGGTGGTGGTGGCCGGGGTGGAGGTCGCGACCGATGCCGCCGGCCAGTTCGCGGTCGACGACGCCGGCACCGGCCCCCAGGACGTGCTGGTGGTCGCCGACGGGTTCGAGCCGTTGCTCACCCGCGCCGCGCCCGGCCGCGCGGCCCGGCTGGTGCTGGTGCGCGGCGGCCTGGTCAACGACCTCGAGCTGGTCACGCTCGAGGGCGAGGCGCCGTTCGTCGATGAGCCGGCGGCGTACGATCTCGATCCCGCCACCGTCGGAACGGTGGCCGGCGCCGGCAACGACGCGCTCAAGGCGGTGCAGAGCCTGCCCGGCGTGGCCCGGATCCCGTTCGGGCTCGGCGGCCTGGTGCTGCGCGGCCAGAGCCCGCGCAACTCGAGTGTGTTCCTCGACGGCATCGAGGTGCCGCTGCTCTACCACTTCGGCGGCCTGGCGTCGTTCTTCCCGACCGCGCTGCTCGACGGGCTCGAGGTCATGCCCGGCACGTTCGGCGCGCGCTGGGGGCGGACCCAGGGCGGCGTGGTCGAGGTCCGGTCGCGGGCCGCGCGCACCGATCGCTGGCGCGGTGCCACCGAGGTCAGCCTGACCGACGCCCAGGCCCGCGGCGAGGGCCCGCTCTACGGTGGCGGCCTGATGTTCGGCCTGCGCCGCTCGTACATCGACGGCATCCTGGCCGCGGCCGCGCCCGATCTGACCCTGGCGCCGCGCTACCTCGACGGGCAGCTGCGCTGGGATCGCGGCAGCGAGCACGCGCGCACCGGCCGCGTGACCGCGCAGGTGTTCGGCTCCGATGATCTGCTGACCTTCGCCAACCCCGGCGACGCGATGGACGACGGCACGTCGCTCAACTACCGGTCGCGGTTCGTGCGCGCGGCGGTGACCTGGCGGCGCGTCGACGGCCCGTGGGCGGCCACGATCACGCCGTCGGTCGGCGCCGACGAGGTGTCGCTCCGGATCGACGGGCAGGGCATCACCCGCCGCAACATCCCGGTGGCGCTGCGCGCCGACCTCGAGCGCACCTGGCGCGACGGCCGGGTCGCCGGCGGCCTCGACCTGGTCGGCACCCGCTACGGCTACGACATCCTCAACGAGGCGCCGCCGATGCCGGGCATGCCCGAGTCGAACCAGGTCACCCAGCGCGACGGCGCGCTGTGGGCCGGCGATCTCGGCGCGTGGGTCGAGGGCTTCTACCGGATCGCCGACGGGCGGGTCGGCGTGAAGCCGGGCCTGCGGATCGATCGGTTCGGGCTGTCGAACCAGTGGGTGGCAGATCCGCGCCTGGCGATCACCCACGAGCTGCCGGGCGGCTGGACCATGGCCACCGCGATCGGTCGCTACCACCAGCCGCCGGCCGCGGTCGATCTGGATCCCGCGTGGGGCAACCAGGACCTCGAGGCCTCGGTCAGCACCCAGGCGTCGTTCGGCGTGACCGCGCCGCTGCCGCGGGCGTCGTCGGTGGCGGTGACCGCGTACTGGGAGCAGTCGCGCGGGCTCGCGGTCGACGCGGTGAGCTCCGCCACCGCCCAGGTCGCGGGCGGGCCCCAGGGCGGCGGCGCCGGCGCGGCCAGCCGCGAGCTCACCGACGAGCAGTTCGGCTCGTACAGCTACCGCGAGAACACCGGCCGCGGCCGCGGCGCCGGGCTCGAGGTGATGCTGCGCAAGCGCACCGGCGCCTGGGCCGGCTGGGTCGCGTACACCTACGCTCGGGCTGAGCGCAAAGGCGATCCCCGGCTCGATCCGACGTGGCGGCCGTACGTGCTCGATCAGCCGCACGTGCTGACCGCGGTGGCGGCGGCGCCGGTCGGGGCGTGGCAGCTCGGCGCGCGCCTGCGGTTCGCCAGCGGCAACCCGATCACCCCGGTCGCGGGCGCGTACTTCGACGTCGACGCCCAGGACTTCCGTCCGGTCGACGGGCCGATCCTGTCCGAGCGGCTCCCGGCGTTCGTGCAGCTCGACCTGCGGATCGACCGTACCTGGAAGCGTCCGTGGGGCGTGACCAAGCTCTTCCTCGACGTGCAGAACGTCAGCAACCGGCTGAACCCCGAGGGCGTGTCCTACAACTTCGACTACAGCCGGCGCTCGTACACCCGGGGCCTGCCGGTGTTCCCGTCGCTGGGCGTGGAGTTCACGCCGTGAGGGCCGCGGCGCTCGCGCTGGCGGCGGCGGCCTGCAGCGGCGACGGCCTGGCGCCGTCGACGCTGATCACCGAGGCCCGGCTGCTGGCGGTCGCGGCCGAGCCGCCGGTGACCACGGTCGACGGCACGGTCGCGCTGGCCGCGCTGGTGGTCGACGCCGACGGCGCGCCGGCCGCGACCCCGGTCAGCTGGCGCGCGTGCTCGCCGTGGCGCCTGGTGCGCGATCCCGATCTCGACTGCGGGCCCGGCGACGCGCTGCCGCTGGTGGTCGACGCCGCCGGCCTGGCGCGGCTCGACGTGGCGGCGGTGCGGGCGCGGTTCGGCGAGCCCGGCGGGCCGCTGCCGCCGGCCGGCGCGTGCCCCGGCCCGATGATCGCGGTGCCGGTGATCGCCACCGTCACCATCGACGGCGTGCGCCTGGTCGCGCGCAAGGACGTCGGCGTCGCCGCGGTCGCGCGCCGCGGCCCGGTGATCGCGGCGATCACGATCGACGATGGCCCGGCCGACGGCTTCGTGCCCGGCGCCACGCACCGCGTCGCGGCGGTCCCGGCGGTCGACGCGCTCGACCTGACCTGCACCGACGACCCGACCCCGGCGCCGGTGCGCGAGGGCGTCCGCACCTACTTCTACGTCTCGGCCGGCGGCCTGGCCGACACCTCGGCCGAGGTCCGCTACCAGCCCGACGGCACCGCCGCGATCGGCTCGGTCGAGCTGACCGCGCCCACCGAGGTCGAGCGCGTGCGGCTGTGGGCGGTGATGATCGACGGCGACGGCGGCGCGGCCTGGGCGCTGCGCGAGCTGCGCGCGCGCTGACCGGCGGTGCTAGCCTGATCGGGTGATCGCGGCGACCGCGCACCTCGAGGCCGGCGCGCGGCGCCGACGCGGGCGCCCGCCGGCCGAGGCGCCGGTCGCGGACGACGCCGACGCCCGGTCCGGCGACCTGGTGTGCGCGACCTGCGGTCGGCGGATCACTCACGACGATCACCGCGTCGCGATCGCCGGCGCCCACGAGCACACCTTCGTCAACCCCGGCGGCTTCGTCCACGTGCTCGGCTGCTTCGCGCTGGCCACCGGCCTGTCGTACGTCGGCGATCCCGAGACCGCGTGGTCGTGGTTCCCTGGCTACGCCTGGCAGATCTCCGCGTGTATGAGCTGCGGGGCGCACCTCGGCTGGATCTACCGCGGCGCCGAGGGGCAGTTCCACGGCCTCTTGCGGGCGCAGCTCGCGCGCCGCGGCTGAGCGCGCTTCCCCGTCGAGGGCGAGCCCCGACCGGGCCCGCACCCACGACGCGCGCCGCGCGCCGCGCGACCCACTGCTCGACGGAAGACGTCGCGAGCGCTGACAGGTCCGCGCGCTCGGGACCTCGGCGGGCTACTGGCCCGAGCCGCCGCAGCGCCGCCTCGGCACCTTGATCTTCGCCGGCGTCTGCGTGACCACGCGGATCAGCGTGCCGCCGTTGCACACGTCGACCAGGCGCAGCTCGTACAGGACCGTGCCCGAGGCCAGCGTGTGGACCGCCGCGACCTCGGCCTTCCACTTGTCCCAGTGCTCGTCGCGCAGGCACGAGCCGACGCACCACACCGGCATCGGCATCGTCGTCGTGGTGGCGCCAGCGGTGATCGCCAGGTCGTGGGCGGCGTAGCGCTTGGCGCCGGTGAACGCCGCGGTCGGCGTCGGCGCGGCGGCGGCCGGGGCCACCTCGGCGGTGCCGAACTTCATCGCCTTGACGGTCTTGAGCCCGCGCAAGGACGCGTCGGTCAGCTTGCCGCGCTTGCGCTCGACCACGGGCGCGTCCTCCTCATCGCCGAACGACGCGCACTGGCCGACCTTGACCTTGGTGACGATGATCGCGCCGGCCTCGTCGGGGGTGATCACGTAGACCGAGCCCTGGTACGAGGTCGGCAGGATCTCGGCGTGGTCGATTGCGCCGTGATCGTCGACCAGCGCCAGCAGCGCGTACGTGCCGTCGGCCGACCAGCCCAGCAGGCGGTTGGCCTCGCTCGCGCGCACGCACGCGTCGGCGGGCGCGGCGCGGACGGCGAGGGCCGCGGTCGCGATCGTGGCCAGGGCGATGAGGACGGGGCGGCGCATGACCTGAGCGTACGCGCACGGTCGGGCCGACGCATGAGCGGCGATGTCGCAGCGGTGTCGCACGGCCGGGAATAGCGGCGCGGGTGCGCCAGTTGACAGGGCGCGGCGCGAGGTACTACACCCCGTGCGCGCCACGTACCGCATCTGAATCCCTACGCTTTCCTGGCAAGTCGAGGAGTCATGTCCGATCGTCTCAGCGAAGAGGTCGCGCGTTTCCAGAGCCGGTTCACGGCGCTCAAGGCCGAGGTCAGCAAGGTGCTGGTGGGGCAGGACGACATGCTGCAGCGCCTGCTCCTGGGGCTGCTCGCCGGCGGTCACGTGTTGCTCGAGGGCGTGCCCGGCCTGGCCAAGACCCTGGTCGTGCGCACCCTGGCCGAGGCCCTCGACGGCACCTTCTCCCGCATCCAGTTCACGCCCGACATGCTGCCGGGCGACGTCGTCGGCACCCAGATCTACAACCCGCGCGAGGGCACGTACTCGGTCAAGAAGGGGCCGGTGTTCGGCAACTTCGTCCTGGCCGACGAGATCAACCGCGCGCCGGCCAAGGTCCAGTCGGCCTTGCTCGAGGCGATGCAGGAGCGCCAGGTCACGCTGGGCGAGCACACCTTCAAGCTGGCCGAGCCGTTCCTGGTGCTCGCGACGCAGAACCCGATCGAGCAGGAGGGCACGTACCCGCTGCCCGAGGCCCAGCTCGATCGCTTCATGCTCAAGGTCAAGGTCGGCTATCCGACCAAGGACGACGAGGTCAAGATCCTCGACCGCTACGCCGGCGCCGGCGGCGAGCCGACCGTCGGCAAGGTCATGACCTGCGACGAGATCCTCGCCGCCCGCGACGTGGCCCGGCAGGTGTTCGTCGACGACAAGGTCAAGCGCTACGCGGTCGAGCTGACCGCGGCCACGCGCGATCCGCGCGGCGCCAACCTGCCGCACCTGGCGCCGCTGCTCGACAACGGCGCGTCGGTGCGCGGGTCGATCGCGCTGATCAAGGTCGCCAAGGCCGCGGCGCTGCTCGGCGGCCGCACCTACGTCAGCCCCCACGACGTCAAGTCGATCGCCGTCGACGTCCTGCGCCACCGCATCCTGCCCAGCTACGAGGCCGAGGCCCAGGGCAAGACCGCCGATCACCTGATCGCGCAGATCCTCGAGAACGTCGCCGTCCCGTGACCGCCGCCCATGTTGCCTGCTGAGCTCGCCCGCGAGGTCAAGCGCATCCAGTTCGTGACCGGCCGCCAGGTCGCGAACGTCATGGCCGGGGCCTATCTCTCGGTCTTCAAGGGCCGCGGCATGGACTTCGAGGAGGTGCGCGAGTACGTGCCCGGCGACGAGGTGCGCGCGATCGACTGGAACGTCACCGCGCGCACCGGCGAGCCCCACGTCAAGCGCTACGTCGAGGAGCGCGAGCTGACGGTCATGCTCCTGTGCGACGTCAGCCACTCGCAGGACTTCGGCTCGGGCGCGCGCTCGAAGCTCGAGGCCGCGGTCGAGCTGTGCGCGCTGCTGGCGCTGTCGGCGGTCGAGAGCGGCGACAAGGTCGGCCTGCTCCTGTTCCACGGCGGCGCCGACGTGTTCATCCCGCCGCGCAAGGGCGACAAGCACGCGCTGCGGATCATCCGCGAGGTGTTCGCGCGCGGCCGCGAGGTGCCGGGCTCGGCGTCGCCGCGCTGGCGCCCGACCGAGCTGCCGCGCCGGGTCTGGGGCTGGTTCCGCGGGCTGCGCGACGTCACCGCCCGCTCGCCGCGGCGGTCGACCTCGATCGGCGCCGCGCTGGAGTTCTGCCGCAAGGTGCTGCCGCGGCGCGCGGTGGTGTTCCTGGTGTCGGACTTCCTCGACGACGGCTACCTCGACGTGCTCCGCCACGCCAACCGCAAGCACGACGTGGTCGCGGCGCTGGTGACCGATCCGCGCGAGCAGGCGTTCGTGCCGGCCGGGCTGGTCACGCTCGAGGACGCCGAGACGGGCGCGACCCGGCTGGTCGACACCCGGTCCGACGCCTACCGGCGGCAGGTCGCCGACGTGGCCCGGTCGCGGCGGGCCCGGCTCGAGGACACCCTCCGCGCCAGCGGCGTCGATCTGCTGCACATCGACGCCGGCGGCTCGGTCGTCGATCCGCTGCTGCGGTTCTTCCGCGAGCGCCAGCGGAGGCTCGGGCGATGACCGCGCGCGTCGTCGCCGTCGCGCTGTGCGTGGCGCTGGCCGTCGGCGGGTGCGGGCGTCGCCACGCCCAGCCGGGCGAGGCCCGGCCGCGGCCCACGCCCGAGGCCACCGTCAAGATCAGCGAGAACGGCCCGGTCAAGGCCACGGTCAAGGTGTGGCCGCCGGCGCCGCAGCTCGGCGATCCGCTCTACCTCGAGCTGACGATCGAGGCGGCGCCGGGCGTGACCGTCGCGGCGCCGTTCGAGGACGAGGGCCTCGGCCGCTTCGCCGCGGTCGGCTGGGTCCACGACACCCAGCGCCGCGACGACGGCGGCACCGTCGAGGTCCAGACCTACACGCTCGAGCCGCCCGGCAGCGGCAAGCACCGCATCCCGCCGTTCCGGCTGCTGGTCACCGACGCGCGCGCCAGCGCCGCCGCCGCCGGCGCGACCAGCAGCGCCGCCACCGAGCTCTTGACCGAGGAGATCCCGATCGCGGTCGCCCCGGTCGATCCGGCCCGCGCCGCCGAGGCCCTGGCGCCGGCCCGCGGCCGCCTGGCGATCGTCGTCGGCGGCCTGGCGTGGTGGCTGATCGCCGGGCTGATCGCGGCCGGGCTGATCGCGCTCGGCGCGATCGTCTGGGGCGTGCGCGCGTACCGACGCCAGGCGATCGTCCGCACCCGGATCTCGGCCTACGAGATCGCGGTGCGGCGGCTGGCGGCGCTCGAGCGCGGCGGCGCGCCCGACGACGTCGGCATCGACGACTGGTTCGTGGAGCTGTCGGCGGTCGTGCGCCACTACCTCGAGGATCGCTTCGCGCTGCGCGCGCCCGAGCTCACGACCGAGGAGTTCCTGCAGGTGGCGCGGCGCGCCGCCGGGCTGTCGAGCGCGCACCGCGAGCTGCTGTCGGCGTTCCTCGAGACCTGCGATCGGGTGAAGTTCGCCGGCTACCGCCCGACCGCCGACGAGTCGCTGGCGAGCCTGGCCGCGGCCCGGGCCTTCATCGAGGACACCCGCCACAAGGAGGCGGCATGACGCTGTTCGGCATCGAGCTCGCGCACCCCTGGTACCTGCTGGCCGCGCTGGCGATCGCGCCGGTGGTGCTGCTGTCCCGCCACGCCGCCGGGCGCGTCCAGTTCTCGTCGCTGGCGGCGCTGCCCCACGGCGCGACCTGGCGCACCAGCCTGGCGTGGCTGCCCGACGCGCTCTACGGCCTCGCGGTGCTGGCGCTGGCGCTGGCGCTGGCCGGGCCGCAGCGCTACGACGGCCAGCACCGGATCAAGCGGCGCGGCATCGCGGTGATGATGGTCGTCGATCACTCGGGCTCGATGCAGGCGCTCGACCTGTCCGACCAGGACCACGAGCAGACCCGGCTCGACGCGGTCAAGCGGGTGTTCGAGCAGTTCGTGCTCGGCGGCGGCGGCCTCGGCGGCCGGCCCGACGACGCGATCGGGCTGATCGCGTTCGCGCGCTACGCCGACACGCTGTCGCCCCTGACGCTCGATCACGCCAACCTCGCGACCGCCGCGCGCCAGGTCGAGATCGTGACCGAGCAGCGCGAGGACGGCACCGCGGTCGGTGACGGGCTGGCCCAGGCGGTCGAGCGGCTGCGGGCCGCGCCCCAGGCGAGCAAGGTCGCGATCGTCTTGACCGACGGCGTGTCCAACGTCGGCGAGGTCGCGCCGCTGGCGGCCGCCAGCCTGGCGCGCGACGCGAGCATCAAGGTCTACACCGTCGGCGCCGGCACCAACGGCCGGGCGCCGGTGCGGGTGCCGAGCCGGTTCGGCGGCGGCACCGAGCTGGTGTCGATGCAGGTGCAGATCGACGAGGACACGCTGCGCAAGATCGCCGAGGCCACCGGCGGCCGCTACTTCCGGGCCACCGACCTCGACGGCCTGCGCCAGGTCTACAAGGAGATCGACCGGCTCGAGCGGACCGAGATCGACGAGACCCAGGGCGCCGAGCCGAACCAGCTCTACGGCTACCTGGTGGCGCTGGCGATGCTGGCGATCGCCGGCGCGGTCACGCTGCGCGCGACGCTCCTGCGGAGGCTGCCATGATCCCCGACTGGACCAACGCCCACGGCGGCTGGATCCACCTGGTCTGGGCGGTGGCGGCGGCGGTCGCGGCGTGGGTCGTCCTCGAGCTGCGCGGCCGCGACGCGCTGGCGCGGTTCCTGTCGCCGGTCATGCAGGCGCGCCTGGTCGTGCGCGCGTCGATGACCCGCACGATCGTCCGGCTCGGGCTGGTCGGCGTCGCGCTCCTGGCGTGCGTGTGGGCGCTGATGCGGCCGCAGACCCGCGGCCAGGACCAGGCGGTGCTGGCGTCGCAGTTCTCGGCCGACGTGATGATCGTGCTCGACGTGTCGAGGAGCATGCTGGCCGAGGACGTCGCGCCCAACCGGCTGGCCCGCGCCAAGGCCGAGATCAGCGAGATGGTGCGGCAGCTGCCGGGCCACCGGGTCGGGCTGGTGGCGTTCGCCGGCCGCGCCGCGCTCCTGTGCCCGCTGACCCCGGACCACAGCTACTTCAACCTCGTGCTGCGCGGCGTCGACGTCAACAGCGTCGCGCGCGGCGGCACCCGCATCGGCGAGGCGCTGCGCGCGGCCACCGCCGGCTTCCCGGCCGGCGCCGGCGCCAAGCTGGTCGTGCTGATCACCGACGGCGAGGATCACGACAGCTACCCGCTCGAGGCGGCCAAGGTCGCCAAGGGCGAGGGCGTGCGGATCATCGCGGTCGGCCTCGGCAGCGAGACCGGCAGCCCGATCGTGCTGACCGATCCCCAGACCGGCGCCAAGACCCAGCTGAGCCACGACGGCCAGCCGGTGATCTCGCGGCTCGACGGCGACACCCTGCGTCAGATGGCGACCGAGACCGGCGGCGCCTACGTGCCGGCCGGCACCTCAGCCCTCGACCTCGAGTCGATCGTCCGTCAGAACGTGACGCCGATCCTGCGGGCCGAGGCCGATCGCATGTCGCTGCGCCGGGTCCACGGCGAGCGGTTCGTGTGGCCCATCGTGCTGGCGCTGGTCGCGCTGTTCGCGGCGGTCGCGGTCGGCGCGCGCGCCCGGAGGTCGTCGTGAAGACGTTGGTCGCGATCTGGATCGCGCTGACCCTGGTGGCGTGCGGCAGCGACCGCGGCCGGGCCGCGCGCGAGGAGTACAACCGGGGCGTCGCGGCGCTGGGGGCGGGCGAGCTCGATGAGGCCGAGCAGCGCCTGCTGGCCGCGCGCGACCAGGCCGGGTTCGACGACGAGGTCCGGTTCCGGGCGGCGTTCGATCTGGCGGCGGTGGCGGTGGCCCGGGCCGAGGCCGCGATGGCCGCGCAGCCGCCCACGCCCGACGTGGCCATGGCCGCGTACGAGCGCGCGCGCACCTGGCTGGCCGACGCGGTGCGCCGCCGACCCGGCGACGCCGACGCCCGCGCCAACCTCGAGCGGGTCGAGGCCCGGCTGCTGGCGCTGGTCGATCAGGCCGGTCAGGGCGAGAACGCGCTGGCCAAGCGCCTCGATCGCGCGATCGCGGCCCAGCGCGGGCTGCGCGACGCGGCCCGGGCGCTGTGGATCGGCCAGGCCGCGAGCGGCGGCGATCCGCTGGCCGCGCGCGACGAGTTCGAGGCCGCGGCCACCCGCCAGCGCACGCTCACGGCCGAGGTCGGCACGATCGCCGACCTGGCCGGCGACGAGATCACCGCGATCGGCGGCAAGGCCGAGGCCGAGCGCAGCCAGGAGGAGCAGGTCCGCCTGGTCCAGCTGCAGAACCTCGATCTGTACGTGCAGGACGCGCGCAAGGCCATGACCGACGCGCGCCGCAACCTGCACGAGCTCGCCGGCGAGCTGGCCCACGGCCGCACCGGCGCCGCGCTCGAGTCGCTCAAGCGCGCGCGCGAGCAGCTGCTCGATCCGATCACCGTGCTGCAGGGGGTCGCCGCCGACGAGCTGCAGCTGGCGCGGTACCTGACGGCGCTGGCCGCGCACAGCGGCACGCACGATCCGCTGCCGGCGTGGCTGACCGCGCGCGGGCTCGGCGGCGACCAGATCGATCTGCGGGCGCGGCTCGAGGAGGTCAAGGCCCGGCTCGAGGCGGCGCTGGCGGCGCCGGCCTCGGGCGGCGACGACGCGGCCGATCCCAAGGCGGCCGAGGCCGCGCAGGTCAAGGCCCAGATCGCGGCGGCGATGCCGGCGATCGAGGAGGCCTCGACCGAGATGAAGCACGCGTCCGACGCGCTGGCGGCCGAGGACGTCGGCGTCGGCGCGGCCGGGGCCCAGGCGGCGATCGTCGCGCTGGCCCGCGCGATCGAGCAGTTCCTGGCGCTGCGCCAGCTCATCGACGTGACGCTGGGCGAGCAGCGCGGCGTGGTCGCGGCGATCACGCCGCCGGAGGCAGGCGCCGAGGCGCTGCCGGCGGCCGAGCGGGCGCGCCGGGTCGCCGAGGGCGTCAGCAAGAACCGCGCGCGCCTGGCGCGCATGCAGGCGATGATCGCCGAGGAGCTCGCCAAGGCGACCGCGCCCCAGTCGCAGGATCCCGGCGCGGCGGCGGCGCCCGCGCCCGACCCGCAGCAGCTCGAGCAGACCAAGGCCATGTTCGCCCAAGCCGAGGCGCTGCGGCTCGAGGCCGACGGCGCGCTGGCGGCGCTGGCGGTCGTGGCGGCCGGCGGCAAGGGCGCGCCCGCCCTCGACTCCGCGAAGCTGGCCGAGGCCAAGCTGGTCGAGCTGCAGAAGCTGTTCTTCTCGGTGATCGAGCATCTCCAGGAGCTGATCCGCACCCAGGGCGAGACCCGCGACGACACCACCGCGGCCCAGGCCGAGGACGACACCGGCCGGGCCGCGCGCCTGCCCGGGCTGATCGAGCGCGAGCGCGGCCACGGCCAGATGGCCGACGCCATCGCCCAGGCCCTGGCCGGGCAAGCCGACGCCGCCGCGCAGCAGGGCGCGGGCGCCGCGCACGGGGGCGGGCCGTCGCCCCAGACGCTCGGTCAGGCCGCTGGCGAGGTGCGCAGCGCCCTCACCTCGATGCAAGATGCCACCACCACCTTGACCCAGGCCCGCGACCAGGCAGCGCAGATGAGCTTCGATATCGGCCCCGCGATCGACGCGCAGCAGACCGCGCTCGAGCACCTCGAGAACGCGCTGCGCTTGCTGCAGCCGCCCAAGCAGGACCAGCAGCAAGACCCGAAGCAACAGGATCAGCAGGACGAGCAAGATCAACAAGATCAGAAGCAGCAGGATCAGCAGCAGAGCGCCGAGCAGCAGCTCCAGCAGGTGCGCGAGCGCGAGGCCCAGCGCGAGCGCGAGAAGCGTGAGCGCGAGCGCCAGGCCGCCGGCAACGATCCGGTGGACAAGGACTGGTGATGGGCGGCTCGAGGCTCACCGCGCGGCTCGCCCTCGCCGCCGTGGTCGCGCTGGCGATCGTCGTGGGCGCCCACGCGACGGCGCGCGCGCAGGGCGCCCAGGGTCGCTACCAGCTCGGGTCGAAGGCCTTCGTCGGCGCGCCGTTCGTGCTGGCGATCGTCGTCGACGGCCTCGAGCAGGATCCGGCGCCGAAGCTGCCGTCGCTGACGGTGCCGGGGCTGGCGATCACGCCCGGCGACGCCGACTTCCGCGGCGGCTTCCAGGTCACCGTCAACGGCCGGCGCATGCAGCAAGGCGGCGGCACCTGGGTGCTCACCTACCGCGTCACCGCGGACCGGGCCGGCGTGTTCAACCTGCCGTCGACCACCGTCACGCAGGGCACCACCGAGGTCGCGGTGCGCGGCGGCAACCTCGAGGTCGTGGACCTACCGACCACCTCCGACATGCAGTTCGGCATCACGCTGCCCGGTCGGCCGGTCTACATCGGCGAGACCTTCCCGGCCGAGATCGAGTGGCTCCTGCGCAAGAGCCCGCAGGAGCCGCAGTTCGGCGTGCCGCTCCTGAACATGGACGGGGTCCTGTCGGTGCAGGTGCCGCCGCCCGCGAACCCGCGCCAGGTGCTCGACTTCGTGACCGACAAGGGCGCGCAGAAGATCGGCTACGTCCAGGATCGCGTGACCCGCAACGGCGTCGCGTTCGATCGGTTCCGGTTCCCGGTGCTGGTCACGCCCCGGCGCTCGGGCCCGATCGCGATCGAGCCGGCGTCGGTGGTGGTCGAGCTCGAGGTCGGCCAGGGCCGCGACGCGTTCGGCTTCCCGGTCGCGCGCACCGACACGTTCCGCGCCTCGGACGTCGCGCGCACGCTCGACGTCCGGCCGGTGCCCGAGACCGACAAGCCGCCGAGCTTCGCCGGCGCGGTCGGCGGCTCGTTCTCGATCGCCGCGCGGGCGTCGCGCTCGGTGGTCCAGCTGGGCGAGCCGCTCGAGCTCGAGCTCACCGTCAAGAGCGACCAGCGCCTCGACAGCGTCGGCCTGCCGCCGCTCGACGGCCCCGGCGGCCTGCCCAAGGCCAGGTTCGCGGTGCCGCTCGACGCGCCGATCGGCGAGCTCGCCGACGACGGCCTGTCCAAGACCTGGAAGGTCGCGGTCCAGGTCACGGCCGGCGACACCACCGAGATCCCGGCGATCGCCTTCTCGTACTTCGATCCGGCCAACACCACCTACCAGACCATCCACAGCGAGCCGATCGCGCTGTCGGTCAAGGGCGGCGCGGTGGTCGGCGCGGCCCAGGTGGTCGGCGCGCCGACCGCCACCGGTGGCAGCGCGGCGCCCGCGGCCGAGCCGTCGACGACGATGGCGCTGACCGGCGTCGACCTGGCGCTGTCACCGCCCGGCGGCGGCGGCGGCCCGCTCGGGCGCGGCGTCCTGTGGGGCATCGTCGCGACGCTGTACCTGGCGCCGCTCGCGCTCCTGGGCCTGGCGCTAGCGCGGCGGCGCGGCGCGGCGCGGCGCGAGGTGGTCGGCGAGGTCAAGGTCGCGCTGCGTGCGCTCGCGGCCGAGATCGAGCGCGCGCGCCAGGCGCCGGCCAAGGACGCCGCGCTGGGGCTGTCGCGGACGCTGACCGCGACCGCGCGCGCGCTGGGGCGCTCGGTCGACGAGCGGCTGATCGCGCGCATCGAGAACGCCGGGTTCGCCCCCGACGCCGGCGGCGAGCCGCTGTCGTCGGAGCTGCGGGCCGAGCTGGCCGAGCTGCTCGAGGCCTGGACCCGCGACGCGCGCACCGGCGCCCGCGGCCGCGGCGTCGCCGCCGCGCTGATCGTCCTGGCCGTGCTGGGCGCGCCGGGCCGGGCCTGGGCCGACGAGACCCTGACCGCCGCCCGCGGCGCCTACCAGGACGCGCTCGCCGCGACCGATCCCGCGGTCAAGCAGCGCGGCTTCGCCGCCGCGGCGTCGGCGTTCGCGCGCGCGGTCAAGACCCATCCGACCGCCGCGGTCTACACCGATCTCGGCAACGCCGCGCTCGGCGGCGGCGACGTCGGCGCCGCGGTCCTGGCCTACCGCCGGGCGCTGACGCTCGACGGCAGCGACGGCCGCGCGCGCCGCAACCTGGCGTGGGTGCGCAGCCGGCTGCCGGCCGAGCTGCGGCCGCCGGCGACGTCGGCGACCGCGACCCTGTTCTTCTTCCACGCCAGCTGGTCGCGCGATCGCCGCCTGCTCGTGGGCGCGTTCGCGTTCGCCGTGATGATCCTGGTGCTGGTGCCGTGGCGCGGCGCGCGCCGGCGCGGGCTCACGCCGGTCGCGATCGGCGCCGGGCTGGTGTGGGCGGCGATGACGGTGTCGCTGCTCATCGAGGATCGCCGGGCCGACGACGCCGTCGTGATGCAGGCGATGGTGCTGCGCACCGCCGACAGCGCGGTGGCGCCGGCCGCGCGCGCGACGCCGCTGCCGGCCGGGACCGAGCTGGCGATCGGGGAGCGGCGCGGCGAGTGGGTCCGGGTCCGGATCAGCGACGCGCTCGCGGGCTGGCTGCCGGCCGGCGCCGTCGAGCCGGTCGCGCGCGACCCCCCGGCCGCCCAGGCCCCCCCCCCCCCCCCCCCCCCCCCCCCCCCCCCCCCCCCCCCCCCCCCCCCCCCCCCCCGCCCCCCCCCCCCCCCGGCCCCCCCCCCCCCCCCCCCGCCTCGGCCGCGCCGCAGCGAGGGCGCCGCGCGTAGCGCAGCTGGCTGAGGGCGCGCTGACGCGGTGGGAGCCGGCCTGCGGTCCGGCAGGCGTCGCCGAGGTAGGCGCCGGGTAGGATCACGGCGCGCCGCAGGCCAGCCACTCGCCGAGCTGCCGGCGCTCGGCCTCGGTCGGCCGGGGATCGTCCGCGGGCATGAGCGTGTTGACCGCGTCGGGGCCGGCGGCGGCGTTCTCGTCGACGTGGTCGATCGTGTTGCGCACGCCCTCGACGGTGTCGTAGTCGTGGAACGCGGGCGCGCCGTGGCGCGCGGCGCCGGTCTTGGCGCTCGAGTGGCAGTCGGTGCAGTACGTGTCCATGAACGACTTGCCGAAGTTCTGGTACGTGAGCGTCGAACCCTGGGGGCACACCGAGCCGGTGGGCTCGCCGTGGGATCCGCAGCCGGCCAGGGCCGCGGCGGCGAGCACGAGGGCGATCGTGAGCGTGGACTTCATCGGGTACTCCTTGCGTGAGCCCCGACTATACCGATCTCGGCGGCGGCGGCGGCGCGGCCGCGGCGGTCCTGCCGTCCTGACCCGGACCAACCCGCGGGCAGCGGTCGTGGCGCGGCTCACAGTCGGTAGTGGAACTGCAGCAGGCCGTAGCCCGAGCCGGGGCCGCCGCCGCCCAGGCCGAGCAGCTGGACCCGGCCCATCAGCACCAGCTCCATGTGGGCCTTGGGGAAGAAGTGCAGGTTGACCTCGGCGGTGTCGCGATCGAGCTTGGGCACCTTGACGTCCTCGTCGTAGTGGCCGAGGCCGACGTCGAGCATGTAGCTGCGCGCCGGGAACCAGGACGTCAGCACGTACGCGACCACCTGGTTGCGCGACGAGCCGGCGTCGAACGACTGGTGGACCAGCTGGGCCTCGCCCGACAGCAGCACGGCGGGCCCGTCGAGCCACAGCTTGCCGGTGACGCCGCCCTCGGTGCGGACGTCGGCGTCGCCGTTGGCGTAGCGGGCCTCGGCGCCGACGGCGATCTTGCCGAACCGCTTCTCGGCGTAGAGCGCGGCGCCGTCGGCGTCCTCGACCGACGCCCGCAAACGATCGTGCGCGAACCCGGTGACGTGGACCTCGGCGCCGGGCGTGACCCAGCCGACCGACGCGCCGTAGGTCTCGGCGAACAGGGGCGTGCCGCCGAACCGGCGGGTGTAGGCGGTGTGCTCGGCCAGGCGCAGGCCGTAGGTCGGCATGAACCGACCGACCCGGCCGTACCAGCCCTCATCGCCCTGGCGCCACTGCACGTAGTGCTGACGCGCCAGGATCGCCGTCAGCGGCTCGCCCTCGCGCGGCAACGTCACGCCGAGATCGGCGACCACGCTCAGCGCGCCCTTGTCGGCCTGGGCGTGGGTCTCGAACTGCATCGGGAACGCCGCGCCGCCGAGGCCGGCGCCGCGATCCGAGGCCCCGGCCGCGAACCGGACGTCGCCGCCGAGGTGCAGCCACTCGGGCAGCTCGGTGGCGCCGTGCAGGAACGTCGGATCGCCGCCCCACTTGGCGTCGTCCTCGTCGGTGAGCTCGCCGTTGCCGTTGAGCAGCCCGCCGCCGGTCGGCGACAGGTGGCACGCGCTGCAGGTCTGCTCGCGCGACAGCTGGTACTGGGGGTAGGCGTGGGCGACCGCGGCGGTGGCCGCGAGCGCGATGGCGATGATGGCGGCGCGCATCAGCGTGCGGCTCCGGCGATGATCCAGCGCTCGATCAGGGCGATGTCGGCGTCGGGCATCGGGCTGTCGACCGGCATGCGCTTCTCGCCGCTGGTGGTCAGGATGAACAGCAGCTCCGAGTCGTTCGGGTCCACGGTCTGGGGCGCGAGCGCCCGGCTGTCGAAGGTGTCCTGCGCGGCCGCGAGGCTCGAGAAGTCCAGGCCCTCGGCCGCGGTCTGGGCGCTGTGGCAGGTCGCGGTCGCGCACGACGGCTCGAGGATGGCCTTGACGATGTACGGGAACTCTGCCGGCCGCTCGTCGGTGTCAGCGGCGCACCCGCCGGCCGCGAGCGCGGCGGTGAGCGAGAGAAGAATCGACAGTCGCATGGCGTACTCCTTGGCGCGCTCGCACCTGCGAGCCCCCGAGGTGTAGCAGGGACCACCGGGATCGACAGGGCCGGCGGCGGATCAACCGCGCGCGGCCGGGGCCGTTGACAGCCCGCGCGCGCGCCGGTACAGAGGCGAGGCAAGGAGCGAACAACAGACGACGACGCAGATCAACCACGCGATGGGTGACGGGAAGCCGGTGTGAATCCGGCACAGCCCCCGCTACTGTGACCGAGGACGAACGCGGCACGACTTGCCACCGGGACACCGGGAAGGCGCCGCAAGTAGGACGAATCGGGAGTCAGGAGACCGGCCCTTCGCACAACCTTCGGGGTGCAAGGGCCGTGCTGCGCGGTCGTGTGCCCCCGTCACGCGGGGTGACACATGCGACGACTGAGCACGAGCACCGGGACGATCTCTCTCTTCGTGGGACTGGCGCTGGCGGCCGCAGGGTGCGGCGACAACAACGACCTCGGCGGGCCCGACGCGGGCGCCCCCGACGCGAGCGCCGCCGGCCCCACCGCCTACGCGGTGTCCGGCGACTTCGCGACCACCGGCGTGTTCAGCGCCATCGACGTGGCCGCGGGCACGGTGCGCGCCAACGCGCTGGCCGGCGTCGCCGGCGGCGATCCGTTCCTGCGCCGGATCGGCGACGAGGTCATGATCGTCAACCGCGACCGCGGCGAGAACGTCACCGTGCTCGGCGGCGCGCCGCTGGCGCTGGTCGATCAGTACGGCACCGGCGGCGGCTCGAACCCCCAGGACGTGGCCGCGGCCAACGGCAAGCTGTACGTGCCGGCGCTGGGCGGCGCCGGCGTGGTCGTGATCGACCGCGCGACCCGCGCGCTCACGACGATCGCGATCGCGGGCGATCCCGACGGCAAGCCCGACTGCGTCTCGGCCTACGCGGTCGGCGCGCAGGTGGTCGTGGTGTGCGGGCTGCTCGACGGCACGTTCACCCCCCGCGGCCCCGGCCTGGTCGCGGTGATCGACAGCGCCACTGACACCGTGACCACCACGTTTCCGCTGGCCGACCAGAACCCGGTCGGGCTGCTGGTGCGCGCGCCCGGCGACGGCGACCTGCTGATCGGCACCGCGCCGTCGTTCTCGGACTTCACGACCGGGTGCATCGCGCGGGTGACGCCGGGGCCGACGCCGCACGCCAGCGGCTGCCTGGTGACCAACGCCGCGCTCGGCGGCCTGGCCAACCACCTCGACGTCGCGCCCGACGGCTCGGCGATCTGGGTCGCGGTCACCGGCTTCACGCCCGACTTCTCGAGCCAGTTCGGGCGCCTGCACGCGCTCGATCTCACGACCGGGGCGCCGCGGGCGGTGACCTCGAAGATGACCCAGCGCATCGACGACGTCGCCGCGTGCGCCGACGGCTACGTGATCGGCGCCGACGGCACGATGGGCGCCAGCGGCGTGCGGATCTGGAAGGACGGCGTCGAGACCACGACCGCCGCGCTCGACATCGGCCGGCCGACCGGCTTCGGCAACAACCTGATCTGTCGCTGACGGCCGGCGCGCGCGCGGGTCACGGCGACCGCCGCGCTCGCGCTCGGCCGGCCGACCGGCGTCGGCGACGACCCGTGCCGTCGGTGACGCGGGCGCGCGCGCGGGTCACGGCGTCGGCAGCGGCGCTCGCGCTCGGCCGCTCGACCGGCGTCGGCGACGACCCGTGCCGTCGGTGACGCGGGCGCGCGCGCCGGTCACGGCGTCGGCTTGGCCGGCGCGGTGCGCTGTCGGAACGGCCGCGCCTGCTTGATGATCAGCTGGCGCCCGGGCAAGAGCTTCCACTCGACGTCGGCGACCGAGCCCGGGTAGCGCACCCGGATGCGCGCGCTGATGTCGGTGAGGTAGCCGGCCAGCTCGTCGAGCTCGGCGTCGGTGAGGATCGCGTCAGCGACCGGCCAGTCGACCGCCCACGGCATCAGCGACGAGCGCGTGATCACCTCGTACTCGGGCTCCTCGTACCAGGTGTAGTAGAGGATCTGCTCGGGCGTGGCGGCGCCGGTCGGGTTGGTCACCGACACCTCGCCGAGCTGGCTGTTGATGTAGAACGCCGGGCGCAGGTCGGAGAACTGGTTGAGCGTCAGCGCGACGCCGTTGGCCAGCTCGTCCTCTTGCGCCGGGTGCACCAGGATCGCCATGCGGACCTCGCGCTGATCGACCCGGTAGAACTCGCGCTCGACGAACGCCTGCGGGTTCCAGACCGAGGCCCAGACGGTCTTGATCGCGTTGGCCAGGCCGACGTCGCCGTCGCCGATCTCGGCGCCGACCGAGGTGTAGAGCCCGGCGCCGGTGAACTCGGCCAGATCCTCGACGTTGGTCGACGACCGGAACCGCAGGTGGGTGGTGTCGGTCCAGCGCGCGCGCAAGAGCGGCACCAGCGCGGTCAGGAGGTCGGGATCGATCGGCGCGGTGTAGAGCTGCCAGCGGATCGCGAACAGGCGCTGCTCGAGCTGGGCCTGATCGACCGCGCCGGCGGCGTAGTCGACCAGGAGCGCGTCGATCAGCGGCTGCACGCCGGCGCTGGCCAGGTGCCGGGCGTAGTGCGCGAACGGGATCGCCAGCGGCCGGTCGGGCAGCGGCAGGTCGTGGCCGGTGCCGACCCCGACCGTGTACAGCTCGCCCAGGTTGGCGGCCTTGGCGCCGATCTGGATCACGTTGGCGACGGTGGTGCGGGTGACGTCGAACATCGGCAGGGTCACCGAGTCGTGGCGCGGCAGCTGGGGCGTGCTCGGGCGCAGCGAGTCCCAGTAGGCCTGGGCCGCGACCGGATCGCCGGCGGCGATCGTGAAGTCCTGGGCGCCGACCTCGAGCCGCACCAGCTGATCGGCGAACCCGCGCAGGCGCGGATCGTCCCAGGCGTCGCGCAGGCCCATGTTGGGCGTGCCGCGGGTCTGCGCCAGCACCGCGACGTGGGCCAGCGGGGTCTGGAACTCGGCGGTGATGATGCCGGCGACCATCGCGACGTCGTTGGGCACCCGATCGAGCACGACCAGATCGGTCGGGGCCAGCGGCACGCCGTCGAGCGCGGCGGTCTTGCGGAACCGCAGCACGCCGTAGGCGACGCCGGGGTTGAGCGGCTGGTAGGTCTGGCCGCGGAAGACGTCGTCGGTGGCGACCGTCGGGATGCGGTCGCGCAGCTCGGGCAGGTGGCGCTCCTGCTCGGCCGAGACCGCGCGGTAGCGCAGGTCGTCGCCGTCGAAGATGCCGTCGCGGACGCGCTCGAACGCGGCGATGATCATGGCGGCGTCGGCGGTGTCGCCGGCCGCGAGCTCGTAGGTCAGGAGGTCCTGATCGACGTAGCGCACCAGCTTGCCGAGGATGAAGCGGCGGTTGGCGCGGCGGTAGTTGAGCAGGTTGAAGTCGGCGAGCGACCCGACCGCGGTCTTGCCGGGCAGCTCGAGGTGCGCGGTCGCGTAGTGGTAGTGGAGCGGGTACTTGACGCTGTCGATGAAGTGCAGCGCGTCGCCGTCCTCGCGGTCGATGATGACCAGGATGGTCTCGGTGCGGGCGAACACCGAGTCGTCCTTGGTGGTGGCCTGGGCGGCGAAGTCGGTGGCGCAGCCGATCCGGGGGATGGCGTCGGCCCGGGCCCCGGCCGCGAGCTCGCAGGTCGGCGTGTCGGCGCAGCCGGCGGCGCCGGCGACCGCCGCGGACAGGACCACGGCGAGCAGCGCGCGGGTCGGGCTCACGGCAGCACCGCGGGGTTGGCGGCGCCGGCCGAGGGCGCGACCGCGAAGAACAGGCCGCCGCCGTCGGGCACCCGCGCCAGCGCCACGTCGGCCGGCTCGGCCGGGCCGCGCGGGTACAGGAACAGCACGCCGTCGCCGATGCCGCCGGCGGTCGTGACCAGGTGGACCTGATCGGCGACGCCCAGCTTGAAGGGCGCGTGCAGCGGATCGATCGGGGTGTCGGTCGGCAGCGGCGTGCCGTCGAGCAGGATCACGCGGTACGCGCCGGGCGCGAGCGGCAGCGGCGGGCACGGCGCCGGCGGCAGCACGCCGCCCAGCGGCAGGTAGTGATCGAGGCGATCGGCGGCGTCGGTGAGGAAGTACCCGCACAGATCGATCGGCGTGGCGCCGCGGTTGTGCAGCTCGACCCAGTCGCTGCCGACGCCGCGCGGGGCGACCTCGTTGATCACCAGATCGCCGGTGGGCTCGCTGCCCTGGCCGACCTGGGCGTCGAGGCCCGCGTCGACGCCGGCGTCGACGGCGCCGCCGGGATCGTCGCAGGCGGCGAGCGCGAGGCACAAGGCAGCGAGGCGACGCATGGTTCGACCCGAGGAGTCAGCAACCATCGTGCCACGACTAACTGGGCGCAGCGCCAGGACCGTCCGGCGCGGAGCCTCAGAAATCTGGGATCCGGGTGGGCGCAGGTCGCAGATCGGCGCGGGCCGGGAACACGCGCCGCCGCCTGGAGGTAAGGTCGCGCCCACCAAGGAGGACTCCATGCGCATGCACCGACTCGGCCGCACCGGCCTGTACGTGTCCGAGCTGTGCCTCGGCACCATGACCTACGGCGGCAAGGGCTTCTGGGAGGTGATCGGCAAGCTCGGCCTCGACGCCGTCGCCGGTCAGCTCCGCACGGCGATCGACGCCGGCGTCAACTTCCTCGACACCGCCGACGTCTACCACGAGGGCGAGAGCGAGCGGCTGGTCGGCGAGGCGGTGCGCCGGCTCGGCGTGCGTCGCAGCGACCTGGTGATCGCGACCAAGGTCCGCGGGCGGGTCGGGCCGGGGCCCAACGACGTCGGCCTGTCGCGCGCGCACATCCTCGACGCGATCGACGGCTCGCTCGGGCGGCTGGGCATGGATCACGTCGACCTGTACCAGATCCACGGCGTCGATCCGGTGACGCCGCTCGAGGAGACCATCGGCGCGCTGGCCGACGTCGTGCGCGCCGGCAAGGTCCGCTACGTCGGCTTCTGCAACCTGCCGGCGTGGATGGCGATGAAGGCGCTGGCGATCGCCGACCGCGCCGGGCTGCCGCGGTTCGTGTCGGCCCAGGTCTTCTACACGATCGCCAGCCGCGACATCGAGCGCGAGCTGGTGCCGCTGTGCCGGGCCGAGGGCCTCGGGATCATGCCGTGGTCGCCGCTGGCCGGCGGGCTGCTGACCGGCAAGTTCACCGAGGGCGCGGCCGGCCCCGAGGGCGCGCGCCGGACCGCGTTCGACTTCCCGCTGGTCGACAAGCCGCGCGCGTTCGCGTGCGTCGAGGCGATGCGGCCGATCGCGGCGGCCCACGACGTGTCGATCGCGCAGATCGCGCTGGCCTACCTGCTGCACAAGCCGGCGGTGACCAGCGTGATCATCGGCGCGCGCACCGACGCGCAGCTGGCCGACAACCTGGCCGCGACCAAGGTCCGGCTGGCGGCCGACGAGCTGGCCGCCCTCGACAAGGTCAGCGCGCTGCCGCCCGAGTATCCCGGTTGGATGACCGAGTTCCAAGAGCGCGATCGCTTCCTCGACGGCATGGACCGCTGAGCGCGGCGACCATCCGAGATCGCGTCCGGAGTGAAGGCGCGGCGCGTGGTTGGCGCGGGCGATCGGCGGCGTGGCGGGATCGGCGTTGACAGGGGCGCGTGCGATAGCTGAACGTATGATCAGGCGCACGCGCGCGGACCCGTCATGAGCAGCTATCTAGACGCCAAGGACTTCGTCGACCGCGCGCGCGCGCGCTCGAGCGCGGCCGCCGCCGCGCGGGTGATCTCGCTCGACGACGTGCGCGCGGCCAGCGCGAGCCCGGCCGGCCCGCGCTGGCAGCTCGACGATCTCACCGGGCGGCTCACCGAGCTGTCGGGCGTCGGCGCGGTCGCGTCGCTCACCGCCGCCACCGCGCTCCTGCTCGAGGCCCAGGGCCGCGGCGAGCCGTGCGCGTGGATCGTCCTGCCGGGCGCGTGCTTCTTCCCGCCCGATCTCGCCGACAGCGGCGTCGATCTCGACGCGCTGGTGGTCGTGCGCACGCGCGACACGCTGACCCTGGCGCGCGCGGCCGACACGCTCCTGCGCTCGGGCAGCTTCGGGCTGATCGTCCTCGAGCTGGGCGCCGCCGGCGAGCTGCCGACGGCGACCCAGGGTCGGCTGGTCAGCCTGGCCCAGCGCCACGACGCCGCGCTGATCGCGATCACCGAGCGGTCGCGCGACGCGGCGTCGCTGGGCTCGATCGTGTCGCTGCGCGCCGAGGCGGTGCGCGAGCGCGTGCGCGGCGGCGGCTTCCAGGTGGCGGTGCGCGCGCTCAAGGACAAGCGCCGCGGCCCCGGCTGGAGCCAGGCGGTCGCGGTCGTGCCGCCGGCCGGGCTGCGGTAGCGCCGTGCGGGTCGCGTGCGTCGATCTGCCGGCGCTGCCGCTGCAGCTCCTGTGGCGGCGCGAGCCGACCTGGCGGGCCGAGCCGACCGTGGTCGTCGACGAGGATCGCCCGCAGGGGCTGGTGCGCTGGGCGTGCGAGCGGGCGCGCGCGCACGGCGTGCTGCCGGGCCAGCGCTACGCCCACGCGCTGGCGCTGACCGGCGCGCTGCGGGCCGGCGTGGTGCCGCCCGAGGAGCTGGCCGCGGCGATCGACGCGCTCGCGCGCCGGCTGCACGGGTGCTCGCCCGAGGTCACGCGCGGCGACGACGCCGACGACGCGCTCGGCACGTTCTGGCTCGGCGGCGCCGGGCTCGGCTCGATCTATCCGTCGGCGTCGGCGTGGGGCCGGGCGGTCGCGGCCGAGCTGGCGGCGGTCGAGCTGCTCGGCGTGGTCGTCGTCGGGTTCTCGCGGTTCGCGACCTGCGCGCTGGCGCGGGCGCTGGGCGACGGGCTGGTCGACGGCGGCGGCGCGCGCGCGGTGGTGGTGCGCGTGTTCGCGTGCGACGCCGACGAGCGGGCCGCGGTGCGGGCCGTGCCGCTCGATCGGATCGGCATCGCGCCGCGCCTGCGCGACCAGCTGGCGCGCCTGGGCGTGACCACGCTCGGCCAGATGGTGCGCCTGCCCGGCGGCGGCGTGCTCGAGCGGTTCGGCGCGGCCGCGCACCGGCTGTACGCGCTGGCCGCGGGCGAGGGCTGGGATCCGCTCGCGCCCGAGCCGCCGCCCGAGGCGCTCGACGAGCGGGTCTTCCTCGACGAGCCCGAGGTCGACGCCGAGCGGCTGGTGTTCGCGACCAAGGCCGCGCTCGATCGGCTGCTGGCGCGGCTGGCGAGCCAGCGGCGCGCGCTGACCGCGCTGTCGCTCGAGTGGAACCTCCAGCTCGGGGTCGGGCGCCACGAGCGCCGGGTCGACTGCGTCAAGCCGGCGGCGCCGACGCTCGACGGGCGCGCGCTCCTGGGCCTGGTGCGGCTGCGGCTCGAGCACCAGCCGCCGGTCGCCGGCGTCGTCGCGATCCGGGTGTGGGCCGACGACGTCGCCGCGACCCGCGAGCAGCTGGCGCTGTTCGCCGAGCGGCCGCGCCGCGATCTGCGCGCCGCCGAGACCGCGCTGGCGCGGCTGCGGGCCGAGCTGGGCGACGACGCGGTGGTGCGGCCGGTGCTGCGCGACGCCCACCTGCCCGAGGCCCAGTACGGCTGGGTCCGGATCGATCGCATGATCGCGCCGCGCCCGCGCCGCGATCAGCCGGTGGTGCTGGTGCGGCGGGTGCTGGTGCGGCCGCGGCTGTTGCCGCCGCAGTCGCCGCGCGTGCGCGACGACGGCTGGGTGCTGTCGGGGCTCGAGCACGGCACCGTCACGAACATCGTCGGGCCGTACGTGGTCAGCGGCGGCTGGTGGGCCGGCGGCGGCGACGACGGCGGCGTGACCGGCGTGCACCGCGAGTACCACTTCGCCGAGACCCGCCGCGGCGACTGCCTGTGGCTGTTCCACGACCCCGCGCGCCGGCGTTGGTTCCTGCACGGCGCGATCGGCTGAGCTGCAGCGGGGGCGGTCGCCGAACCCAGGCCGGTGCAGGAGGGCTCCGAGGTCGGCGGTGCTGATCCAGCCAGGTCGGCGTCTCGAGGGGCACGCCTCGATCGGACCACCTGTGACGCGAGACGCCCGGCGCGCGGGCCGGTGCTCGACCGGGACGTGACGAGCGCTGGGCTCGGCGGCGCGCCGGGCGCCGGCCCGCGCGTCACGGCCGGCAGGCCTCGAGGTCGGGGTCGGCCAGGCGCGGGTCGTCGATCAGCACGTTGTCGTGCTCGGTGGTGCGCGCGGACGCGCCGATGGTCAGGTTCTTGTAGTTGCTGTTGAACACCAGGTTGAAGCGGACCTCGGTGTCGCGGATCAGCTCGCCGTTCTCCGACTGCAGCTCGATGCCGTGATCGGCGCGGCCGACGACGTTGTGCTCGATGATCAGGTCGGCGCCGCCGTCGACGTAGATGCCGTCCGACGACTCGTCGCCGACCGGGTACCCGCAGTTGCCGCGGGTGCAGTACGGCCAGTAGTTGGACGCGTCGAGCACGACGTTGTCGGCCACCAGCCCGTTCGAGGTGGTCTCGTCGGGGCGCTGCTCGTAGCCGATGATGTCGATCGCGATGTTGTCGACGTCGTGGACGTAGTTGTTGGTGACCCGGAAGGCCTCGACCAGGCCGTTGACCACCAGGATCTCGCTGGTGCCGGCGTAGACGTCGTGGAGCTCGTTGCCGTCGATCGTCAGGACGCCGATGCGGTGGCCCTGGGACTGGGCGATGATGCCGTGCCCGTCGTACGCGCAGGTCGGCTGCTCGAGGACGCCGGGGCCGATGTCGTGGATCAGGTTGCCGAGCAGCTGCACGTGCGAGATGTCGTCGGTCGTGGTCGCGACCTGGATGCCGTAGGTGTCGGCCAGGCCGGCCCGCTGGTGGTCCGCGATCTCGAGGCCGGCCACCACCACCCAGCTGGCGTCGATGTCGATGACCGCGTCGGCGCTCGGGTCCCCGACCACCCGCGGTCGGGCGCCCGGCATCGCGGCGAACACCACCCAGGCGCCGTCGGCGCCGCCGCGGTCGATCCGGACGCCGCCCTGGTAGTCGCCGCTGGCGTCGAGCCACACCGTCGTGTCGGGCTCGACCACCTCGGCCGCGTGGCGCAGGGTCTGCCACGGCGCCGCGGCCGAGCCGTCGTCGCCGTCGTCGCCGGTGGCCGCCGACACGTAGCGCTGCGCCGTCGTCGCGGGCAGGGCCGGCGGGCGCGCCGCCCGGGCCGCCCCCAGCGCGCGGAACGCGGCGTCGTCCCAGGTGGCGGCGGTCGTCGGATCGATGCGATCGGCCGGCGGTCGATACGGGGCGTCGAAGCTGATCGGGTCGCGGACCGGTCCCGCGTCGCCGCTGCACGCGGCGGTGGCGAGCAGCGCGATCACGGCGGCGCGACGGGTGGGCGACACGGGCGAGGTTGGCGTCATGGGAGTGTACGCCGCAACCGCGGCCGATCGCGATCACGCCTTCGTCGCGAGCCGCGCGCGGCCCGTGATCTCGCCCACCTACGTCGGCCTCGGTCCTACGACGAGAAGATCGCGTGGACCCCGTCGACCGACTCGGGGCCGTAGCCGACCGCGCCCACCGGGACCGCGCCGCCGATCGCGTCGAGCACGCGCGCGGTCCCGATCGGGCCGAACCCGCCGCACACCTCGATGAGCTGCGCGCCATCGGCGACCAGGCCCGGCGCGAGCCGCACCGCGGTCGCGACATCGGGGACGCCGACCAGCACGGTCCGGCACTGCGGGGTCTCGACGACCGAGACCACGCCTTCGGGCGGCGCCCCCGGCGCGGTGTAGAGGAACGCCCAGTGGCGGAGCGGCATGGTGGCGCATCATAGCGCCTGGTCGTGGCGGCGCTCGAGCGCGGTCAGAACGATCCGCCGAACCGGACCAGCGGCACCGCCGCGGCGCCGGCGTCGTCGTAGGCCAGCACCGCCGGGTCGACGATCTGCGCGACCAGCGCGCCGATCGCGAGGCCCACGACCGTGGGGTAGAGGCACCCGCCGCGGCCCTTGCCGTCGGTGCACGTCGCGGATCCCGCCAGCGCCCCGAGGCCGGGGCCGAGCAGCCGCGCGCCGAGGCTGAGCCCGGCGCGGTTCCACTCGTCGTGGGCCATGTGGACGATCGGCCCGCCGGCGATGTAGACGATCACGCCGGCCAGGACCGCGCCGCCGTGGTTGCGGCCGGCGACGATCGCGGCGTCGGCCGCGGCGTCGGCCGGGATGATCTGCCACCCGTACCAGCGCGCGGCGTCGGCGCGGGCCTCGTCGACGCTGGCCGTGAGCATGAACAAGGCCGCGACAGCGGCCAGCGTGCGCATCATCGCGGCAGCCTACCGCATCGGCGAGGCCACCCGCGGCGACCCCGGGACAGATGCACGGGGCGAAGATGTCGGCCGGGCGGCGCGCATGCCCCAGCAACCCACCGATCACCTCGCGGCGCCGATCAGCCCGCGGCCCGCCGCCGGTACTCGATCACCAGCTGCGGGTCCCAGGCGCCGTCGTCGACGCTGCGCTGCCACTCCCAGCGCAGCGCGTCGGCGGTGACGTCGAGGAACACCATCCGCATCTGGACGCGGTGGCCGCCCTGGTCGCGCGGCTCGCCGTAGAGCGTCATCGCGCCGTCCTCGACGGCGCCGGTGAACGCCAGGAAGCCGCCCTGGTCGTCGACCCAGGTCTGGCGCCAGGCGCCGAGCGCGGGCTGCCACATCGAGTAGCTGCGCCCGGCCCACGGCGTGCCGGGGCCGTCGGCCTCGAAGTGCTCGGCGATCACGCAGCCGCCGAGGATGGCCTCGACCCGCTGGGTGGCGTGGGCCTCGGCCCAGGGGCCGTCGGGCGCGGCCCGGGTCTTCACCACCAGCGCCCAGTCACCGATCCAGAAGTCGAGCTGACGGTGCTCGGGGGCCGCGCACGCGACGGCGACGCTGGTCGGCGGCGTCGGCGCCGGCGGCGTGGCGGGTGCGGTGGATGGGACGGGCGCGGCGGCGGTCGCGCACGCCGCCAGCGCGAGCGCGGGCAGGACACGGAGGGCGAGCATGCCGCCACGATACGGCCGAACCGGCCAGGTGCGCGGCGCGCCGGTCGCGCCGTCGCTGGCGCGTTCGATCCGCGCACGGCGGAGGTGCTGCGCGCGGGCATCGAGGTGTCGCGGTCGGTGTCGCGGTCGGGCGCGCGGCGCTCACGGGCAGGCGTCATCGCCGCCGCGGTCGGGCGCGCGGTCGAGCCGCGCCGCCGCGCGGGCCGGGGCCGTGGCCGGACCGGCGTCGGCCCAGGTCGGCCGTCCGGTTTTCGGACCAAGAGCGCCGCGGCCGACGGCGGTCGCTACGGGCAGGGCATGCCGCGGTCGGTGCCCTCGATCTGCCAGCCGACGCAGGTCCCGTTCGAGTGCATCGTCAGGGTGTCGCGGCCCTTGAGCGTGAAGTCCATCGTCTGACGGTTGGTCGTGCGATCGATCGAGACCCGGCCCGACGCCAGCGCGCCGCCGGCGCCGGTGAGCTCGAGCCCGCTGTTGGTGAGCGCGCAGCGCGGGTTGTTGGGGTCGGTGCAGTGGTAGTACAGGTCCGAGCGGATGGTCAGGCCGAACGAGGTCACCGTCAGATCGGCGTCCCACGTGGTCAGGCCGTCGGCCCGGCGCAGGCTGCCGTCGAAGATCTGGGTCGCCTGGGCGTCGCCGAACGACAGCTGCTGGAACGTGTAGAGCGTGTCGTCGCTGTAGCGGTAGTCGAGCTGATCCCAGCCGAGCGGGTTCTCGGCGGTGGCGGTGCCCTCGACGCGCACGCCGTCGGCGCGGGTGCAGCCGCCGGTGATCGTCGCGACCGTGCCGGCGACGGTGATGGCCGGGCACGGATCTGGGTCGAAGGTGTCGCCGAACTGACCGATGACCGACTCGGCCGAGAACATGTCGACGCCGCCGGCGGCGTTGATCAGCCGGGTGATCTCGAGATCGGTGCGATCGGCGAACACCAGCGTCGGCTCGACGTCGGTGCTGCCGCCGTCGCTACCGCCGCAGGCGATGACGACCAGCAGCGGTGCAGCCAGCCACGGACGGGCAGTGATCATCCTCATGCGTCCTCCCAGGACGCGATGGTAGCAGTCGCCGTGCCGGCGCGAGCGCGGCGTCGGTTCGCGGGGTTGGCCGTGTCCCGGCCGCCGAGCGTGACCGCGCGTTCACGCGGCGTCGAGGTGGCACGTGCGACCACCGCACGGTCGCGGCCGGTCGCTGGCTTGCGCGATCGCGGCGACCCTGGGCATCGTCAGGCCATGTCGATCTCCAGGCTGATCCTGGCGGCCGTCGCGTCGGCGCTGCTGGCGCTCGGGTGTCGCCAGCCGCCGCCGGCGTGTCCGGCCGCGGCGGCCACGCCCGCGGGCGCGGTCGCGCCAGCGCCCGCGTCGACCGCACCGACCTCGCCGCTGACGTCCGAGCGGCGCGCGTGGTGGCGGGCGATCCGCGGCGGCGGCGCGCTGCCGGACGGCACGACCGCGGCGTCGCTGGTGCCCGAGCTCGAGGCCCTGCTGGCCGCCAGCGATCCCGAGGTCCGCGACGGCATCGGCTACGAGGTCCTGGCGCGCTGGCTCGGCGCCGACGCCGCCCTCGACGACGCCACCGTGGCCGGCCTGCGCGATCGCCTGGTCGCGCGCACCGCCGCCGCGCCGACGCCCGGCGACGCGGTGTTCGGGCGCTCGTTCGCGGCGCTGGTGTCGTCGGTGATCGTCGCGCGCGAGGTCGCGGCGCCGCGCTGGAGCGACGCCGAGGTGGCCGCGCAGATCGACGCGGCCACCGCCTACGCCGCGCGCGAGGTCGACCTGCGCGGCTACACCGGCGCCACCGGCTGGGCCCACGCCGCGGCCCACGCCGCCGACTGGATGAAGTTCCTGGCTCGGCACCCGCGGCTCCAGGCCGCCCAGGCGACGCAGCTCCTGGGCGGCGTGGCCGCGCTGGTCGCCCGCGGCCACGGCGCGCGGTTCAGCCACGGCGAGGACGAGCGCCTGGCCGCGGCGGTGCGGGCGGTGGCGCGGCGCGACCTCCTCGACGACGCCGCCGCCGACGCGTGGCTGGCGGCGGTCGCGGCGCCGCTCGCGTCCGGCTGGCCCGATCCGTTCGACCCGGTCGTCTACGCGACCCAGCGCAACGCGCGCGACCTGCTGGTCAGCTGCTTCATCGCGCTGTCGTTCGACGACTCCCCCGGCGCGGCCCGGCTGCGCGCGCGCCTCGAGCGCGCGATGCGCGGCGGGTGATCACCCCCGCCCAGCGCGACCGCGGCCGAGCTACAACCACGGCATGGCCGACCTCACGGATCACGCGCGCGCGCAGTTCGCGCAGTCCTTCCAGCCGCTCGGCGACGCCGGCTACACGCTCGAGCGCGTCGCCGACGCCGCCGCGTACTGGCAGCTCCACGACCGCGAGCTCGGCGGCGACTTCCCGCCCGAGGTGTTCTTCGACCTGCACGCGACCCGAACCGCCGAGGCCCGGGCGGGGCTGGCCGGGCTCGAGGCCGACCGCGCGGCGCGCACGTTGACCGACTTCACCGTGGTCCGCGCCGGCGACGAGATCGTGGCGATGTTCTCGGGCGAGCAGCGCGATCGCGGGCTCTACCGGATGTGGCACACCAACGTGCGGCGCAGCCACCGCCGCCGCGGCCTGTACCGCCAGATCCTCGCGGCCACGGTCGCCTACACCCGCGCCCTCGGGTTCGACGCGATCACCAGCGAGCACGCGCCCAGCAACAACCCGGTGATCATCGCCAAGCTGCAGGCCGGGTTCTGCATCTACGGCCTGGAGGTCGATCCGATGGCCGGGCTGTCGGTGATCCTGCGCTACTTCCATCAGCCCGAGGCGCGCGCCGCCTACGAGTTCCGGTGCGGCCTCGCGACGGTGACGCCGGCGCTGCGCGCGGCCGGCTTCGGCGCGTTCGCGACCCTGCGCGACCAGCTCAGCGGCTGAGCTCCGCCCTCCGAGCCGCGCGCCGCCGGGCTCGCCGAGCGGTCTCCGACCGAACAGCGTCACGAGCGCAGGGCAGGGCGAGGTCGCCCCGCCGAGACCTCCGAGCCGCGCGCCGCCGGGCGCGCCCGGAAGGGTCGCGAGGGTCTGACCGGGCGATGTCGCGCCTGCGCGCCGCGGGCCGCACGGGTTCAGTGGTGGTCAGCGGCCCGCGGCCGCGCGGGAAGATCGACGGCGCGGGTCGCGCGTGACTGGCGCGATGCGCGCGCGTCGGTTGTCCGCGGCTGCGACCGGATCGCTCGTGCTGCACGCGGCGCTGGTGGTCGCGGCGGCGCGCGCCGGACGCTGTCACCCGCGGCCGCGACCCGCGTCGACCACGACCGCGGTCGCGCTGGTGACCGTGGCCGCGCCCCGGCCGCCGGTCGCGCTGGCGCCCGCGCCGACCCCGCGCGCAGCCGATGAGCCCGGCGGCGGTCGCCCGAGATCACGCGGGGCGGCGCCGCGACTCCGACGGCCGGCGACGGTCGCGCCGATGGCCGCGCCCGCGAACCCGGCTGAACCAGTGACCGCGCCCGGGCCGGTGACCGATGCCGCGCCGAGGTCCGTCGCACCGACGGCTGAGGCACCGACGGCCGAGGCCGCGCCGAGCCCGCCGGCGTCCTCGTCCACGGCGGCCACCGACCGAGGGGGGCGCGGGGGCGACGGCGGTGGCGCTGGCCACGGCACAGGCACTGGCACTGGCGCGGGCGCGGGCTGGACCGCGGCGCTGCTCGCTCCGTCACCGCCGGGCGCGGTGCGACGGTCGCTGGCGCGCCCGGCCCGGCTGATCTGGCCGACCCGGACCGGCAGCGAGGCGCAGGGCACGCTGTTCACGGTGATCGTCAAGGTCGACGCCGAGGGCTACGTCGCCGGCGTCCGGCTCGAGGGCGGGTCGACCCGGCGGCGCGATCAGCAGGCCGCGGACGCGGTCTGGCGGTTCCGCTACGACCCGGCCCGCGACGCCGCCGGCCGCCCGATCCCGTCGACGCTCGAGCAGGCCTTCATCCTGCGCAAGTGAGCGCGCGCGTCCCCGCCGGCACGTGATCGAGCGCCACCCGCCCGGTCCGATCGCATATCCTCGGCCCATGCTGCCACGCACGATGTTCTGTCTTGGGCTGGTGACGCTCCTGGCCTGCGGCAGCACCCCCGACGACGCCGGCCCTGATCCGACCACCGACGCCGACGGCGACGCCATCACCGACGCCGACGAGGGTGCGGCCTCGGCCACCGACACCGACGGTGACGGCGTCCCCGACTACCAGGACACCGACGCCGACGGCGATGGCATCGACGACTACCGCGAGGCCGGCGACGCCGACCCGGCGACGCCGCCCGATCGACAGCGACCGCGACGGCACGCCCGACTTCCGCGACACCGACTCCGACAACAACGGCCGCGCCGACGGCGTCGACGGCACCGGCGACCTCGACGGCGACGGCCAGCCCGACTTCCAGGACCTCGACGACGACGGCGACGGCATCCTCGACGCGACCGAGCTCGGGGATCCGCTCGCGCCCCGGGACACCGACGGCGACGGCGTGCCCGACTTCCAGGATCTCGACAGCGACGGCGACGGCCTGGCCGACGCCGACGAGGGCACCTCCGACAGCGACGGCGACGGCGTCGGCGACTGGGCGGATCCGCGCAACGACGGGCCGCCGCCGACGGTGTCGTTCACCGCGATCTCGACCACGTTCAACAACCCGATCGGCATCGACTTCCACGAGCCGACCAACTCGGTCGTGATGTCGGTGAACTACGCCGACGGGCTGCCGCTCAACTTCGAGCGGGTCGAGCTCGACGGCACCCACGTGCCGTTCTCGAGCGAGCGCGGCCTGACCGACGAGGTCAAGATCGCGACCGTGCGCTCGGGCAACGTCGGCGGGTTCGTCACCGGCGACCTGTTCGTCGGCAACGGGCTCGACGGCCAGATCACGCGCATCACCGACGACGGCGCCACGATCATGAACCCGTGGGTCGTGCTGCCGGGCACCGGCCACGGCCTCATGCGCGGCTCGCTCTACATCGACCGCACGGGCGTGTTCGGGGGCGATCTGCTCGCCGTGACCACCCTCGGTGCGGTCTGGCGCATCACCTCGGCCGGCGCCCCGACCATGCTGGCGGCGGTCGGCGTCCACCTCGAGGGCATGATCGTGGTGCCGCCGTTCCCGGCCCGGTTCGGGCCGCTGGCGGGCAAGATCATCGCCGGCGCCGAGGGCCAGGGGCTCCTGTACGCGTTCGACACCACCGGCGCGTACACGACGTACACCCTCGGGGTCGCGGTCGAGGACGTCGATCTGGTGATGCCGGGCGAGAACTTCTTCGGCGTCAACTACGGCACCGGCCGGCTCCTCGGCGTGCCCAAGGAGGTGTGGCGGCCGATCGTCGGCGACGTGCTGCTCACCACCGAGACCGTCGTGGCCGGCGCCAGCGGGCTGTTCCGGATCTACTGGGACGGCGTGACGCTGTCGGCGCAGGCGCTGCCGCTCGACCCGGGCTCGGCCACGGTCGGCCAGTGGGAGCACAACACCTTCGCCAACGCGGGCATCGCCGAGATCCCGTGACCACCGGCGGCCCGCTACGCTAGATCGCGGGCCAGCTCGGCGTAGAAGCCCTCGTCGGTCAGGTAGTACGCCCACAGGTCCTGCACCTCGGCCACGCCGCGCTGGCGCTGGAACTCGGTGAGGTCGTCGAACTCGCCGTCGTACCAGCCCCACAAGAACCGGGCCCGCAGCGGGTCGAGGTTGCGGCGCCGCAGCTCGGCCACGACGTCGGGCAGCTCGTCGTCGTCGAACTCGTCGATCAGATCGGTGGCCTCGTCGATCAGGTTCGCGAGGTACGCCAGCCCGGCCTTGGTGAGGTCCCAGCGATCCTTGCGGTTGTTCATCACCACCAGCCCGCGGGTGGCCAGGTCGATCAGGATCTCGTCGAGCGGGGTCAGGTCCGACGGCAGGCCGATCGGGAACACCAGGCAGCCGTCGGCCGGCGTGAGGTCCATCTTCTTGAGCACGTAGATGCCCGCGTAGGTGCGGATGGCGTCGTCGTCGACGACCGCGGTGGGGCGGCGGATGAGCTCGGTCATGGTGGTGCTCCAGGGCGGTGGGCCTGGCGCCAGCCAGCGGCGGCCAGGCGCAGGCGGTCAGCGCCCGGGCGCTGGTCGAGCCACGCGTCGACCGGCCCGAGCCCGTAGTGGACCGGGCGGTCGCCGGCCGCGGCCGGCGCGGTCATGGCGGCGTGGTGGGGGTTGCACAGGGCCAGCACGACGGCCGGCGCCGCGGGCAGCCGCGGCAGCCAGCGGTCCAGGAACGTCGAGAGCCGCGCGGTCACGATCGTGTCGGGCAAGGCGAACTCGAGCACGACGTCGTCGGCGAGCGCCGGGCCATCGTCGGCGGCGTGCACCGCCACGATCAGCGCGTCGTCGACCGCGGTGGTCGCGGTCGGCCCGGCCAGCCACACCCGGTCGACCCGGGCCCAGCCGAACCCGGCGTAGTCGAGATCGATCGTGGCGCGGTCCGTGGTGAGCCCCAGCAGCTCGAGCGGCGGGCGCGGCCCGAACGGCAGCTCGAGCAGCGAGCGCGGCGTGGTCACGCGGCCAGGTGCACGCGCGGGCGAGCGTCCCGACCGCTGCCGCCGAACCGGCCGCCGCCGCGCGATCGCGGCGGGGTGCGCTTGGTGCCCGTGCTGCCGCCGTAGCTGCGCCCGGTCTGCGAGCGCTTCGCGAACCGCTCCGGGTGCTGGGCCCGGTAGCCCGAGCGGCTGGTCCGCAGCTCACCGTGGCGGGCGGCGCTGGTGGTGTACGGCTGCCGGTACATCGGCGCGTAGCCGGGCATCATCATGCTGGACAGCATCGAGCCCATCAGCATGCCCGACATGATGCCGAGCATCGGCGAGTGGTAGCCGGCGTAGTGGCCGTAGCCGTGGGTCTGGTAGTGGCCCTCGCCAGCGCCGGTGATCGAGCGCTGGATCGTGAAGATCTGCTCGGGCTCATCGACCTTGCCGTCGGCGTTCTTGTCGAAGAACCCGGTGACGATCTGGGTGGCGTCGTCGACGTCGTGGACCGCGATGCTGATGATCTCGTCGCCCTCGTAGAGCTCGTTGATCCGTCGCTCGAGATCGGCCGGGCCGTCGGCGGCCTTGTACGCGTCGTTGACCTTGTCCCAGTCGATCTTGACGTTGGTGTTCGCGGTGGTGGTCCACCGATCGGTCGAATCCCGCTCCCGCACGCAGGCCGTCGTGGCGGCAGCGAGGGCGAGGGCGAGGGCGAGGCGGGTGACGCGGGTCAGCACCGGCACAGCGTAGTAGGCGCGAGCCGGATGTCAATTTGCGCCCCCGGCGGTCGCCGGCCCGTCACCGTCGTGACCTGGACGCGCACGATCGGCCCGCGCCGCCACGTCGGGGCGTCCTCGACGGCCGCGCGCGCAGCTCGGCGGCGCGCGTGACCAACGTGCGCGGGGCGCAGGACGCCGGCGGGGCCGGGCGCACGCCGGCGGACGGCTGGTGGCGCGGCGACGGCAGCGGACCGCTGCTTGCTTGTGAGGGCGAGACGGCGTTACCGTCGAGCCGGGGCATGCGGCTGCGACGCAAGATCACGGTCGCGTTCTTCCTGGTCAGCGCGCTGGTCAGCCTGCTCCTGGCGTTGTTCCTGTACCGGTTCGTCGAGCGCCAGCTCCGCACCGAGCTCCGCAGCCGCCTGCGCAACATCGCGACGCTGGGCGCGCGCACCGTCGATCCCAGCGCCTACGCCCGGCTCCGGGCCCAGGTCGCCGAGCTCGAGCCCGACGCCGTGCGCGCGGTCGAGCGCGCGCCCGGCGGCGACTACCAGCGGCTCTCGGACCAGCTCAACGCGATCCGCGCCGCCGAGCCGGGGCTGATCCGCTACGTCTACGTGCTGGTCCCGACCGCCGATCCCGACCAGCCGCGGTTCGTGGTCGACGCCGACGTGCTCGCCGGCGCGCCCGACGACCCCGAGCTGTCGCACTTCGCGCAGCCCTACGACGTGTCCGACGTGCCGCTCCTCAAGCGCGCGCTGCTCGAGTGCACGCCGCAGATGGAGTCGACGTTCGTCTACGACCCGGCGTTCAAGGTCCACTCGGTGTCGGCGTACGTGCCGCTGCCGGGCCCGCGCGACGGGAGCGGCCGCTGCCCGGGCGTCATCGGCGTCGACATCACCGACACCGACATGCGCGCGGCGCTGGGCCGGGCCGGGTCGCTGGCGATCAAGGTGTCGCTGGCGGTGATCGCGCTGGCGCTGGTCGTGTCGATCATCATGGGCACGATGCTGACGCGCTCGGTGATCGCGCTGTCGGACGCGGTCAAGCGCTTCGCCGACAAGGACTTCGCGGTCCGGACCCGGGTCGCCAGCAAGGACGAGATCGGCCAGCTCGGCGCCAGCTTCAACGCCATGGCCGAGACCATCCAGCACCACAGCGACAACCTCGAGAGCCTGGTCCGGCACCGCACCAGCGAGCTCGAGGCCGAGAAGCAGACCTCCGATCGGCTGCTGCTCAACGTGCTGCCGGCGCCGATCGCCACCCGGCTCAAGCAGGGCGAGGGCGTGATCGTCGATCGCTTCGACGACGTCACCGTGCTGTTCGCCGACATCGTCGGGTTCACCGCGCTGTCGGCCCGGACCTCGCCCGAGGTGCTCGTCGCGATGCTCGACGACCTGTTCACCCGCTTCGACGCGCTGGCCGACCGCCACGGCCTCGAGAAGATCAAGACCATCGGCGACGCCTACATGGTCGTGGCCGGCGTGCCCGAGAAGACGCCGGATCACGCCACGCGCATGGCGCGGATGGGCCTCGACATGCTCGCGACCCTCGCCGACTACGCCACGACCAACACGCTCGAGCTGACCATCCGCATCGGCATCCACTCGGGCCCGGTCGTGGCCGGGGTGATCGGCCGCAACAAGTTCATCTACGACCTGTGGGGCGACACGGTCAACACCGCCAGCCGGATGGAGTCGCACGGCCTGCCCAGCCGGGTCCACGTGTCGGGGACGACGGTCGCCGCGCTCGGCGCTCAGTTCGAGGTCGAGGCCCGGGGCGAGATCGACGTCAAGGGCAAGGGGCCGATGGCCACGTTCTTCCTGGTGCGCGAGCGCGACCGCGACGCCGAGGCCGCCCCGACGCCGACCCGGGCCACGCCCACCGACAGCTTCGGCGCGACCGTCGCCCGGGCCAGCGCCGCGCCCGGAGGGGCGCCCGGGACCACCTGGACCGTGACCTTGCCGCACTCGTCGACGGTCGTGGCGTCGTTCACCCGCGAGGGCCTGGGCCACAAGTTCAAGAAGATCGTCAAGAAGGAGCTGCAGACCGGCGACAAGGCGTTCGACGACGCGGTGTTCATCGCCACCGACACAGCCGACGAGACCGCCGCGCTCCTGGCCGCGGCCGACGTGCGCGCCGCGATCGCCGGCCTCGTGATCGCCGGCGGCACCGTCTCGATCGACGCCCGGCGCATGATCATCGACGTGGCCGGCGCCGGCAGCGACGACGATGACGCCCGGGTCGCGACGCTCACCCGGGCGCTGGTCGGCGGCTGAGCCGGCGCCGGCCGCGACGACGACGCCCGGTCGCGACGCTCACCCGGGCGCGGGTCGGCTGGTGCGCTGGCGCCCGGCCGCGATCACGCCGGCGCGTCGTCATCGGTGATCGTCGTGAGGATCGTCCGCACGTCGGTCAGCGTCGGCGCGAACAGCGTCAGCTGATCGGGGTCGGCGAACACCGCGGCGAAGTCGTCGGGGCGAAACGCCCGGGCCAGGCGCGCGGCGAACGTGTCGCGCAGCACGCGCAGGTAGTGCTCGACGTCGTAGTCGCGGCGCGGGTCGGCGCGATCGGGGCGGCCGTCGTCATCGGTGGTCACCAGGGCGCCGCCGCCGCGGGTGCGGTAGACCCGCACGCGCTGGCCCGGGCGCCAGGTGGGGTGGTCGCTCGCGAGGACCGCCTCGTAGGCCAGCTCGCGGCGGCCGTCGCGCACCGCCTGGTACTCGTCGACCGAGCGGGTCAGGCGGACCTGCGACGACACGTCGTACGGGCCCAGGGTGCGCCGGCGCAGCGCGCGACGGTGTCGAGGTAGGCCGCCCGGACGCCGGGGACGTCGCCGCGCAGCAGGCACGCGAGCGCCGCGCGCAGGAACGCCTCGCCGAACGGCTCGGCCCGGCTCGAGCGGAACGCGACGCCGCGCAGGGTCAGCGCGCCGTCGTAGCCGGCCAGCGCGTAGTTCTTGGGCTCGTGCGACAGCATCGCGGCGTAGCGGCCCTCGAACTCGAGCCGCACCAGCGGCGGCAGCAGCGCCGCGACCTCGGCGATCGCGCGCCGCTCGTCGGCCTCGCTCCAGCCCGCGGGCACCGCGCCGTAGACGCCGTCGGTGTCGGCCTCGAGCAGGCGCACCCCGCGCGCCGCGAGCTCGCGACAGATCAGCGCCAGGACCTCGCGGCCGCGGCGCGTGACCTGGTTCGCGGCGTGGACGTCGGCGAAGCGGGTCAGGCCGCCGGCGGCCAGGTAGCCGTAGGCCGAGTTGACGATCAGCTTCATCGCCGCCGACATGGCCTCGTGCTCGGCCCGGGCCCGGGAGCCCGCCGGCGCGGCTCGGCCGCGATCCTTGGCGGCGAGGCGGCGATCGACCAGGCGCTCGACCAGCGCCACCAGCGCGCCGAGGTGATCGCGGGCCGGGCCGATCCGGTAGACCCGCATCAGCGATGGATACAGGCTGGCGACGTCGGCCTTGACCACGCGGTGCGCGACCCCGGCCGCGAACAGGTGCAGGGCCGCGCCGCTGTGCGGCGTGCCGTCGCCCGGCGCGTGGGCCGGCAGCGCGGTGCCCGAGCGCAGGTACGCGCGCACCAGCAGCGGATCGATCACGCCGGTAGCGGCGCCGGCGTCGGCGAGGCGCTCGTACCGGCGCGGGGCCAGGCGCGCCAGCGCGAACGCGGGGCCGCCCAGCACGGCGGCCACGCCCGCGGCCTCGTCGACGTCGGCCCGGGCGTAGCGCCGGACCCGCTCCGGGTCGCGCTGGTAGACGGCGTAGATCTGATCGCCGGGCACGTGGGCGCGGTCGGGCGCGGCCAGGCCCAGGTGGCGGGCCACCGCCTTGAGCCCGTGGCCCGGCAGCTCGCGGGTCGCGAAGTCGTGGCGCAGGGTCGCGTCCATCGTGTCGATCAGCTCGCGGCCCGGCGCCAGGTAGCGGATCCGGCGGTCGCCGTCGCCGTCGGCGGCGGCGCCGCGGCGCGCGCCGCGCTGGCGCAGCCCCGGCGGGCCGATGCGCCCGAGGGACAGCGGCACGCCCAGCCGACGGGCGCGCGCGACCAGGAACGGCAGGTCGAACCCGTGCAGGTTGTGGTTCTCGATCACGTCGGGATCGGCGGCCGCGACCGTCGCGACCAGGCGGGCGATCAGCGCGGCCTCGCCGGCGTCGTCGAGCGCCGCCGCCTCGAGCGTCGCGCTGGCGCCGTCGGGCGTGCGCACCGCGATCAGGAAGATCCGATCGTGGGCGGGATCGAGCCCGGTGGTCTCGAGGTCGAGCTGCAGCCGGCGCAGGTCCGCGAACGCCAGCTCCCGGAAGTAGGTGCGGCCGCTGGCCACGAGGTACTGCTCCTCGGGCGGCAGCACCAGCGCCGCCTCGTCGCCGAGGTCGCGCAGGTGGGTGACCGCGCGGCCGAGCCGGCGGCTGGCGCCGTGCAGGATCGCGCCGGTCAAGGTCGGGAGATCGTCGGCGCGCGCCAGGAACCGCAGCGCGCCCGGGCCCGTCAGCTCGCGCACGGTCACGGTCGCGCCGCGCGCGCCCTCGGCTCCGAGCCGCGCCCCGAGGTGCGTCAGGTCCTCGGTCCGATCGAGCACGACCCACGGCCGGAACCGCACCTGCTCGCGCACCAGCGCGCCGTCGACGCGGCGCCAGACCGTCGCCAGGCCGTCGCCGTCGGCCCACACCGAGACGATGCCGGGGGTCGGATCCCAGCCCTCGAGCCACTCGTCTTCGATCGTGCGGGCCACGCGCCGGGCATTGCACCACGTCGGTGCGACGCTGAGCGCGCGGCGGGCGGCCGGGCCGTGGCGAGGTGCGGGGCGTGCGCGCCGCGGGGAGCGGCGCGCACCGACTGCGCGGATCGCGCCCCACGGTCCCCGGTGGCGCCGGCACGCGGTGTGCTGCGCTCTGGACCATGCGGTCCACGCGCGCGCTGGCGATGCTCGGGCTCGTGCTCCTGGCCGGGTGCCGGGGGCGCGACCACCAGGCGCACGCCGACTCGGGGTCGCCGTTCGATCGCCCGATCGCCCAGAGCTGGCCGGCGGTGAACCAGTGGAGCCCGCGCCTCGAGCAGGAGTACGCCGACTTCGTCGCGACCATCGGCGCCGCGATCGAGGCGCGTCGCTGCCGCCGGCTCGACGCCTGCCTGCGCGACCCGGCGATCAACCTCACCTACGAGCCGGCGGTCGACGCCGACCTGCGCCTGCGCGTCGACTGCGCCGATCTGCCGTACGTGCTGCGCGCGTACTTCTCGTTCAAGCGCCGCCTGCCGTTCGGCTTCGTGTCGCGGACCGCCGGCCAGGGGGCCGATCCGCGCTACGCCCTCGCGATCGAGCCGACCCGGTACGACGCGTGGCTGGCCTACCCGACGCCGCGCGCGCTCCTGGCCGGCATGGTCGGCCGCGTCCACTCCGGCATGTACCGGATCGCGCCGGCGGTCGAGACCAGCGACTTCTACCCGGTCGCGATCGATCGGCGCGCGGTCGCGCCGGGCGCGATCTACTACGACCCCAACGGCCACGTCCTGGTCGTGGCCCAGGTCCGCCCCGACGGCGTGGTCTACCTGATCGACGGGCACCCCGACGGCAGCCTGACCTGGAAGCGCTTCGGCGAGGCCTTCGCGATCGGCACCGCGCGGCTGGGCGGCGGGTTCAAGCGCTTCCGGCCGGTGCGGGTCGAGGCCGAGCGCCTGGTCCAGGCCGCCAACGCCGAGCTGCCGTGGTTCGATCCCGACGCCCAGTACGACCCCGCGCGCCGCCTCGTCGCCGGCGAGCCGGTCGGCTACCACGCCTGGGTCCACGTCACGCTCGCCGAGGACGGCGTCACGATCGATCCGATCGCCGAGGTCCGCGACCAGGTGCGGGCGCTGTGCCGCGACCTCGCCGATCGGGCCGAGGCCGTCGACGTCGCGATCGCGGCCGGGCTCGCGGCGCGCGCGCACCCGGAGGCGATGCCCGACAACATCTACGGCACCGACGGCGACTGGGAGACCTACTCGACGCCGTCGCGCGACGCGCGGTTCAAGGCCGCGGTCCGCGAGCTCGCCGGCTACGTCCGCGGGCTGCCGGTGCTCGCGCGCGCGCTGCTGGCGCCGAGCCTGCGCGCGGTCTGGCGCGAGGAGGCGGCCTGCCAGATCTCGTACCTCGGCTCGACCGGCGTCGCGCACACGCTCACGCTCGATGACGTCCTCGGTCGGCTGTTCGACCTGTCGTTCGATCCGTACCACTGCCCCGAGCTGCGCTGGGGCGCGCCCGCGGGGTCGCCCGAGCGCGCGGCGTGCCCTGACGACGCCGACAAGCTGCGCTGGTACGACGACGAGGCCCGGCTGCGCAACCGGATCGATCGCGACTACGGCGTGCCGACCCCGCTCGACGGCGGGCCCGAGGTGCCGCCGGACGTCGACGTGCGCCGGACGCTAGCCGGCCGCTGAGCGACCGCGCGCGGAGGTCACCCGTCGCCGAGCCAGGCTCGCAGCTCGGCGAGGTCGGGCGCGTCGCCGCGCACGAACGTCCGCACGTCGCCGCGGTAGTTCCGGACCCGGACCTCGGCCTCGCGCAGCTTCGCCAGCGCCGGCGCGCCGAGGCGGCGGGGCAGCTCGGTCGGGGCGTGGACCAGGAACACCGGCGCCGCGCCGGGCCGCTTGACGTACGCCAGGTCGAACACCGGGTGCGGCGTCCGATCCCAGCGCGACCACGGGATCGCGCCGGTGCCGCGGCAGCGCGCCTCGGCGATGGCGACGCTGTCCCGGGCGGTGACCTCGCACGCGAACGCCGGGAACGCGCGGTAGATGCTTCGGCCCAGGGTGTGGTCGGCGATGTTGACGTCGCGACAGGTGGTCGCGTTCTCGACGACCGGCGCCAGCACGACCAGCCGCGTGAAGCGGCCGATCGGCGCCGTGAGTTCGATCGTCCGCACCGGCGTTCGGTCATCGGCGAAGATCGCCGCCCGCTCGAGGGCGAGGACGTCGAGCAGCGCCGTGGCCATCGCCTGGCGCTGGTCCTCGGGCAGCGCGGCGCGCGCGACGCTGCTGCGCAGCGCGACGCCGCGGCGGCGGTCGTCGGACGTGACCAGCCACTCGGCGACCGAGGCGTTGCGGTGCGCGCAGACGTGGGGCCGCCCGGCGACCGGCTGGTAGTCGTGACGGCGGCGACCGGCGGCGTCGAGGTCGGCGTGGAACGCGGCGACGACGTCGGCGGCGAGGTCGAACGCGAGCCCAGGCTCGGCCGCCCCCTCGACGAACCCGCGCCGGAAAAGGTCCTTCACCTTCGCGCGGGCGTGCGCGCGCGCGTCGTCGTCATCGGCGCGGATCGCGGTGTTGCCGCCGCCGCGCCGGTCGGCGCCCCGCCAGCTCTCGTACACCCGGCAGTCGACGACCTGGAGCCAGTACTCGCGCCCGTCGGGGTGCGCGAACACCCGGCGCAGGCCTGGCGGCGAGAACGGTGCTGCGGACACGGCCCCGACCTTCGCACGGATGGCCCGTCCCGGCGCGCGCGGCCCATCGGCCAGGCGCGGCCGATTCCGGGCTACGGTCGGGCCGTGTACTGCTCGCTCGACACGATCGACATCGTCACGGACGGTGACGGTGGGGCCAAGGTGCTGGTGCAGACCGACCATCGGACGCCGACCGAGGTCGGCGCCGATCAGCCGCTGGCGACCGTGTTCGCGTTGACCCGGATGCTGCTGCCGCGCACCGGCGAGTACGCCGGCGCGACCGTCCGCTACGTGTGCTCGGGCGCGGCGCACCCGGTGCTCGTGACCGCGGCCGCGGCGTGTGACGCCGAGCTGACCGGGCGCCGCGGTCGACCTATCGGCGGTGGCGCGGCCGCCGACCGCGGACCTCGCCGACGCCGCGCTGACGACGATCGCGCAGCGCGTGATGGGCGAGCGCGGGCTGGCGCTGGACGAGGACGGGCTCGAGGCGTTGCTGGCGACGCTGCCGGCGGCGCCGGCGCACGACGACGACGAGCTCGGGTACTACACGGCGGTGGTCGAGCTCGCGGCCGTCACCGGCGCGGTGCTGCGGGCGCAGTTCGGCGGACGCTGGGTCGATGATCCGCGGCAGATGAGCGACATCCCGTTCGTGTTCGCGCTGAGCCGCGACGGCGGCTTCACGAACGTGGTCGGCAAGGCGCAGAAGTACTTCCGGTACGGCGACCACGAGTCGCCGGTCCAGCTCCTGCGCGCTGCCGAGGATCTCGGGCGCGACGCTGGGCCGCTCCTGTTCACGCTCAAGCCGTCGGGGTGGGAGCCGGCGACGACGATGATCTGCGCGCCGATCGCGACCGGCCTCGACGCGACCGGCGCCGACGTGCCGCTGATGGTGTTCGGCCACGACCGCCCCAACACCTTCGCGATGATGACGCGCGACGCGCCCGAGGCCGACCCGCCGGCGGCGCTGCGCGAGCGGGCGCTGCGCAACCTGGCCGAGGTCGAGGTCCAGGTCGACACGCTCGAGCTCGGCGCGGTGAGCGTGCGCGTGGTCCACGACAGCTACTTCGCGGCCGAGAAGATCCTCGATCAGGCGTTCCTGCGGCGGCTGCACGCCGAGCTGGCGTGCGAGCTCCTGGCGGTGGCGGTGCCGGCCAAGAGCCGCTTGCTGGTGACCCGCGGCGTCGCCAGCGTCGAGGCCATCGGCGCGTTCATGACGGTGGTGCGGGGCATCTACGACGAGGACGAGGGCGGACGGCAGCTGTCGCCGACGGTGTTCCTGGTGTCGGACGGCGCGATCGTCGGCGTCGCGTCGGCCACCGCGCCCAAGAAGCGTGGCTTCTGGGCGCGGTTGTTCGGGCGGTCGTGACGACCGCGCCGCGCCGCGCCCTCGTCGGGCACCACCACCGGGTGCCCCGGCGCGCTCGGCGCGGCCACCGCCGCCGTCGGCGTCGCCGTCGATGAGGTCGCGGGTGGGGTCGTGGTCGACGCGCTGCTGCAGCCCAAGATCGTCGACAAGATCAGCGCGCGCCGCATGTCACCAGCGTAGCAGCTGCCCCCGGGCGCCGTCGGCCTACCTCGATCGGAGCGCGGCGAGGCCGAGCCCGAGCGCGGCCAGCGCGATCAGGATGGCCGCGAGCCAGCCGACCAGCGACAGCCACGAGCGCCGCAGGCTGGTGCCGCGGTCGGCGCACGTGAGGCACACCGCGAACGTGGACACGCCGCCGTCGGTGAGCACGCAGCAGTCGCCGCACACCGAACGTCGGCACCGCGCGCACGGTCCGGCGGCGGCGCGGCCGCACAGGCGGCACCGCGTGATCGGATCGCTGCCGTGGGTCTGGAGCGACACTGCCGGCGCAGCGTAGCAGCCGCGCCGAGGTCGGCCACGCCGTGCCGGCGTCGGCGCGCGCGTTCTGGGCACGCAGCGCGCCGGCTCGGCACGCCGTGATCGCGGCCATCATCCACCGCAACGGCCTCACCCGCGGTCGTCGTCGTCGTCGGCCGCTTGGTCGTGCCGGTCAGCGCGCCTGCGCGGCCCGCGCGGTCCAGATATCGGCCCCGACGCAGCTGTTCGGTTCTGCTGCTTCGTGACGTCTCGTGGATCGCATGGCCATGTTTCGAGCAAATCGAAGCAAATATGGACTCTTGCGATTCTCCGCACATCCAGTCCAATGCGGCGCTTTGACGCGTCCTTGCTGCCCATCAGAAGAAATTGGCAGAACTCTATTGAATTGGGTCGACCAATGGTCTACATTGCGAATGGTTAAACCACTGTGTTGGGAGGGTTCGATGAAGGTTCGAATGCTAGCGGTACTCGCAGGCATGGTCGCCAGCGCTGGCTGCGCGACGATCATGGCGGGCGGTCCTGATCACGTCAGCGTCAGCGCCAATGTCCCCGGCGCGACGGTGTCCCTGGATGGCCAGGTCGTCGGCCAGGCACCGATGACGGTCACGCTCGATCGTGAGAAGTCCAACGGGCTCATCCGGATCGACGCCCCCGGGTACAACCCGGTCGTCATCCAGCGCACCAAGCACATCCAGGGATGGTTCTGGGCGAACATCTGCCTCGGCGGCGTCGTCGGGATCGTCGTCGACCTGGTCACGGGCGACATCAAGTCGTTCGACGATGCCGCCGTCAACGTCGCGCTGGTGCCTGCGGCGGCGCCGCCGCCTGCGCCGCCGCCGCCGGTCGCGATGGTCCCGTGAGGTGCGTCGGCGCGTGCTCATCGGCCTGGCGGTGACGTCGGCCGCGTGCGCGCGACAGCCGGCGCCGATCGAGTCGCCGGGCGATCCGTGCGCTGCGGCCGCGTTCGAGCCGTGGGACGGACCGGCGTCGTCGGTCGCGGACCCAGCCGGCCCAGACGACGGCGTGGCCGACGGCCTGATCGCGGTGTACCAGCGGTTCCTGCGGCGCCCGGATCTCCCGGGGCAGGGGTGTCCGTACACCCCGAGCTGCTCGGCGTTCGCCCGGCGGGCGGTCACGCGCTACGGCGTGCTCGGGCTCGTGCTGGCGTTCGATCGGTTGTTCGTGCGGGAGCATCCGCTCGCCGGTCGCAACTATCAGACGACGTGCGAGCGTCGACACGTGAAGTGGCATGACCCGGTGCCGTAGCGCCATCGCGTGCATGCTCGTCGCGTTGGCCTCGCCAACGCTCGCGGCAGCGCAGCCGTCGCCGCTCGCTCCCGGCGAGGTCGAGCGACAGATCGCGCTCGCTGATCACCTGCACGCGCGCGGCGAGTTCTACCGCGAGATCGGGGAGCTCGAGCGGCTCGAGGTGCTCGCGCCGACGCCCGCGGTGGCGGGGTGGGCCCGGCTCCGGATCGCCATCGCGTACCACCGGGGTGGGCAGTTCGCCGACGCGGTCGCGGCCTACGATCGCGCGCGCGTCGGCAGCGCGCCGGAGGTCGTGCCGCTCGTGGCGGTGCAGCGCGCGCTGGCCCTGGCCGAGCAGTCGCTGCATGAGCCCGATCGGCCCCGCACCGCCGACGCGCTCGGCGAGCTCGAGCCGCTGCTCGGGTTCCCCGCGGCCGCCGGCTTCCACGCGGCCATCGCGCGAGCTCGGCTGGCCGCGGTGGTCGGCGATCGGGCGCTGGTCGAGCGCTCGCTCGAGCAAGCCCAGGATCGGTGCCGCGCCATCGATGACGCCGCGTGCATCGCCGCCGCCGGGGTCGCGGCCGCGCTGAGGCTGCCGCGGCCTGCACATCGGTCCCCGACGGTCGCGGTCGGGTTGTCGCTGATCGCGCCTGGGGTCGGCTCGGGCTACGCCGGTCACTACGTCGACGGGCTCTACTACCTCGGCTTGACCTCGCTGGCGGCCGCCGGCGCCTACGACGTCTACCAGCCCGAACACGCGCTCGGCGATCAACGCGCGGCGTTCTGGGGGCTGGCCACGCTCGCCGGCACGTTCTATCTCTCGAACCTGGTGAACGCGTACCTGGCCGCGCGGCGCTGGAACCAGGTCGAGGACCATCGGTGGCGCGATCGGATGTGGCGCGCCTCCGAGCTCGGGCTGCCCCTCGAAGCGCTGGCCGCGCCATGAGCGATCGCGCGTGCACGACGACGCGGTGCTGGGGCCGACACGGTTGATCTCGCTCGATACTGTATATGTTCAGTATCGCCCGTGCCCGATCCGTCCGCCTACGTGCCGCTGTGGTGCAAGACCAGCTTCTCGTTCCTCGAGGGCGCCAGCCAGCCCGACGAGCTGATCGAGGAGGCGCACCGGCTGGGGCTGACGGCGCTGGGCGTGGCCGATCGCGACGGGGTCTACGGCATGGTGCGGGCGCACGTGAAGGCGCGCGAGCTGGGCGTGCAGCTGGTGCCGGGCGCGACCTTGACGATCGCCGCGCCGGGCACGGTGCTGACGCCGTCGCCGGTGGGCGCGGCGCGCCCGGCCGGGCTGCACGCCACCGCCGAGGACGACGGCGGCGACGCGGCGATGAGCCTGGCCCGGCGCGGCCGCACCCGCCGGGCGCCGCGCAAGCGGCCGGCGCCGACGCCGACCAGCGGCGAGCTCTACGAGGCCGCGGCCCCGGCGGCGCCGGGCGCGCCGACGACGATCGTCGTGCACGCCGCCGACCACGACGGCTGGCGCAACCTGACCCGGCTCATCACCGCCGGGCGCCGGCGCGCGCCCAAGGGCACCGCGCTGCTGTCGTGGGCCGAGCTCGCCGCGCACGCGCGCGGGCTGATCGCGCTGTGGGGCGGCGACGGCAGCCTGATCACCAGCGGCGACGACGGCGCGTGGCAGGCCAGCGCCGGCGCGATCGGCGGGCTGCGCGACGCGTTCGGCGATCGGCTGTACGCGCTCGTGACCCGGCACCGCCGCGCCGACGAGGTCCCGCGCGAGGTCCGGCAGCGAGCCCGGGCCGCGCACCTCGGGCTGCCGATCGTCGCCGGCGCCGAGGTGCTCTACCACACGCGCGCGCGGCGGCCGCTGCAGGACGTGCTGGCGTGCATCCGCGCCGGCGTCACGCTCGCCACCGCCGGGCGGGTGCTGCGCGGCAACGACCTGCACGATCTCAAGGGGCCGCACGCGTTCGCGCGGCTGTGGGCCGACGAGCCGGCCGCGGTCGCGCGCACGCTCGAGATCGCCGGGCGCTGTCACTTCGACCTCGGCCAGATCCGCTACCGCTACCCGCTCGAGAAGCTGCCCGGCGGCGCCACCACCAGCGATCACCTGCGGGCGCTGACCTGGGCCGGCGCCCGCGGGCGCTACGGCGGCGAGGTCCCGGCCGCGGTCGAGCGCCAGCTCACCGCCGAGCTGGCGCTGATCGACGAGCTCGACTACGGCGGCTACTTCCTGACGATGTACGAGATCGTGCAGTTCTGCCGCCGGTCCGACATCCTGTGCCAGGGTCGCGGCTCGGCCGCGAACTCGGCGGTGTGCTTCTGCCTCGGCATCACCGCGGTCGATCCGGTGCGCATGGGCCTCCTGTTCGAGCGGTTCCTGTCGCGCGAGCGGGCCGAGCCGCCCGACATCGATCTCGACATCGAGCACGAGCGGCGCGAGGAGGTGATCCAGCACGTCTACCGCGCCTACGGCCGCGACCACGCCGCGATGGTGTGCAACATCATCCGCTACCGGCCCAAGAGCGCGGTCCGCGACGTCGGCAAGGTGCTGGGCCTGCCCGAGACCGCGCTCGATCGGGCCGCCAAGCTCCTGTCGTCGTGGGGCGACGTCGAGCCGGCGGCGCTGCGGCACGCGCTCGACGGCGCCGACGCCACCGCGCCCACCGCGATCGCGCACCTGGCGCGGCTGGCCACCGAGATCCTCGAGTTCCCGCGCCACCTGTCGATCCACCCCGGCGGCTTCGTGCTCGGCCACGAGCCGGTCCACGATCTGGTGCCGATCGAGAACGCGACGATGCCCGGGCGCACGGTCATCCAGTGGGACAAGGACGATCTCGAGAGCCTCGGCCTGTTCAAGGTCGACCTCCTGGCGCTGGGCGCGCTGCACCAGCTCCACCGCTGCTTCGATCTGATCCGCGCCCACCGCGGGGTCGAGCTGTCGATGGCGGCGATCCCGGCCGACGACGTCGACACCTACGACATGATCTGCGCCGGCGACACCGTCGGCGTGTTCCAGATCGAGAGCCGGGCCCAGATGGCGATGCTGCCGCGGCTCAAGCCGCGCACGTTCTACGATCTGGTGATCGAGGTCAGCATCGTCCGGCCCGGGCCGATCACCGGCGGCATGGTCCACCCGTACCTGCGCCGCCGCCACGGCCTCGAGGAGGTGGTCTACCCGCACGCGTGCCTCGAGCCGGTGCTGGCCAAGACCCTGGGCGTGCCGCTGTTCCAGGAGCAGGTCATGCGCCTCGCCGTGGTCGCGGCCGACTACACCCCGGGCGAGGCCGATCAGCTCCGGCGCGACATGGCGGCGTGGCGGCGCTCGGGCCGGATCGAGCAGCACCGCGAGCGCTTGATCTCGCGCATGCAGGCCAAGGGCATCGCGGTCGAGTTCGCCGAGCGGGTGTTCGAGCAGATCCGCGGCTTCGGCGAGTACGGCTTCCCCGAGAGCCACGCGGCGAGCTTCGCGCTGATCGCCTACGCCACGTCGTACCTGCGCCGGCACTACCTGGCGGAGTTCACCGCGGGCCTCCTGAACGCGCAGCCGATGGGCTTCTACTCCCCGGCGACGATCGTCGGCGACGCCCAGCGCCACGGCCTCGTCGTGCGGCCGATCGACGTGACGGTCAGCGCCTGGGACTGCACGCTCGAGCCGAGCGCCGCCGGGGACGCGCCCGGCAGCGGCACCGACTGGGCGGTGCGCATGGGCCTGCGGTTCGTGACCGGCCTGACGCTCGGCGACGGCGAGCGCATCGCGCGCGAGGCCCGGGCCCAGCCGTTCGGCGCGCTGCCCGAGTTCGTGCGGCGCCTGCGCCTCGACGATCGCGCCTACGCGGCCCTGGCCGAGGCCGGCGCGCTGGCGGCGCTCACCGGCGCGCGCGGCGATCGGCGCGACGCGCTGTGGCAGGTGCGCGGCTGGGCCCGGCGCCAGGACGACGATCTGACGCTGGCCGCGGCCGAGCCCGACGTGCAGTTCGCGCGGCTGTCGCAGCTCGAGACCATCGCCTGGGACTACCGCGCCAGCGATCACTCGACCCGCGGTCACCCGCTGGCGCCGCTGCGCGCGCACCTGCGGCGGCGGCGCTGGCTCGACGCGCGCACGGTCGCGGCCGGCAAGGACGGCGCCCGGGTCGACCACGTCGGCCTGGTGATCTGCCGCCAGCGCCCGTACACCGCGGCCGGCGTGACGTTCATGACCCTCGAGGACGAGACCGGCTTCGTCAACCTGGTGGTGTGGAGCCAGGTGTTCGAGCAGCACGCGCTGATCGTCAAGACCGCGCACCTGCTCGGCGTCAGCGGCCGCCTGCAGGTGCAGGAGGGCGTCGTCCACCTGATCGCCGAGACGCTGTGGCTGCCCGAGCTGCCGGCGCCGGTCGCGACCGCGCCCAGCCGCGACTTTCACTGAACTCTCTGGGAGGCCCGTCGCCGGGCCTCCCCTCATCGGGGGCAAGCCCCGATGAGCCTCCCCACCGCGACGCGAGACTCCTGGCGCGAAGGTCGGCGCCAGCCCATGGGCGCCAACCCGGTCGCGGTCCAGCGCGCGGCCCGGCGTGGGCCAAGAACTTCGAGCCGACCGCGGGGGTGGGGTACGCTGTCGGCTCGATGCGTCGGGCGTTCGTCACCTCGCTGTTGTTCGCGTTCGTCGGGTTCGCGCTCCTGTTCGGGATCGAGTTCTTGCTCGAGTGGCGCGGCGCCGGCTTCCCCGGCCTGGACGACATGAGCTGGGCCGGCGAGAACAACGGCAAGCTGGCCGACATCCTGTCGCCGATGGCCCGGGCCTACAACAACGTCCTGGCCATGCTCCTGGCCACGATCGGCCTGGCCATCCCGCTGACGGCCAACATGCACACGCCCAAGCTGATCGATCTGTTCTTGCGCGATCGGATCAACCGCGTGGTGCTGTCGTTCATGGCGCTGGGCGCGGCCCACGTGCTGTTCGTGGTCTACATCATCGGCCCACGGTTCGCGCCGGTGTGGGCGATCCGGATCGCGGTGCTGGCGGCGCTGACCGGCTGGGCGATGTTGATCCCGTACTTCTTCTACGTCGTGCGCTTCCTCGATCCGTCGCGGATCGTCCGGCGCCTGTGCGACGAGACCATCCAGCTGGTGACCGACGTCGCCGACAAGAAGCTCGATCCGGTCACGACGCAGGAGCAGGTGGCCGAGCGCATCGATCAGCTCGGCACGATCGTGCTGAAGTCGCTCGACCGCGGCGACCGCGGCATCGCGCGCGAGGGCGTGTGGGCGCTCAAGCAGCTCATCGACCAGCACGCGGCCCACAAGGACCGGCTGCCGCGCGGCTGGTACCGGGTCGACCGGGCCGACTTCGTGGGGTTGTCGGAGGAGGCGCTCGACCTGATCATCGACGAGCGCACCTGGTTCGAGATGAAGTGCGGCCTGCAGCTCAACCTCGCGTACCAGCACGCGCTGCGCAAGGCGTCCGACACGGTCTCGAGCATCTCCGACGCCAACCGCGCGATCGGTCAGCGGGCCGCGGCGCGCGGCGACGACGCGGCGCTGCGGCTGGCGGTGCGGTTCTTCAACAACTACCTGCGCGAGGCGATCAAGGCCAAGGACGTCCACGCGGTCTACGACGTGTTCCACCAGTACCGGCTGCTGGCCAAGGACGTGTGCGACCGGCCCGCGCTGCTGCGGCAGATCGGCCGCCACTTCATCTACTACGCGGCGATGGCCCGGCAGTACGGCCTGGTGTTCGCGCCGCAGCTGGCGCTGTTCGATCTCGGCTACATCGTCCGCCGCGCCTACGAGGCCACGGCCGAGGCCGCGCCCGATCTGCTGGCCAGCCTGCTCGGGTTGCCCCACCGCACCGGCGCCGAGGTCCACTCGCTCGCGGTCAAGGCCAAGCTGATCCTCGGGGCCTTCTTCCTCGGCAACCGCTGCGCCGCCGAGGCCGCGCTGGTCGCGACCAACCTGGCCGACGTCGACGCGCGCGAGGTCGAGCGCGCCGAGGCCGATCTGCTCGCGGCCGAGCGGGTCTTCTTCGAGATCACCGATCACCAGATCAACCTCGAGTTCGTGCCGCCCGAGCGCCGGGCGCCGCTGCAGCAGTTCTGCGCCGGGCTGACCGCGACCGCCCGCGCCGCGGCGGCGGCGACAGCGTAGACTCGGGTGTGCCCCGCTCCGACGAGCCCCAGACCTGGACCCTGGCGTTCGTCGATCGCGCGCGCGAGGCCGCGTTCCTCGACGACTACGCCCGCGACGTCCGCGGCTTCTACCGGATCGCGATGGCCGCGGTCGTGCTCCTGTGGTCCGCCTCGGTCGGGTTCGATCTCCAGGCCACGCCGGCCGACCGGGCGCCGCTCCTGGCGATCCGGTTCGGCGCGGTCACGCCGGTGCTGGTCGCGGCCCTGGTGGTCGGCTTCCTGCCCTGGCCCCGGTTCCTGCGCTGGTGGCGCCTGGCCGCGATCGTCGCCTACGCCGCGGTCCAGGCCGGCGTGGTCGCGCTGGTGGTCTACGCGCCGGGCGAGATGAGCCAGCTCGTGGTCGGCGGGTTCCTGCTGACCGTGCTGATCGGCGCGGCGCTCGATCTGTCGCGCGCGATCCGGATCGTCGCGGTCGCCAGCGGCGGCGCGGTGGCGATGGGCGTCGCGCTGGTGCGCTCGCCGCACCTGACCACGCGGGCGGCCTCGATCGATCTCCTGTGGATCGCGGTGGCCGTGGCCGGCGCCGCGCTGGTGGCGGTGCGGCTCGAGCAGGCGCGGCGCCAGCGCTGGATCGATCGCGGGCTCCTCGAGTACGAGCGCGAGCGGACCGAGACGCTCCTCGCCAACCTGCTGCCGCCGCCGATCGCCGAGCGCCTCAAGGAGGGCCCGCGGGTGATCGCCGATCGCCTGGCCGAGGTGACGGTGCTGTTCGCCGACCTCAAGGGCTTCTCGACCCTGTCGACCCAGATCACGCCCGACGAGCTGGTCGGCCGGCTCGATCGGGTGTTCTCGGCGTTCGACGAGCTGGCCCGGGTCCACGGCCTCGAGAAGATCAAGACCATCGGCGACGCCTACATGGCGGTGGCCGGCGCGCCCGCGGCCCGCGCCGATCACGCGGCGGCGGCGGCGGCGATGAGCCAGGCGATGCTCGCGCGCCTGCGCGAGCTCGAGCCCGACCTCGAGCTGCGCGTCGGCCTGGCGTCGGGACCGGCGGTGGCCGGCGTCATCGGGCGCTCGAAGTACACCTACGACCTGTGGGGCGAGACCGTGAACCTGGCCAGCCGGATGGAGTCGCACGGCGTCGCCGGGCGCGTGCAGATCGCGGCGCGCACGCGCGCGCTCCTGGGCGACGCGGTCGCGGTCGAGGACCGCGGCACGATCGAGGTGAAGGGCCTGGGCCCGACCGCGACGTTCTTGCTCGCGGCGGCGGGCGTCGAGCCCGCGCTTGACAAATAGTACGAGCGTTCTATATTGAGGAGGCCATGAAGAAGGGGGACGCCACCCGCACCGCCATCCTCGACCGCGCGACCGAGCTCGCGCGGACCGTCGGCCTCGAGGGGCTGTCGATCGGCCGGCTGGCCGACGAGCTGGCGCTGTCCAAGAGCGGGCTGTTCGCGCACTTCGGCTCGAAGGACGCGCTCCACCTCGCGGTGGTCGAGCACGCCCGCGTCGAGTTCGTCGCCGACGTGATCGCCCCGGCCCTGCGCGCCGCCCGCGGCGAGCCGCGCCTGCGAGCCATGTACGACCGGTGGTGCGCGTGGGGCGCCCGCGACGGTGGCTGCGTCTTCGTCGCGCTGGCGGCTGAGCTCGACGATCGACCCGGCCCGGCCCGCGACGCGCTGGCCGCGGCCTTGCGCGACTGGCTCGACGCCATCGCGACCGCGGCGCGGATCGCGATCGACGAGGGCCACCTGGCCGCTGGCTGCGATCCCCAGCAGCTCGCGTTCGAGCTGTACGGGATCATGCTCGCCCATCACGACGTCGGGCGGTTGATCCGCGATCCCAAGGCAGCGCTCCGCAGCAAGCGCGCGTTCGACGCGCTGCTCGCGCGCTGCCGCTAACCCCCGCTGACCCAGGAGGACAGACCATGGTCGCCGTCGTTCGCCAGAATAAAAGTACGAACGTTCGTGTTTATGAAGCCCTCGACGACTTCTTGCGCCCGCCGCGCGCCGCGCGGCCGGCGCGCGAGCACGCGCTGCTGGCGGTGGCCGATCAGGCGGCGGTGTTGCCCTCGGGCGTCCGCGCCTGGAGCTGGGGGGCGGGGCCGGTCGTGCTCCTGGCCCACGGCTGGGGCGGCCGCGGCGCGCAGCTCGCGGCGCTGGCCGCGGCGCTGGTCGAGCACGGTCGCCGCGTCGTCACGTTCGACGCGCCGGCGCACGGTGACAGCCCGGGCGAGCGCGCCACGCTCGACGCGTTCGCCGTGACCCTCGCCGAGGTCGCGGCCTGGGCCGCGCCGGTCGACGCGATCGTGGCGCACTCGTTCGGCGCCGCGGCGACGACCATCGCGCTGGCGCGCGGGCTGGCGGTCGCGCGGGTCGCGTTCGTCGCGCCGTTGTTCCAGGTCGCGGCCTCGGTCGAGCGCTTCCTCGCCCACCGCGGCCTCGCCGGCGACGAGCGCGCCCGGTTCCAGGCGGGGCTGGCCGCGGCCAACCACGGCCACGACGCGGCTGGGCTCGACGGCCCCGCGCTCGCGCCGCGCATGGCGGCGCCGCTGCTGGTCGTCCACGATCGCGGTGATCGCGAGGTCGGCCATGACGACGGCGCGGCCGCGGCGCGCCGCTGGCCTGGCGCCGCGCTGGTCACCACGGTCGGGCTCGGCCACCGGCGCATCCTCGACGACGCGCACGTCGTCGCGCTGGTGCGCGACTTCGTCGCGGGCGCGACCGCCACCAGCCTCGTCCTCGACGACGCCGCGCGGATCGAGCGCGAGCTGGCCGATCGCGAGCTGCGCCGGCGCTGCGCGCCGGTCAGCGCGGCTCGAAGTTCCCCGTGACCAGCGCCGCCACCGACACCGCCGCCAGGTAGCAGGCCAGGCCGGCGGCGACGAACACCGCCGCGATCGACACGACGCGCTGCTGGCGGTTGCGGCGCTCGATCACCACCGCCGCGGTCTCGATCAGATCGTCGGCGAGATCCTGGGTGACCCAGCGCAGCTTGGTGATCGTGCGGATGCACACGATCAGGCCGATCATCACCAGGCCGATGCCCGAGACCATCAGCGCGGCCGCGGTCGAGCCCGACCGGATCATGTGCGCGCCGGAGAACCCGGTGACCGTGATGGTCAGGCCGCACAGGCCGACCAGGATCTGGGCGTAGGTCTTGACCGTCGCGATCTGGTTGGCGAGGTACAGCACCAGCTGGGCCGGCTGATCGGCGAACAGCGCGTGCAGGCGGCGAGCTTCTTCGCGGACGTCCATCGCCGGACCACGCTACACGAGCTGGCGTCGGCGCGACAGGAACCGGGAACCCCGGCGCGGCGCCGGTGTCGCACCCACGTGCGCGCCCTGATCGCCGTGGCCCTGATCGCGCTGGCGCCCGCGCCGGCGGCGGCGCACCCCGACGCCGACGTGATCCGCCGGGTCATCCGGGTGCACCGCGGCGAGCTGCAGCGCTGCTACGAAGGGGCGCTGATGCGCCACCGCGGCGCCGATCGCGTCCAGGTCATGATCGCGTTCACGATCGTCGCGCGGGGCGTGGTGGCCGACACCCGGGTGCGGTCGTCGTCGCTGGATGACGCGACCTTCACCACGTGCCTGGTCGACCAGGTCGCGACCTGGCGGTTCCCGGATCCGCCGAAGGGCGGGACGATCTCGGTCAGCTATCCCTTCCGCTTCGCGCGCTGAGCTTGACCTCGTAGGTCCGCGCCGCGGTCTCCGCGGTCATCGCGCGGGCCGGGCCTTGGCGGCGGGCTGCTTGGTCGCGGCGGGCTGCTTGGTCGCGGCGGGCTGCTTGGTCGCGGCGGGCTGCTTGGTCGCGGCGGGCTGCTTGGCGGCGGCGGGCTGCTTGGTCGCGGCGGGCTGCTTGGTCGCGGCGGGCTGCTTGGTCGCGGCGGGCTGCTTGGCGGCGGCGGGCTGCTTGGTCGCGGCGGGCTGCTTGGTCGCGGCGGGCTGCTTGGCGGCGGCGGGCTGCTTGGCGGGCGCCGGCCCCGCGCCGGCCGCGGCGCGCACCGCCGCCAGGACCGCCTCGGCGTGGCCCTTCACCGACACCTTGGGCCAGTGCTGGAGGACGCGGCCGTCGGCGCCGATCAGCACCGTCGAGCGGATGATGCCGAGCATCGCCTTGCCGTACATCACCTTCTGACCCCACGCGCCGTACGCGCTGAGCACCGCGCCGTCGGCGTCGCTGAGCAGCGGGAAGTTGAGCTTGAACTTGTCGCGGAACTTGCAGTGCGAGGCGATCGAGTCCTTGCTGACGCCGAGCACGCGGGCGCCGAGCTTGGCCAGCGCCGGCGCGGCGTCGCGGAACGCCTCGGCCTCGATCGTGCAGCCGGGGGTGTTGTCGCGCGGATAGAAGTACAGCACGACCAGCGAGCCGCGCAGCGCGGCGAGGGACTGGGTGCCGCCGTCCGACGACGGCAGGGTGAACGAGGGAGCGAGCGTGCCGACGGTGAGGGCCATGGCCGCCGACGGTACCACCGGCGCGCGCGGTTGAGCGGCGACCGCGGCGGTGCTACCACTGGGGCATGCGCACCGTGCTCGCCGTCGTGTCTGTGCTGGCGCTCGCCGTCGGCTGTCAGAAGGCCTCGTCGACCACCGAGCGCGCGCCGACCGCGCCGACCGCCGCGGCGACCAGCCCGACCGCGGCGGTCCCCGCGATGGCGGCGGCCGCGCCGGCCGCGGGCGAGCACGCGTCGTGCGGCGGCAGCTGCGGCGGCATGTGCGGCAACCAGGCCTGCGGCGGGAGCTGCGGCGGCGCCGCCGGCGTCGCGGCCGCGCCGGTCGCCGCGACCACCCCCGCCGACGCGCAGTGGACCGCGCTCCACGTCGCCGGCATGCACTGCGGTGGCTGCGCGCGCCGGGTCAAGACCGCGCTCGCCCAGGTCGACGGCGTCCTCGGCGTCGAGGTCGATCTGGCCAAGGCCGAGGTCCGGGTGGCGACCGCGCGCGGCGGCGACGCCCGGGCGCTGGCCAGCGCGCCGATCACCGGCCTCGGCTACCAGGTGCTGGCCAACTGATGCGCTGGCTGGCGCCGCTGGTGCTCGCGCTCGCCGCTTGCGGCGGGTCCGCGCCGTCGGGACCGGCCTGGCCCAAGAGCGCCGGGACGGTCACGCCGACCGACTCGGAAGACGACGGCGGCGAGAGCCTGGCGCCGCGCTCGACCACGCCCGCGGCGCGCGCGATCGAGATCAAGGCCGACCCGACGGTGGCGGTGGCGCCGGTCGAGGAGGCACCCGACGACGCGCCGCCGCCGAGCACGACGCCCGCGGAGCCCGAGCCCACCGGCGAGACGATGGAGATCGAGGTCGAGGAGATCACGATCACGCCGGTCGACGACGACGGCGATCAGGAGCCCTGAGCCGACCCAGGGCCGCGGCGACGCCGGCCTCGTCGAGCGGCGCGGTCAGCGCCTGGGCCAGCGCCTCGACGTCGGCCGACCCCGCGCCCGCGGTGGCGACGTCAGCCAGCGCCGCGGCCGGCGCGACCCCGCGCGCGGCGATCCACGCCACTCGACCGTACGGCACCCGCGCGATCGTCCGCCGCCCGTGCCACCACGCGACCGCCACCGCCGGCAGCACCAGCAGATCGCTGGGGTCGGCGACGATCCGGGCGTCGCGGCCGAGCGTCGCCGCGACCGCCGCCGCCGCCGCCGGTGACAGCTTGGTCGCGACCACCGCCGCCACCGTCGCGCCGATCGCGGCGGCCAGCTTCCACCAGCGCAGCGTCCAGTCGACCGGCGCGCCCAGGCGCGCGGCGCCGCGCAGCACCAGCGCCGTCAGGCCGGTCAGCACCAGCGGCAGCGCGATCACGCCGCCGAGGTCGCTGAGCTTGCCGGTCCACCACGGCGGCAGCGCGCCGCGCGGCTTCCACCACCAGTCGTTCAGCGCCACCAGCGCGACCGCCGCGAGCGGCACCGGCGCCAGCAGCTCCGCGCACGGGACCCCGGGCCGCAGCCCGTCGGCGCCGGCCAGCCAGCCCCACGCGCGGTCGTGCCAGCGACGGATCACCGCCCGGTGATACCGCGATCAGAAGGAGCGATCGATGCCGACCAGCTGGTACAGCGGGCAGTAACCGGTGGCGGCGGTCGCGAGCGGCACGGCCGACACGCCCAGCAGCACGCCGCTGGTCGTGGTGCTCCAGTCGCCCCCGGTCAGGCCGTAGATGCCGGCGCCCGCGAGGCCGAGGCCGACCACGGTGCGCACGATGCGGTCGCCGGTGCCGACGTTCCGGGGCAGGCCGAAGATCGTGGTCGCGCGCTCGGGGCCCGGCTCGGGCATCGGCGCCAGCGCGTGCTCGGGACCCATCGGCTCGGCGGCGATCGCGGCGGTGCGCAGCGGTCGGGACCGCCCGAAATCGACGTGGTCGTCGGCGGCGGCGAGCGGGATCGAGAGCGTGACGGCGAGCGACGCCGCGATCGCGGCGGACAGGATCTTCATCGGGGTGACTCCTTCAGGTTCTGTCCCCAGGAGCCAGCCCGCGCGCCGGCGGTTCGCGCCCGGGCCGCGGTGCAACGTCGCACCCTGCGCATCGTCAGCCTCATTCATGCTGCTCAGGCCAGTCGCCGCCTCGGAGCAGCAGTCTTCCGCGTGCGCGGCCGTGGGGACGTCCTGCCGTCGACCGTCGAGCACCGGTCACCCCGCCGGCTGTCGACGGCCCGCCTGGTCCGAGCGGCCGATCTCTTGGCCGCTGCTAGTGCTCCGACCGCGTGATTGTGATCCGTCCACGGCGTCGAGGCGCTCCAGGGGCAAGGCGCAACGACGACGGGCTACGCTCCGTAACTCGAGGAGTTGCAACGCAGCCCATGGAGATGCATCGGCGGCGTGGCGGTTCAGAATCACGCGGTCGGTGCACTAGTACGATGACGAAGGGCGACCGACCTGCGACTCCCAGTGGTCCTGTCCGACGAGCACGGCCGAGAACGCGGCCAGCGGTGCGAACCTGGGCTGGCCGTCGTCGCCGGTCTCGTCCAGCGCGAGCATGGTGAGTGCGGGCCAGGGGCCGCGGGCCGCCAGGAGCGCGAGCGCGTCGACGCCGGCGTCGGTGAGGCCGGTGTGTACGACATCGAGGCGCTCGAGTTGGGTGAGCCACGGCGCGGAGACGAGCGCGGCCAGCTGGCCGCCTTGGTAGTTCCAGGCGAGGTCGAGCGTGCGCACGGCGCGGAGCTTCATCGAGCGCGCGAGCGCGACCATCCCGCCCCGGCCGAGCGTCTGGTAGGCCTCGCTGTCGGACGACAGGAACACGAGCGTGTCGAGCGCGCGCAGGAATCGCGACGAGACCAGCGCGGATACGGAGCGGGCCGTGCCCTCGGGCGCTTCGACGACGAGCCGCTCGAGGCGGGCGAGCGTGGGCGCGCGGCCGAGGACGGCCATGCCGCTGGCGTCGGTGGTCACGGTCAAGGCGCGGAGCGAGCGCGCGAGCCGGCCGCGGACGAGCGTCCGGAGGACTGGCGTACGGGCGACGACGCGCAGATCGGTCAACGCGGGGAGCCCGCGTGTGGCGGCGAGCGCGTTGGCGGCGGCGCGGCCGAGCCAGACGCATGGTGAGTGCCAGTAGGCCATGCCGTCGGCCGCACACCCGGACACGCTCAGCGTCCGCAACGCGGTGGCATGTCGGGCGCGCGCCAGACGGCGGACGCACGCGTCGCAGTCGACCGATGCGCTGGTCACCGCAGCCAGGAGGCCGCTGTCGTCGAGCCGGCCGACGAGCGTCTCGTCGTCGAGACCCTGCGGCCACGCGAGCGTGACGCCGCGGTCGCGCGCGGTCACCGCGATCGCGCGCAGGTCGGGGGTCGCGAGGCCGCGCAGTTCGACGCCGGTCAGCTCGCCCGTGGCGGCAGCAACTTGATCGGCAAGGCTCGGCGCCGCCGCGCCCGGCCGGGGCATGGCGAGCGTCGCGACGACGACAAGCCAGGCTGCGGTGCGGATCGCCATCTGCGATCAACGCGCACCCTTGGGCGACTATTCGTGCCGCGGCCCGCGGCGGGTGGCCGCACCTGGGCCAGGGCGTTGCTCGACGGTGACGCATGGTCGTGGACGCCAACCAGCGCGAAGGTCCCGCGGAAGCTGGCGCAGCAGCGTGGTGGCGATGTCCCGCCGCTCCTGCGCGCTGGCTGCGGTGCACCGATGCGCCGTCAGGTCCATGTGCCAGTTGGCCCAGCGCGGCCCCGCGGCCCGGCCGCAAGGCGAGCGAGACCTGCCCGCGAGCGTCGGGCGCCTCGACCACCACCGGTCGACCGCGGGCGGCTCGCCGCCGCCGCAGCCGAGTGAGTGGCGCACCACCTGGCCGGCGTGGGCCCTGCTAAGGACGACGCATCATGGCAGCCGCGAGCGAAGCCCCGGCCGATCGGTTGCGCCTGGCCTTCGAGCTCATCGACCTCGCCGAGCGGATGTTGCGGCAGCGCCTGCACCGCGACCACCCCGATCTGACCGACGCGCAGCTCGACGCGCGGATCGACGCCTGGTATCTGCATCGGCCGGGCGCGCGCGACGGCGACGCGGACGGTACGCCGGGGCCATGGCCGCGCCGTTGACCCGCGTGGAGCGTGCGCTGGTCGAGTCCTCGCGTGACCTGCAGGCGGAGGGGGTCGCGCATGCGCTGGTCGGAGGCCGCGCGGTCTCGGCGCGGGCCGAGCCGCGGACCACGCGTGACGTCAAGCTCGCGCAGGCGGTGAACGCTCGATCGGCGGGGCCGGCGCAGCGGTTCGCGTCAGCGAGGGCGTGAGCGGCGGGCCTGGAAGGCGGCGAAGTTGGCGGCTTCCCATTGCTCGCGCTGGGCGTCGGCGTCCGCGAGCGAGCGGTGGCGGTAGACGCCGGGCAGGAAGCGCAAGGGGCAGGTGCGCTCCGCGAAGGCCCAGACCTGGCGGATGGCCGCGTGGAGGGCGGGATCCGCGGGCTCGTACCACGGGCCGTCGTCCATCTCGCTGACGTCGCGGAACTTACGACGAGGTGGTCGAGGAGATGCAGGCCGTCGCGCGCGAGCCCGGCGGTGGTCCTCACCTACTTGCGCTTCTTCTTGCCGGGCTTCGGGTCGGGGAACCCGCTATCGGGCGGCGCGGCGTCCAGCATCTCCTTCAGGCTGTCGTGCTTCGGCCACGGCATGCCGTAGGCCATCGAGCCCTTGATCGCGGACCCGCGGACCCGCAGGTCGAAGGCGTTCTTGGCGGGCAAGCGCACGTCGATCATGACGACCCCAGGGCGCAGCAAGGGCGCGCCGGCGACGCTCTGCGCCGGGTGAGGATCGATCCGGCCCTGGTCGTTGACGTGGAACCGGAAGGTCCGGACCACGGCGCCGTCCTTGCGCAGGTCGCACACCCAGTCTCCCGGATTGTCGCCGAGGAACAGGGTGTCCTTGTAGTCGCCGCCGCTGTCCCGGAACTTGATCACCTCGTCGCGCATGCCGAACATGAACGCGTTGAAGCTCAGGGACATCTGGGTCCACTTGTGGCGGCGATCCTCCCCGCTCGCGTTGTCGAGTGCCTCCACCACGACCTTGCCGGTGTCGGTCGACACGTCGATGTCGCGCAGCTTCACCCCAGCGGCGGTGCAGCGCATCTTGCCGCCGAAGGTCATATCGGTCGCGGTCCCGAAGTATCCGAACAGCGCGTAGTCATCGAAGCGGGCGCCGGTCTGGCGCTGCCAGAAGTACGCGTGCCCGAGCGTGTCGTCCTGCAGGATCTGATAGCCCGTCTTGCCGACGAAGGTGAAGGCCTGCACCTTCAGCTTGAAGTCGCGCAGCAGGTACTCCTGCTCGGCCTGGTCGTCGATGTAGATGAGCTGCGCCGTCAAGTCACCGGTCACGGTCAGCGGCGTCCCGTCGAACACGCACTGCACCCGCGCCCGGTCCTTGGTGAGGCTCCCGAGGGGGCAGCGCTGGCTGACCAGCACCTTGCCCTTCTGCTTCACCTCGAACCGCACCGCGTCGGCGTCGCTGGTCACGCCGTGGACGTAGGTGTTGATGCGCGGTCGGTAGCCGGCGTCGGAGCTGGCGCCATCGACGGCGAGGGCGGTCACGTCGATGAACTTGGGCGGCGACTGCTCGCTGGCGAGCGCCAGCGCCGGGCCGGCGTTCGCCTTGGCTAGAAGCGCAGCGACCAACGAGATCGACACAAGCGAGATGGTGGATACCTTCATCCCCTTCGTCTCAGCAAGCGGCATGCCTCGCCCGCGCCCCAAGCGGATCGGGCACCTGCACGCACGCCGCCCCTGGTGCCTAGGCGCTACGGCTAGCCAAGCGCTCACGACCGATCGCCGGGTTCGGACGTGGGCCTGGCCGCTAGCGAGGCCGAGCCGCGCGACGCGCTGCGAGCTGCTCGAGCACCAGCCGCGAGCTCGGCTCGTCGGGCCTCTTGAGGGCGAGCGAGCGCGGCGTTCGGCGATGCCGGTCGGCCTTGCACTGCACGTCCGCGCCGCGGTCGAGCAGCCAGCGGACCGGGCCTTCATGGCCCCACGCGAGGGCGACGAGCAGCGCCGAGCGACCCTGCGCGTCACACGCCTCGTCGGCGCCGGCCAGCCAGCCCCACGCGCGGTCGTGCCAGCGGCGGATCACCGCCCGGTGATACCGCGATCAGAAGGAGCGATCGATGCCGACCAGCTGGTACAGCGGGCAGTAGCCGGTGGCGGCGGTCGCGAGCGGCACGGCCGACACGCCCAGCAGCACGCCGCTGGTCGTGGTGCTCCAGTCGCCCCCGGTCAGGCCGTAGATGCCGGCGCCCGCGAGGCCGAGGCCGACCACGGTGCGCACGATGCGGTCGCCGGTGCCGACGTTCTGGGGCAAGCCGAAGATCGTGGTGGCGCGCTCGGGGCCGGGTTCGGGCATCGGCGCCAGCGCGTGCTCGGGGCCCATCGGCTCGGCGGCGAGCGCGGCGGTGCGCAGGGGGCGGGCGCGCCCGAAGTCGACGTGGTCGTCGGCGGCGGCGAGCGGGATCGAGAGCGTGACGGTGAGCGACGCCGCGAGCGCGGCGGCGGACCAGGTCTTCATGGGTGACTCCTTCGGGTTCTGTCCCCAGGAGCCAGCCCGCGCGCCAGCGGTTCGCGCCCGGGCCGCGGTCCAACGTCGCACCCTGCGCATCGTCGGCCGCGACGCGGACGGCACCTGTCGGGTAACGCCGGCGCGGCCGCGGTCACTACCCGGACATGCGCACAAGAGCCCGCTCCGTCCTCCTCACCCTGGCGCTCGGCGCCCTCACCACCGCCGGCTGCACGACGTCGCCGCTCAACGGCACCACCGTGAGCGGCAGCGGCGTGTTCAAGTCGTTCACCTTCACCGGGTACTACAACGTCCCCAACACCACGATCCGGCTCGACGTGATGAAGAACCCGACGCTCGACCCGGGGCTGAACTCGAGCTGGGAGGCGTTCGCGGTCGCCCAGACCACCAACATCCCGATCGAGGTCAACTCGCCGGGGTGATCCGCTGTACCAGTGGGAGGTGGTGGCGACGCCGGTCCCGCACCTGTTCCTGGGGGCGCGGTGGCCGCTGGGCGGGCTGGTCCGGCTGCGCGCCGTCCACCAGGAGCGGCCAGGTCCTCGCGACGTTCGACGAGGTCACCTTCGAGGACTGCTTCGCCGCGCAGGTCGCCGCCGGCGCGTCGTGGGCGGACATCGGCAGCGCCTGCAACGGCGTCGGCGGGACCACCACGTTCGTGTCGACGGCCAGCACCCCCAGCGGCGGCTTCCTCAGCAAGACCGGGACGATCTCCGAGACCGAGACCGGCGAGTACTACGCGGCGATCGGCGCGCCCACGAACCTCGACAACTTCAAGGCCGCCTACGGCTTCGGCCCGGGTGACCTGACCGCGACCTACTACAACGACGGCGACCTGGGGCTCGGCCGCGAGATGCACTGCAAGCTGGCCGGCGCGAGCGTGGCCTGCTACGTCGTCAACTACTCGGGCGTCGCCAACGGGGCCCGGTTCGATCAGGATCCGACGCTGGTGCTGGCCGACGCGGTGGCCCACACCAACTCGTTCGCGACCGTGGCCATGGTCGCCGACCCGCCGTTCACCGGCCCCAACTCGATCAAGTTCATGGTCTACGGGGCCAACGGCCGGCTCGCAAAGCGCGCGGCGCTCGACAAGCACCGGCGAGTTCGACGCGGTCCCCAACAACTGCCTGTCGTGCCACGGCATCAACGCCCGCTACGACGCCGCCGCCAACAGCATCACCGGCGCCAAGTTCCTGCCGTTCGATCCGTTCAGCTTCACGTACTCGACCCAGCCCGGCTTCACCGCCGCCGCCCAGGCCAACGCGCTGCGGCAGCTCAACGCGCTGATCACCCTGACCCAGCCGACCCCGGCCACCCTCGAGTACATCACCGGGCTGTACGCGCCCAAGGCGGTCACCGACCCGACCGCGGTCGCCAACCCTGACTTCGTCCCCAGCGGCTGGGCCAGCGCCGGCCTCGACGGCGTCGCGATCTACAACGGCGTCGTCAAGACCGGCTGCCGCACCTGCCACATGTCCTCGAGCAATCCGCTGTACGACTTCGCCCAGGAGGCGGACTTCGCCACCCTGAGCCCGTTGATCCGCTCGGACGTTTGCGGCAGTCCGCACGCGATGCCTCACGCCGAGCGCGTGATGAAGAAGTTCTGGGCCAGCGGCGCCCGCGCGCTGCTGATCAGCGCCTACCCGCCGCCCAGCTACCCCGAGCCGCTGCTGGCCTGCAAGCCCTGACCGCGGCGGGCCTGGCCCCGACGCGACCTGGCGCCGGCCGTGGCCAGGCCGCGCGCGCCAGCACCGACGACGGACGGCGGCACGACCGGTGGCCGCGCCGGTGGCGCCGCGGACCCCGACCCGCCGCGCATGATCGAGGCCGGCGCGCCGCCCACTCGATCGGGACGACGTGGCCGCGCGCGTCGCCGTCGTCCAGGTGCGCGCGCCCGAGACTGAACACGATCTTGAGGGCGCCGCGGCGCGAGCGGCCGCTGTCGTGGCCGTCGCGGACGATGGGAGCGAACGCCACGCGCGCGGTCAGGTCGGGCCGGCCGCGACGGTCGCCGACCGTAGCTCGAGGAGTGCAGCGCAGGCCGTCGAGCTGCACCGACGGCGTGGCGGTTCCGGATCACGCGGTCGGAGCACTGGCTGGGCGGGCACGAGGCTGGTTCGTGGGCGCCATGAGACCGCGCTGCATGGCGCTCGCGCACGTGTCGGACGAGGGCCTGGGCCGCCGCTAGCGATCCGCGCGCCGCGCTGCGAGCTGCTCGAGCACCAGCCGCGAGCTCGGCTCGTCGGGGCTTGCGAGCGCGAGCGACCGTGGCGTCCGGCCATGACGGTCGGCCTTGCACGCCACGTCGGCGCCGCGGTCGAGCAGCCAGCGGACGGGCCCCTCGAAGCCCCACGCCAGGGCGACGACCAGCGCCGTGCGACCCTGCGCGTCACGCGCCTCGAGCGAGGCGCCGCGCGCGAGCAACGCGGCGGCCACGTCGAGTCGCTCCTGGCCGTGGACGTGGCCCAGATGACCGCCACCGCGAGCGGCGAGGCGTCGTCCAGAAACCCGCCGAGCGTCGGGCTCGACGGCGTGGACGCGTCCGGATCCGCGCCGGCGTCGATCAGCGCGTGCACGACCCGCGGCGATCGGGCCAGGCGCAGCCGGCCGCCCGCCGGGGCGAGCGCCGCGCGCGTGAGGAGGTGCTCGAGGACCACGGCCGCGCCGTCGGACCCGTCGAGCGCCTCGATCGCGTAGCTCGTCGCGTCCCAGCCGGACCCTGGCGGCGGCGCGAGCGGCTCACCGCGGCGGATGAGGTCCGCCGCGACGTTCCACGCCGCCACGCCGAGCGCGATCGTCAGGAGCGGCTCGCGCGCATGGTCGACGGTCACGGTCAGCGGGCGCGCGGCCCGACCCTCGGCGGTCCCCATCGCGGCGAGCAGGGCCCGGACGCCCTCGAGGTCGTCGGCGACGACGCGCTCGAGCAGCCGCCGCTCCCTGCACCACGGCAGCGACGCCGGGTCGCGCTCGACCGCCCGCGCGAGCGCATCGAGTTCGTCGGCGGTCATCCGCACCGCCGGTCCGGTCGCGACGATCGCGTCGGTCGTGCAGACGACGCAGCGCTCGATCATGCTGTTGACGTCGGGCTCGCGCCAGCTGAACGCCCAGCCCCCAGCGTCGCGCTCGACCGACACGCTGTCGACGTAGAGAACCTGCTGGGGCGATCGAAGCGGGCGCAGAGCCCCATCTTGGCACGCTCGCCTCCCGCGGCGAGCCCGTGATGAGGACGGTCGCGGATCTCCACGTCATCGACGGCCTCGGCGGTGACGTCGGCGTGCGGGTGACGTCGTCGATCTTCTTGCGGTGATCGCGCCGCGCGCCGCGTGCACGCCGCGGGCCGCGGTCGGGCCCGCGTGATCTCGCGACGTCTGCGTCGCGGCTACTGGCCGACGGCGGTGAGGCCGCGATCGAGCAGGCGGGCGGCGCGGGGCAAGAAGCGGGCGGCGAGGGTGGCGGCCCGCTGGCGCGACGGCGACGCCGACCGCTGCTGGCCGGCGCCGTCACGGTACAGCTCGAGCACCTCGCGCGACGACTTCGACGGCGAGAAGCCGAGCTCGCGGGCCAGGCGCTGGTTCGACATCACCGGCCGGTAGCGCAGGAACGCGACCTGCTCGGGCCCGTACTGCGACCAGCCCTTGTGGTGCAGGACCTCGAGCGCGCGGCCGATCAGGTGGGCGGGCACGGGCACGTAGGCCTTGCCGAGCGCTGCCGCGATCTCGGCCAGGGTCATGACGCCGTCGCCGGCGAGGTTGTAGACGCCGACCGCGGTGCCGCGCACCGCGGCGGCCAGGCACCGGACCACGTCCTGGTCCCAGATGAAGTTGAACGGCGACGCCGCCTCGGCGACACCGACGATGACCGGCTGGTCGAACAGGTCGGTGATCTGGTTGTGGGTGTCGGCGCCGAGCACCGCGCCGAGGCGGAGCACCAGCTGGCCGAGCTCGGGGTGATCGAGCCGCGCCTGGGCCAGCAGCTCCTCGACCTGGCGCTTGTGGTCGGCGTAGGCGAAGTCGGGGTGACCGCGCAGCGGCATGTCCTCGGTCAGGAACGCCGCGTTGTCGGCGTGGTAGCCGTACGCGGCGCCGCTCGAGGTCACGATCAGGCGCCCGACGCCGCTGGCCAGGCACGCGGCCAGCACCCGCTCGGTGCCCTGGACGTCGACCTCGTACTGCTCCGCGCGGGTGCAGCCGCGCGGCGGCGTCACGATCGACGCCAGGTGCACGACGACCTCCGGGCGGTGGGCCGCGATCCGCGCGCCTAGCCCGGGGTCGCGGATGTCGACGGTGTCGTAGGTGACGCCGCCCAGGCGCTCGGTGTCGGGCGTGGCGCGCACGTCCATCGCGATCAGCGCCGCGGGGCGGTCGGGCCCAGTGGCCAGCGCGCGGACCAGGCCGCGCCCGAGGTACCCAGCGGCGCCGGTGACCAGGACCCGCATCACGCCGGCTCCTGGTGCATGTCCTTGAACGTCTTCAGGTTGGGCGCCCACATGTGCTTGACCGGATCGACGTCGACGTGGATGACCGCGCACCGCCCGGTCGCCCGGGCGCGCCGGATCGCGTCGGCCAGCCCGCGCGGATCGGCGACGCGCTCGCCGTACGCGCCCATCGACCGCGCGAGCAGATCGAACTGGGTCTCGCCGAGGTCGGCGTTGATCGTCTCGTCGGGCCCGAGCGACTTCATGATCAGGGTCTTGATCGGCTTGAGCGCGAACTGCTGGTTCATCTTCACCATGCCCCACTGCTTGTCGCAGAGGACCAGGTAGATGACCGGCAGCTTGTTCCGCACCGCGGTCTCGATCTCCTGGGGATGGAAGCCCATCGCGCCGTCGCCGATGACGCAGTAGACCTGCCGGTCTGGGTGCGCGACCTGGGCGCCGAGCGCCTGCGCGATGCCGGCGCCGAGCATGCCCATCTTGGGCGTGCCCAGCATGGTCCCGGGCACGCGGACCTCGTGGAAGAACTGGGCCCAGATCGACGTGTTGCCGCCGTCGACGACGACGATCGCGTCCTCGGCGAAGACCTCCTGACAGATCTGCGCGACGTGGGCGCTGGCCATCGGCAGCCCACGGTGCGCGAGGTGCTCGTCGAGCTTGGCCCGGCGCGCGCGGCACGCGGCGCGCAGCGTGGCCATCGCCCGCGGCGGCCGGCGAGGTCCATCGTCGGGCGGGTCCGCTCGAGCTCGGCGCAGAGCTCGGTCAGGAACACCTTCACGTCGGCCTGGACGGCGAGGTCGACCGGGCGGTTGCAACCGAGCACGTCGGCCTCGAGGTCGACCTGGATCATCTGTTGCGCGGCGGGCGAGCCCCAGTAGGGCGGCTTGCCCCACCAGTCGGTCTCGCCGAGCCGCGAGCCGAGCACCAGCGCGAGGTCGGCGCCGGTGCGGGCCGCCTTGACGGCGTCGACGTAGATCATCGGCACCGCGTGCGGGGTCCGCTCGTCGATCGCGGCGCGGGCGCCCCAGCTGGTGGTGATCGGCGCCTCGAGCAGCGCGGCCAGCTGCTGGACCAGGGCGCCGGCGCCCGCGTGGAGCACGCCCGAGCCGACGTGCAGCATCGGCCGCCTGGCCTCGGCCAGCATGCGCGCCGCGCGCACCACGTGGTCGTGGGCCGGCGGGATCGGCGACGTCGAGCGGGACCTCTCGGGCGCGCGCAGCCAGTCGGGCACCAGCTCGACCTCGGCGTTCATGATGCTCTCGGGGATGTCGAGGTGGACGACGCCGGGCCGCCCGGTCCACGAGATCCGCAGCGCGCGCCGGACCAGCTCGGCGACCCGATCGATCGTCGGCACCGCGCAGCTCCACTTGGTCATCGGCCGCGTGACCTCGACCTGCGGGAAGAACTGGTAGGTGCCGCCGCGATCGGGATCGATGATGCCGGTCCGCCGCGAGCTGGTGATCAGCAGCACCCGGTTGCCCTCGGCCTGCTCGACCGCGACCCCGGGCAAGATGTTCGCGACCCCGGGGCCGTTCGACGCCATGCACACGCCGAGCGTCCCGGTGACGCGGGCGTACGCGCCGGCCATGTGGGCCGCGCTGGTCTCGTGGCGTGGCGTCACCAGCGTGATGCCGTTGGCGGCCATCGTCGCGTAGAAGCCGAAGTAGGTGCCGTCGATGATCCCGAAGACGTGCTTGACGCCCTCGGCGGCGAGCAGGCGCGTGACGATCTCGCCGCCCTTGATGGTGGCCTTCCGTTCCAGCAGTGCGAGCGCCATGGCGGTGTCCTCCGGGTGCGTGCGCGATGTGTGGTTGCGCGGTGAGGCCCACTCTGGCAGAGTGTTGACCGATCGGTCAATCACGAACTGACCGATCGGATAAAATATGCCCAAGCACACGAAAGAAAAAGACAAAGGACGGGGCGAGACCGCCGAGAAGATCCGGGCCGCGGCCGACGAGCTGTTCTGCAGCCAGGGCTACGCCGGGGTCAGCGTGGCCGACGTCGCGCGCCAGGCCGGGGTGCCCAAGGCGCTGGTCTTCTATCACTTCGGCAGCAAGGCCACGCTGTTCGAGCGCGTGCTCGAGACCTACTACCACGCGCACAAGGACGCGCTGGCCGGCGCCTACGAGGGCGGCGGCACGCTCGCCGATCGGCTGCACCGGACGATCGACGCGTACTTCGCGTTCATGGTGCAGCACCGCCGCTACGCGACGCTGATCCAGCAGCAGGTCGGGAGCCCCGAGACCCACCCGTTGATCCAGCGCAACCTCGCGCCGCTGTTCACCTGGATCGAGGAGGCGCTGGGGGCGATCACGCCGACCGTCGGGCCGCTGGCCGCCCGGCACTTCTTCGTGACGTTCTCCGGCATGGTCATCAACTACTTCACGTACGCGCCGGTGCTCGCGTCGCTGTGGCCCGGCGACCCGACGTCGCCGGCCGCCCTCGACGAGCGCCGCCGCCACGTGCAGTGGATGGTCGACACGATCCTCGCGGCGATCACCGCCGCGCCGCCCGCCTGAGCCGTCCCCCCTCGACCTCGCGGCACGCCGGCGCTGCCGCGAACCAGCCGCCGATCGGCGATCACCGGTCGAGCGCTCGCCGGATCAGCGTCGCGGCGATGTGGAGCGCCTTGATCCGGCGCGCCAGCAGCGTGTGCTGCGAGGTCCCGAGCCGCAGCTTCGGCTGGACCTTCTCGCACTTGCTGATCGTCGACGCGATCGCCCGGAGCGCCTCCTCCAGGTCTTCCTTCGAGAACGGCTCGGCCTCGTCTGGCACGACCGCCCCCGCCCCGGATCAGAACGACAGGCTGTTGATGCAGAACTTCGGGCCGGTCGCCGGGAAGAAGTAGCCGACCGCCATGCACATCTCGTCGGTCGCCGCGGACTGGCCCTCGCGCACGGTCGTGGCGCCGGTGTTGTCGTAGTTGCATCGATAGGTCAGCGAGCCCGACGCGAAGGTGTAGAACGGATCGCCGGTCCACTGGCGCGCGCCGGGGTGCTCCCAGTCGTCGGCCTGGAACACCATCGCGGCGCCGTCGGTGACCTCGGTGTGGACCGCGCGCTTGTGGGCGTGGGTCGACATCGTGAAGAACTTGGCGTCCGCGGGCACCGCGCAGGTGCCGCCGGCGGTGCCGGTCGACATCGGCGGGATGTTGATCTGGGTGTTGTAGGTGATGAACGCCGCGGCCGGCGTGTAGGCCTCGCCGGCGGCGTAGGTCTCGCCGTCGATCACGACGTGCGCCGAGATGTCGGCGTCGCCGGTGTTGAGGTAGTGCATCTGCACGTAGGCCTTCTGGCCCGCGGGCACGGTCATGCCGATGCCGGTCGGCATCACCGCCTCGGCCACCGAGTTCTGGGCCGAGTAGGTCCAGTACGGGATGCCGCCGCCGCTGCCGCCGCCGCAGCTCTGGTCGATCGTGCCGTCGGGCTTGCCCGAGTCGCCGAAGTACAGGATCAGGTGGTGGCTGCCCGGGGTCATCGTCGACGACCAGCGCTTGACGCCGAGGGTCTCGGTCGTCGGGATGGTCGTGTAGTAGCAGTACGTCACCTCCTCGCCGGGGTGGATGACGATGTCGGGCGTCGTGATGCGGAAGCTCGAGCCGGGCGGGGCGGCCGCGTCCACGGGGACGTCGTCGCCGCTGGAGCTGTCGGTGCCGCAGGCGGCGAGGGCGAGCGCGATCGGCGCGGCGGTCAGGAAGCGGAGCAGGCGCATGAGGTCTCCCGGTCGAGGTGCGGTGCGGTGGTGCGGGCGGAGCGTAGCAGCACCTGTTGACCGACCGTCAATGGCGAACTGCGCCGACGCCGCGATCGGACGGATCCGGCGCGGCCCGGACTGGAAGCCGGCGCACGCGCGACGGTCGGTCCGACCGCGCCGCGCCGATCGGCCCGCGCCGCGTCGATCGGGTCGGGCAGGTCGACGGTGGCGATCGCGGGGTCGCCCAGACGTGTCAGCCGCCGCGGACGGCGCGCCGCGCCCGCGGCCCCGCGCGTCACGACAGGCGGTCGCGGTAGTCGCGGTAGCCGAACCGGCGCGACACCCGGACCTCACCGGTGGCGGGATCGTGGGTGGCGATCGACGGCAGGCGCACGCCGTTGAACATGGTGTTCTTCACCATCGTGTAGTGCGCCATGTCGAGGAACACGAGCTTGTCGCCGATGGCCAGCGGCGCGTCGAAGCTGTAGTCGCCGATCACGTCGCCGGCCAGGCACGTCAGCCCGCCCAGGCGGTAGGTGATCGCGCGCTCGCCGGGATCGCCGGCGCCGACGACGACCGGCCGGTACGGCATCTCGAGCACGTCGGGCATGTGCGCGGTGGCCGAGGTGTCGAGGATCGCGATCGGCATGCCGTTGTCGAACACGTCGAGCACCGACGCCACCAGCACGCCGGTGCCGAGCGCGACCGCCTCGCCGGGCTCGAGGTAGACCGCGACGCCGTACCGCTCCTTGAACGCCTTGATCAGGCGCACGAGGTGGTCGGTGTCGTAGCCGGGCCGGGTGATGTGGTGCCCGCCGCCGAAGTTGACCCACTTCATCTGCGGGATGAACTCGCCGAACTTGGCCTCGAACGCCGCGAGCGTGCGCTCGAGGGCGTCGGGCCCCAGCTCGCACAGCGTGTGGAAGTGCAGGCCATCGAGCCCGTCGAGATCCGCGGCGGTGACGTTGGCCCGGATGGTCCCCAGGCGCGAGCACGGCGCGGCCGGGTCGTAGAGCGCCACCTCGACCTCGCGGTGCTCGGGGTTGCAGCGCAGGCCGCACGACACCGCGTGGCCGGCGGCGCGCGCGGCCTCGACGATGGGCCGGGCCCGGCGCCACTGCGACGGGCTGTTGAGCACGAGGTGGTCGACCAGCGTCACGACCTCGCGCAGATCGTCGTCGGTCCAGGCCGGGGCGTAGGCGTGGACCTCGCCGCCGAACTCCTCGCGGCCCAGGCGGGCCTCGGCCACCGACGACGCGGTCGTGCCCTTGAGGTAGCGCTTGACCAGCGGGAACGTCGACCACTGCGCGAAGCCCTTGAGCGCGAGGATGATCGTGCAGCCGGCCCGGTCGGCGACCGACGCGAGCAGCCGGAGGTTGTCCTCGAGCGCGCCGAGGTCGGTGACGTAGGCCGGGGTCTCGACCTTGCTCAGGTCGAGGCGGGCGGCGACGTGCGCGCCCAGGGCCGCGCCGGCGCTCAAACCGCGCGCTCCTCGACGTGCCAGGGCAGGCCGCGCTTGGCGACGTCGGCCAGGAACGGATCCGGGTCGAGTTGCTCCATGTTGAACACGCCCGCGCCCTGCCACCGCTTGGTGGCGATCATGACCGCGCCCGACACCGCCGGGACGCCGGTCGTGTACGACACCGCCTGGGCCCGGACCTCCTGGTAGCAGGCCGCGTGGTCGCAGATGTTGTAGATGAACACCTTGCGCGGCTTGCCGTCCTTGGTGCCCTCGACCAGGCAGCCGATCGAGGTCTTGCCGGTGTAGCCGGGCGCCAGCGACGCCGGGTCGGGCAGGAGCTCCTTCAGGAACTTGATCGGGACGACGCCCTTGCCCTCGTAGTTGACCGGATCGATCCGGGTCATGCCGACGTTGCCGAGCACCTCGAGGTGCTTGAGGTAGCTCTCGCCGAAGGTCATCCAGAAGCGGATGCGCTCGAGGCCCTTGAGGTTCTGGGCCAGGGACTCGAGCTCCTCGTGGTAGAGCAGGAAGCTCTTGCGCTCACCGACGCCGGGGTAGTCGAACATCGTCGACACGCTCAGCGGGTCGGTCTCCCTCCACTCGCCCCGCTCCCAGTAGCGCCCGCGCGCGGTGATCTCGCGGATGTTGATCTCGGGGTTGAAGTTGGTGGCGAAGGCCTTGCCGTGCGAGCCGCCGTTGCAGTCGACGATGTCGACGTACTTGATCGAGTCGAACAGGTGCTTCTGCGCGTGGGCGCAGTACATGTTCGTGACGCCGGGGTCGAAGCCCGAGCCGAGCACCGCGATGAGCCCGGCCTGCTCGAACCGCTCGCGGTACGCCCACTGCCACTTGTACTCGAACTTGGCGACGTCGGGCGGCTCGTAGTTCGCGGTGTCGAGGTACGGCGTGCCCGTGGCCAGGCACGCCTCCATCAGCGTCAGGTCCTGGTAGGGCAGGGCCACGTTGATCAGCACCGCCGGCCGCTCGCGCTCGAGCAGGGCCACGGTCGCGGCCACGTCGTCGGCGTCGATCGCCGCGGTCCGGACGGTCTTGCCCTGCAGCTCCTTGATCTCGGCGGCGATCTTGTCGCAGCGCGAGACGGTCCTGCTGGCGAGGAGGATGTCGTCGAAGACATCCGAGGCTTGCGCGCACTTGTGGGCGACGACGCCGCCGACGCCACCCGCACCGATGATGACGACCTTGCTCATGGGGCCGCGAAGCTAGCACACGCCGGCGTCGGCGCGGTCGCGGTGGCCGCCGCCGCTTCGGGGCCCGCGGCCAGGTGCACGGGCGGTCGGCGGTGTGCGACCTTCGCCGCATGAAGCTCCGTAGTTCGCTGATGGGTTCGGGCCTGGCGCTGGCCCTCGCGCTAGCCGCGTGCGGCTCCAAGGGCAAGGACGACGGGGGCGGCGGCGGCGCGGCCAAGGGGGCGGCGTCGTGCGACTCGCCCAAGGTCAAGGAGTGCACGGAGTACGGCCCGGCCAACCGCGCCGCCGCCGGCGACGAGTACCTCGAGAAGCTGTGCGTCGGCCTCGAGGGCGCCTTCGCGAAGACCCCGTGCCCGGCCGCGGCCCGCCTCGGCGCGTGCGCCAAGCGCGAGGGCACCAAGGTCTTCTACCAGGACTACGGCATGACCGCGGCGCAGCTGGCCGAGAGCTGCACGGCCGGCGACGGCACCTGGCGCGCGCCGTAGCCGGGGTGGCGCCGCGCGGCCGGCGTCGATGGTGCGGTCGCGGCGCGGCGCAGCTGGCCCAGCGCTGCACGGCCGGCGACGGCACCTGGCGCGCGCCGTCGCCGGGGTGGCGCCGCGCGGTCGGCGTCGATGTTACGGTCGCCGCACCGATGGCCAAGTCCAAGCAGCGCACGACCTCGTCGCGCATCGAGCCGCCCGCGCTCGGGCCCGAGCACGGCCCGACGTTCGCCGAGGTGATCGAGCGCAGCGGCCTGCTCGAGAAGACCTCGAGCCTGACGCGCGACCTGATCGCCACCACCAACGCCGCCGTCGCCGAGAACGCCCGGATCCACCTGTCGGTCGTGTCCTGTTACACCTGCGACGCGCCCAAGGCGTGCTGCTCGCTGCTCACGAGCGCGTACCTCTACGAGGTGGTGCCGATCGTGGCGCGGCTGATCCGCGAGGGCCGTGACACGCCCGAGCTGCGGGCCACGCTCAAGGCCCGCGCCCACGCGATGGAGACCACGCGCAAGCGCGACTACGCCACGCCGTGCCTGTTCCTCGGGCCGGGCGAGCTGTGCACGATCTACGAGGACCGGCCGAGCGTGTGCGGCACCCACCTGGTGTCGTCGCCGGCCGCGCACTGCAGCGACCCGACGGTCGAGCGCGTCACCAAGCTCGCGAGCGAGACCCAGCGCACGGTCCCGCCCCAGGTCGACGAAGTGTTCCGGCAGGACGCCGGCCTGCGGCCCCTCGGCATGACCTACCGCGGCGCGCTGCCCCGCATGGTGCTCCTGTGCCTCGAGGCCTGGCACCGCCGCGACTACGCCGCGTTCCTCGCCGAGCGAGTGCTGCCGGCGTCGCACCGCTTCGAGTGGGCCGTGCGCTGACTCACGCGTCGGCGTCGCCGGGGTCGTGCTGCCCGGGATCGTCGACCGCGGCCTCGGCCGCGAGCGCCGAGGTCAGCTGATCGCGGAGCTTCTCGGGCCGGGTCTTGAACAGGCCGCGGCTGGCCTTGCGGGCCGCGTCCTTGCTGGCGATCAGGCGATCGTGGACCGCCGTCAGGAGCGCGGTGGCGTCGTCGCTGCCGCCCCCGTACAGGCGGACGTAGTCCTTCGTCATCAGGTGATCGACCACGGGGCTGAGCTGATCGTCGAGGTCGCGCAGCGCGTCGCGCCACGCGCCGGCGCCGGGCAGCGCGTCGACGATCGCGAGCTGGTAGCGCAGCTCCTTGCTGCGCCGACGCCAGCGGTGGACCGCGCGATCCGACTGCTTGGCCCGCTTGCGCGCGGCCCGGGCGCGGCGGTAGGTCCGGGCTAGGCCGCGGGCGACCCGGCGCGGGCGCAGCTCGTCGGGCAGCGCCGCGGTCAGCGCGTCGACGTGGCTCGCGGCCTCGGCCACGGCGCGCTCGATGTCGGCGAGGATCGCCTCGGGCGTGAGGCGATCGGGCTCGGCGACGGCGTGGACCGCGTCGGCGGCGGCGGTCAGCTCGTGGACCGGGGCGATCGTGTCGACGAGCGTCCGCGCGACCGCCTGATCGCGCGCGGGTCCGAGGGTCCGCCGCGCCGCCGCCAGGCCGCGCGCGAGATCGCGGCGATCGCGCTTGGGCAGCGTCCGCGCCACGAGATCGACCAGGGCGCGGAGCTGCCGCAGGGCCTTGCGGACCGCCAGCACCGCCGCCTGCGGATCGAGCGCGGCCTCGGCCTGGGCCGCCCGCGCGTCGGTCAACGCCGCCGCGGCGGCACGGACCACCCGACCCCGGAGGCTGTCGTCGGTGGTCAGCGGGCCCAGGTGCGTGGTGTCGGCGTGGGCGTCGGTCGGCGGGGTGGACATGGCGCCACGATACCAAACCGGGGGCGCCATCTGGACCGATCGGGGTATCGTCACCTCGATGTCACGTGGCCCCACGCAGGAACCGGTCTCCAGTCCCTACCTCGTCCCGTTCGACCGCCCGTTCGACGCGGCCCGGGCCCCGACCCGGCCGCCCAAGGACGGGCCCGAAAAGAAGGACAACCAGGCCGCGCTGGCCGAGGCGATCGAGCGCCTGGCCAAGTTGCAGCAGCTGCTCTACGCCGACGACCGGTTCTCGCTGCTGATGGTGTTCCAGGCCATGGACGCCGCCGGCAAGGACGGGACCGTGCGCGCGGTGATGTCGGGCATCAACCCGGCCGGCTGTCAGGTGTTCGCGTTCAAGGCGCCGACCGCCGAGGAGCTCGAGCACGACTTCCTGTGGCGATGCCACATGGCCATGCCCGAGCGCGGCCGGATCGGGGTGTGGAACCGCAGCCACTACGAGGAGGTGCTGGTGGTGCGCGTCAACCCGAAGTTCCTCGGGAGCCAGCGGCTGCCGCGCGGCACCGACGACCTCGACGCGCTCTGGCAGGAGCGGTACGAGTCGATCCGCTCGTTCGAGCAGCACGCGGCCCGCAACGGCACGGTGATCGTGAAGTTCTGGCTCAACGTCTCCAAGGACGAGCAGCGCGACCGCCTGGTCGAGCGCATCGACGAGCCCGAGTCGAACTGGAAGTTCAATCCGGGCGATCTGGTCGAGCGCGCCAAGTGGGACAAGTACATGGACGCGTACGGCGCCGCGCTGACCGCGACCTCGCGGCCGTGGGCGCCGTGGTACGCGGTGCCGGCCGACTCGAAGTCGTTCATGCGCCGTACGGTCGCCGAGATCCTGGTCGAGACCCTCGAGCGCCTGCCGATGAGCTGGCCCGAGGTCAGCCCGACCACGCGGGCGGAGATGGCGGCGATGCGCGACCAGCTCGCGCGCGAGTAGCGCGGTCGGTCAATGGTCGGTGGTCGCGGGGCCCGCGCGCTTGCCGGCCTCGCCGCTGCCCATGAGCGCGATGCGCAGCGCGACCGGCGCGGTCAGCTCGTTGGTCGCGACCACGCCCAGGACCAGCGCGAACGCGGCGTCGCCGAACGCGGGGAAGGTCCGCCGGACCAGCTCGGCCAGGGCCAGCGCCAGGCCGGCCTGGGGCACCAGGCCGATCCACGCCAGCCGCCGGACCAGCGGGTCGACGCCCGGGGCGCGGGTGCCCAGGCGGCCGCCGACGAAGAAGCTGCCGGCGCGGACCAGCACCAGGACCACGACCGGCACCGCCAGCGCCGCCAGCTTGACCACGTCGAGCTTGGCGCCGGCCAGCGCGAAGAACACCAGGTACACCGGCAGCGACGCCGCGTCGAAGCCGTCGAGCAGCTTGCGCGCGTCGGCCCTCGACACGTTCTCGAGCCACAGGCCGGCGGCGAGCGCGATCACCAGCGGGTCGAGGGTCACGGCGTGGCCGACCTCGGCCACGATGAAGCACAGCATCACCGCGAACAGGCCGACGCCGCGGTCGACGTACAGGATGAACTGGCCCAGCACCGCGCCGATGAAGATGCCGACGCCCATCGAGCCGAGCACGCCCCAGGCGATGCCGCCGATCGCGCGGCCGACGTCGACGCCGCCGCCGATCACCGCGGTCGCGACCGACGACACGATGCCGTACAGGACGATCACCGCCAGGTCCGAGACGATCACCGAGGTCAGGATGGTCTTGGTGAGGACGCCGTCGGCGCGGGTCTCGCCGATCATCGCCATGACCACCGCCGGCGACTTGGCGGTGAGCGCGGTGGCGAGGGTCAGCGACACGACGATGGCGTGGTCGAGGGGCATCTCGTCGAGGAACGGCACCAGCGGGCGGACCGCCATCATCGCCGCGGCGATCGCGAGCATCGACCCGAGCACGACCCAGACCGAGATCTTGCGGACGATGCCCAGGAGCGGGCGGACCTGGCGCAGGTTGAGCTCGGCGCCGGCGGTCAGCGCGAGGATCGCCGTCGCGATCCCGCCGACCAGCTTGAGCTGGATGGTCATGCCCTTGTCGACCAGCCCGAGCGCGTACGGGCCGACCGCGATGCCGGCGGCGATGTAGCCGGTCAGCTTGGGCAGGCCGATCCGGCCCACCAGCTTGCCCGTGAAGTACGCGGTCAGGAGCAAGAAGCCGAACGCCAGCTCGGTGCCGCCGGCGTGGACCGCGGCCGGCGCGAAGCTGCGCGCGGATTGCATCAGGCCGGCCAGGGCCAGGAGCACCAGGAGCGGGATCACGCGGGCTCACCTTCGTCGTCGTGGTCGTCGTGGTCGTCGCGGTCGTCGCGGTAGACCGGGCCGGTCGCCGGCGCGTCGTCGTCGAGCTCGTCGACCGTCGGCGCCGCGAGCGCCGCGGTGGTGTTCGTGATGGCCCGGCCCGCGGGCGGGCTGGTGAGCTGGACCGCGACCTCGGTCAGGACCGCGCCGCCGATCACCACGGTCACGAGCCAGCCGCTGGGCAGGCCGCCGGCCGAGCCCTGCAGCGACACGACGAGGGCGATCGCCAGGGGCGACAGCGGCGACACCAGCACGCGCTGATCGGCGTAGCCGCGCGGCAGCAGCGCGCCGACGGTCGTGCGCGCGGCCGCGATGCCGACCCACTTGCCGACCACGCGCGCCGCGACGAACGCCGGCACGATCACCCACGGCTTGGCCGCGGCCACGTCCCAGGCGGCGCCCGCGACGACCAGGAACAAGAGGTGGATCGGGCGCTCGAGGTGGTTGAGGATGCGGAAGATCGCGTCGCGCTGATCGCACGGGAAGTTGACGACCAGCGCGCCGGCGATGAAGCACACGACGATCGGCGACAGGTACATGAAGCCGGCCAGGCCCGAGCCGAGCGCGACCGAGCCCAGCACGACCGCGAGGAACTCGCCCTCGCTCGACGGCACGCGGACCATCGCGAAGATCAACACGCCGACCGCGACGCCGAGGCCGATCGTCACGAACAGCCAGCCGGTGCCGGGCAACGCCCAGCCGACCGCGGTCTGGGGGCGGAAGTAGGCGGCGACGAACAGCAGGCCGATCACGCCGACGATCTCGTCGAGCTGTGACAGCAGGTGATCGACGCTCTTGCCCTCGCGCCAGGCGCTGTTGGCGAAGCCGCGGAATCGGCGCGGCGCGGTCATGGCGCCGGCGGCGCCGACCACGATCGCGTCGCGCCAGAACTCGGCGGTGCGCCAGTCGGCGATCCCGAGCGCCAGCGCCAGGCCGGCGGTGGTGGCGGCGACCGCGGCGAACGGGCCGAGGGCCTCGACCACGACCAGGTACCCGGTGCCGCGCGGCACGCGATCGAGCAGGCGGATGTCGAGCTGGGCGCCGATGATGAAGCCGAGCCAGCCGAGCCCGAAATGCAGGATCGGCTGCATGCGCTCGAGCACGTCGCCGGTGAGCACGCCGATCGCGGGCTGACGGATGATCACGCCGAGCGCGACGAACGGGAACCCCGCGGCGATGACCCCGGTGATGCCCAGCCGCCGCTCGAGCGCGACCACCCGCCGGTGGCCGCCGAGGTACGCCAGCGCGAACACCGCGGTCAGGCCCAGCACGAGGCGCAGCACCACGCCGGTGCGGTCGCCGCCGCCGGCCGGGGGCGGCGACGGGTCGGTGACCGCGGGGACCGGGGCCGTCGGTCCGCCGTCGAGCGGCCCCGCCGGGCTCGCGCCGGCGTCGAGCCATGCGTCCGCACCGGCGTCGGGCGCGGTCAGCGCGCCGAGCCCGGCGTCGGCGGGGCCCGCGTCGGGCGTGCGCGCGGCGCGGGCGGCGTCGATCGGCGCGGCGTCGATCGCGGCGTCGATGGCCGCGGCGTCGATCGCGGCGTCGATGGCCGCGGCGTCGATCGGGTCGGTCGGTGCGGTGGCGGCGTCGCCAGGCGCGGCGAGCGGGCCGACGCCGGCGTCGACGGGCCCCGCCGGCGGGCCGGCCTCTGGCGCCTGCGCGCGCGCAGCGCCACCCCAGCCGATGGTCAGCGCGATCCCGACCGCGATCGCGAGGCGTGCGAGCCGTGGCACCGCGGCCAGCTTACCCGAACCGCGTCACCAGGCGCAGCGGCCGAGGTCGTCCATCGACGTGGCGGTCACGACGCAGCGCTCGAACGCGCGGGTCGGCACCTCGCCGCGGCAGCGCTCGATCAGGCGGTCGGCGGGCGTGACCAGGTAGGCGTCGACGCCGCTCTTGGCGCGCAGCTCGTCGGCGGCGGCGGTGATCTTCTTGCAGTCGCCGAGCCCGATCGGGTGCGGGCACGCGTTGATGTCCTGGCGGGTCTTGGCCCGGGCCAGGCACTCGCCGTCCTCGCGGGTGAACCCCGCGCCCTCGCACTCGGTCCGCACGTCGGCCGCGAACCGGTCGCGCTCCTCGCGCGGCGTGTAGTTGTCGAGGAAGATCGGCCCGAGCGCCTCGGCCACCTTGGCGCAGTCGGCCGGCGGCGGCCGCACGCACAGGTTTGAGAGGCAGGTCAGGCCGGGATCGCACGAGCGATCGGGCCGACAGTCGCCGCGCTCGGTCCCGGCCGCGAGCGGTGCCGCGGCGGTGGTGCCGCCGCCTCCCTGCTTGCACGCGACCAGACCCGCGACCATCACGACGACCAGCGAACGGCACACGAGCGGCATCACGATCTCCTGTCAGCGAGCCCGCGCGAGGTGTCGCGCTCGGCGGTTGGACGGCCGGCCCCGCGCAGGCCTTGGGTCACGTCACATGTTGTCGAAGCGGGCCATGGCCGCCTGCACCTCGGCGTCGCCCGCGCAGGCCTGCATGCCCGGGCCGACCTTGCCGGCCGCGGCGGCGACCCGGTCCTTGTGCGCGTCCATGTACGCGTCGGCCTTCGCGTCGACCTCCTGGTTGCCCTCGAAGCTCTTGGCCCGCTTCAGCAGGGGCTCGTGCTGGTCGATGACCGCGGTGATCGCCTGGGCCATCGCCGGACATGAGGCCTGGTTGCTGTCGACCGCGGTCGCCAGGTCCTCGAGGAACGTCACGCTCTCGGCGAAGATCGCCTCGAGCTCGGCGTCGGACGGCGTGCTCGCCGGCGGCGCGGCCGGATCGGTGGTCGGGTCGGTGACCGCCGGGCCCGGATCGGGCGGCGGCGTCGTGGTCGCCGGCTTGGACTTGCTACAGGCGATCGTGGCGATCGCGACGACACAGACCGCAAACATGCGCATGGGCCGACGATGGCACGCGGGCTGGACCGCTGCCACCGGGCCGCCGCGGTTTCGCCGGGGCTACTCGAGGTCCTCGAATTGTTGCATCGTCGCCTGGAACTTCGGATCGTCGGCGCAGTTCTGGCCGGCGGCGCCGACCTTCATCATCGGCTCCATGACCTCGTCCATGTGATCCTTCATCCAGGCCTCGGCGCGCTTGTCCATCGCCTCGTCGCCCTTGTACTTCTTCATGCTCTGGATGAACGGCTGGTTGTCGTTCATGACCCGATCGATGCCGTCGGCGAGCTTGCCGCAGTCGCCGCCGGCGGCGTCGGCCGCGCTGCCCATGGCGCCGAACATCGCGAGCGCCTGGGTCATCATCGTCTCGAACTCCGCGTCGGTGAGCTCGGCGGGCGCGACCGGCGTCTCCTCGGGCGGGGGCGCGGGCTCGGCGGTCTCGATCGGGGCGTTGGCCGGCGGCGCCGCCGTCTGCTTGGCCGAGCCACCACACGCGCACGCGAGGACCGCGACAACAGCGACAAGCTTCATCCAAAAATCATCCCACGACCTCGGCCCGAAATCGACGCGGCCGGCGCGGCTCCGGCGGGCCCGGGTCGGCGGCCACCGAGGGCGCCGGCGCCGCCGGCGGTCGGCGCGCCCCGCTCGATCAGTCGAGCTCGTCGAGCCGCTTCATGACCGCCACGAACTTCGCGTTCGACGCGCAGCGCTGGGCGGCGCTGCCGACCTTCATGATCGGCTCCATCACCTCGCTCATGTGCTCCTTCATCCAGGCCTCGGCGCGCTGGTCCATCGCCTTGTCGTCCTTGTACAGCTTGGCCTGGGCCAGGAAGTCCCGGTTGTCGTCCATCACCCGCTGGATGTTGTCGGCGAGCTTGTCGCAGTCGTCGCCCGACGCGTCCACCGCGGCACCCATGCCCCGGAACATCGTCAGCGCCTGACGCATCATCGCCTCGAAGGCGTCGTCCTCGGTCGTCGGCTCGACCGGCGGCGCCGCGGGCACCGCTGGCTCGGGCTCGACGGCGGGCGGATCGGCCACCGGTGCCGGCTCGGCCTCGACGACCGGCTGGTCGGCCGACGGCGGCGCCGTCTTCTTGGCCGAGCCACCACACGCGCAGGCGAGGACCACGACCACCGCGACGAGCTTCATCCGAAAGTCATCCCACGACCTCGGCCGGAAATCGACGCGCCCTCGGCCCGAAGTTGCCGGGGCGGCCGCCACCGGCGGCGGTGGATCCGTTCATCGGGCCGAAACGCACGACGCCCCGGCTCATCACCGGGGCGCTGCGCTCCGCCACCCGTTGGGGTGGGGCTGGCGAATGCCAGGGAGGGTTCGGCGACGAACCCTCAGGAGCTCAGTTGAGCTCCTCGAACTTCTTCATGACCTCGGCGAACTTCGCGTCCGACGAGCACTTCTGGCCGGCGGCGCCGACCTTCATCATCGGCTCCATCACCTCGGACATGTGCCCCTTCATCCACTCCTCGGCCTTCTTGTCCATGTCGGGGTTGTCCTTGTACTTCTTCGCGGTCTCGATGAAGTCCTTGTTGTCGTCCATCACCTTCTGGATGCCGTCGGCGAGCTTGCCGCAGTCGTCGCCCGCGGCGTCGACAGCCTTGCCCATCGCGCCGAACATCGCCAGGGCGTTGCCCATCATCTTCTCGAACTCGGCGTCCGACGGACCCGCGCCGGTCGGCGCCGTGCCGGTCGTGTCGGCCGGCGGGGTGCCGGTCGTGTCGCCAGCCGGCGCCGCGGTGCCCGCGGCCGGAGTCGCGGTGCCCGCGGCCGGAGCCGCCGTGCCGCCAGCCGGCGCCGCGGTGCCCGCGGCCGGCTTGGCCTCGGTGGTCGCGGGCTTGTTGCCCTCATCCTTCTTCTTGCAGCCCGTGAAGGCGATGGCAGCGGCGAGCAGGGCGATGACAGAGAGGCGCTTCATTGATCTTTGGTCCTTCCGCGCGACACGCGCGTTTTTTCGTGGCGGGTCTATCCCATAGACCCACGACGACAGCAACAAGAACAATGTCATCGCGTGCTTACAGGAACCGTTACAAGTTCAAGGTCGGCATCCGCGCCATCGCGTCCTGCACCGTCGCATCCTCCCGACATCGCACGAGCCCCGGCCCCATCGCCTCGATCAGCGGCGCGACCTCGGCCGCGCGGGCCTCCATGGCCGCGACCAGCAGCTTCGACGCCTCGGGATCGCGCGCCAGCGCCCGGGCGTGATCGAACAGCTCCGCGCTGCGGTCGAACAGTCCGCGGAGCTCCTCGCCCATCGCGGGGCAGGACGGCCCGGTGGTGATCTGGGCCATCGTCGCCAGGACCTCGACGAACGCGTCGGCGACCTCGGCCGCGACCTGCGGGTCGACCGCGGGCGCGGGCTCGGCCTCGGCCTCGGGCGGCGTGCTCGAGGGCGCCGCTGGCGCGGGCGCGGAACCTCCGCAGGCACCCGCGAAGCAGAGCGCGAGGATCCAGGTGCGGGTCATGGGGGCTCGAGCTGCGCGGTCGCGGGGGTGGCCATGTCGTAGGCGGCGAGCCCGCTCTTGCCGGCGGTGATGAGCTGGAGGTCTCGGTTCTCGCGCAGGAGCGCGCGCCGGAGCTGGGCCGATCCAGGATCGCCGTCGCTGGGGACGAGGCTGGTGAGCTCGGTCCCGGCCACCGCGGCGCCGAGGGTCACCGACAGCGCCAGGCGTCCCTGGTAGATCGTCAGCGCGAGGACATCTGGCAGGAGGTCGCCGTTGGCGTCGTCCACCAGCAGGTCGCTCGGCACCCCCGGCAGCGGGTAGTCGATCGCGCCGTCGGGGATGAGCTGCGGCTGCATCGACACCGGCACGATCACCTTGTACGACACGACGCGGATGCCGGTGCCGGTCTCGATCGGGCCGACCGGGCGGAGGTCGCCACCGTCCGCCTTCATCGCGGTGATCGCGCCGACGAACGGCAGCGGCATCGCCGGCGCGCCCGCGGCGACGGCGTAGCGCTCGAGGCGCGCCGGCCCCGGCGCGGCCATCACCGCGACGGTCGCGACCGCGCCCCCGATCGTGATGCAGAGCAGGTTCTCGAGCACCGCGCCGGGGCGGGCGTCGGTGAACGCCGTAAGCTGCGCCGCCAAGGTGGCGAGCGGTCCTGTCGCCTGGGTCGCCTCGAGCCCTGCGTACGCCTCCCACGGCCCCGCGCCGCTACGGACCAGCAGGCCCGCGTGGACGCCCGGACCCTGGCAGACCGGCACCGCGTGCAGCTCGTCGGCGGTGGTCGTGGAGAACGGCACGTCCAGCACGAGCGCGCTGCCGCTGGCCCCGATGGTGTACCAGCCATCATCGAGCCGGGTCACGATGTCCCGCTCGGCGCCATCGAACCCGACCAGCGCGCGGGCCTTGTCGACCACGGCCGACGAGATCGTCCCCGCGGCCACGACGGCGTCGCCGACCTCGGTCGCCACGACGATCGCGCGGGCAGCGCCGAGCTGGCGGATCGCCGCGGCCCGGAAGTCGTTGGCGGTCGAGCCCCCCGACACGAAGGCCCAGGACGGAGCGGCCTGGTTGAGCTCCGTCGGCGTGCCCAGCCCGACCACGCCGAGCGGCTTGACCGGCACGAACGCTGGGACCCGCTCGGCGCGTTCGGCCCACGGCGCCCGGATGACGAGTTCGGTGGGGCCGACCACCGGCGCGGACGTCGTCGGGCCGGTCCGGACCTCGGTCAGCTCCGATGGGAGCTGGAACTCGATCACGCCCTCGGCGTCGCCGAGCGCCTCGCCGAGCAAGCGCTCGCCGGCCGCGCTGCGGAGGTAGATCCGCACCGCGTGACCGGCCGGCGCCGGGTGGGGCCGGCGGACCGTCCGGGTCGCGATCGCCAGGGTCGCGGGCGCGGGGTCGCCGGCGAGCCGCGGCAGGATCAGGCTCGGCACCTGTCCCGGGCCGGGGATGACCCGCGCCGCCACCGCCGGCTCGGCGGGGATCGCGAGCTCGAGGTCGTCGTCGATGTCGCCGATCTGCTCGCAGCCGCCGACGATGCGCTGGCCGAGGGCGTCGTAGCCGGACAGCACGAACAGCTTGGGGCCGAGCCGGGGCACGTCGCTCAGGGCGATCCGGGTCGTGCCACCGGGATCCGGCCTGAACGCGACGCTGGTGCGCTCGCCGAGGTCGAGGGCCTCGGCGCTGACCTGGCCGTACTCGATCGCGTCGCACTCGGTGCTGGTGAGCTCCTCGACGGTCAAGCGCATCCGGGTCGTGGCGTCGCGCAGCGCGGTGTCGCCCGCGAAGTCGACCGTGATCGTCAGCGTCGGATCGCTGCACGCGCCCGCGGCCGCGATCAGCAGCCCGATGACCAGCATCACCACACGGCGGCCCATCCCTCGACGGTACCACCGTGCGCGGCGGCACACGGTCGGACGCGGCCGCCGCGGATCGGTTATCCTGCCGCTCGTGATCGATCGCACCACCATGCTGACCACCGGCGTGGCGACCTCGACGACGCGCGGCCGCACCGCGCCGCGGACCTGGCTGGCCCGCCTCGCCACCGGCGGGCAGGTCGCGCTGGGCGCGCGGCCGGTCGTGCTCGGCGCCCACGCCACCTGCGACCTCGTGATCGATCAGCCCAAGGTGTCGCGCCGCCACGCCGAGCTGACCGCGGTCGGCGGCGGCGTGCGGGTCAAGGACCTGGGCTCGACCAACGGCACCTGGTGGCAGGGCTCGCGCATCACCGAGCTGGTGGTGCCGGGCGGCGCGACGATCGAGATCGGCGGCGCGGCGCTGCGGATCGTCGCGGCCGACGCGCTGGTGTTGCCGCCGAGCGCGCGCGAGCGGTTCGGCGCGCTGGTCGGGCACAGCGTCGCGATGCGCGAGCTGTTCGCGGTGCTCGAGCTGGCGGCGCCCAGCGACGCGACCGTGCTGGTCGAGGGCGAGTCGGGGACCGGCAAGGAGCTGGTGGCGCGCGCGCTGCACGAGCACTCGGCCCACGCCAAGGGCCCGTTCGTCGTGGTCGACTGCTCCGCGATCGCCGAGCACCTGATCGACTCGCACCTGTTCGGCCACGTCCGCGGCGCGTTCACCGGGGCCGAGCGCGATCGCAAGGGCGCGTTCGTCGAGGCCTCGGGCGGGACGCTGTTCCTCGATGAGCTGGGCGAGCTGCCGCTGACGGTGCAGGCCAAGCTCCTGCGCGCGCTCGAGGCCCAGACCGTGCAGCCGGTCGGCGCCGATCGGCCGGTCACCGTCGACACGCGCGTCGTGGCCGCGACCCACCGCGACCTGGCGCGGATGGTCGAGGCCAAGGAGTTCCGGTTCGATCTGTTCTACCGGCTGGCGGTCGTGCACGTGGCGTTGCCGCCGCTGCGCGAGCGCCCCGACGATCTGCCGCTGCTGGTCGCGGCGTTCTACGCCGCGCGCGGCGCCGAGGCCGGGCCGGTCGACGGCGACAACCTCGAGCGGCTGCGCCGCCACGCCTGGCCCGGCAACGTGCGCGAGCTGCGCAACGTGCTCGAGCGCGCCTGGGCGCTGTCGGGCGGGCTGGTGCCGTTCCGCGACCTGCGCCTGTGGGTCGAGATCACGACGGCGCCGCCGGCGGCCGACGCGATCGACACGGCGCTGCCGTTCAAGGAGGCCAAGGAGCGGTGGAACGACGTGTTCGAGCGCCGCTACCTGGCGGCGGTCCACGCCGCGGCCGGCGGCAACATCACCCACGCCGCCGAGCACGCCGGCATCAACCGGCGGCACTTCCGCGAGCTCCTGTACAAGCACGGCCTGCTCGAGCGCCCGGCCAGCGGCGACGACGAGTGAGCGCGCGCGGGTAGGCGATGATCGGCACGCGCCTCGGCGACTACGAGATCCTGCACGCGCTCAAGTCGGGAGGGATGGGCGACGTGCTCCTCGCGCGGCGTCGCGGGCCGGCCGGGTTCGAGCAGCTGTGCGCGATCAAGACGGTGCGGGCCGAGCTGGCGACGACGCCGCTGGCGCGGGCGATGTTCCTCGACGAGGCCCGGCTGCTGGCGCGCCTGTCGCACCCGGCGATCGCGCAGATCATCGACTTCGGTGAGGCCGACGGCGGCACCGCGTACATGGTCATGGAGTACGTGGCCGGCATGAGCTTCCGCGCGCTCGGCGAGCGCCAGGCGCCGCCGCCGGTGCTGTGCCAGGCGGTGGCGGCGGCGTGCCGCGGGCTGCACGCCGCCCACGAGCTGCGCGATCTGATCGACGGCCACCTGCTGGGCGTGGTCCACCGCGACATCAGCCCCGACAACCTGATGCTCGGCTACGACGCGCGGGTCAAGGTGCTCGACTTCGGCATCGCGCTGGTGCGCGGGCGGCAGGCGCCGGTCACCGAGTTCGGCACGCTCAAGGGCAAGCCGCCGTACATGTCGCCCGAGCAGCTCAAGAACCAGCCGATCGATCGACGCTCGGACGTGTTCTCGACGGCGGTGGTGCTGTGGGAGCTGGTGACCGGGCGCCGCCTGTTCACGGGCGACTCGATCTACGCGGTCGCGAAGGCGGTCGAGGAGCAGCCGATCGTGGCGCCGTCGCGGCTGGTGCCGGGGCTGCCCGACGGCCTCGACGACGTGATCCTGGCCGGGCTCGCGCGCGATCCCGCGCAGCGGCTGGCGACCGCGGCCGCGATGGCCGAGGTGCTCGAGCGCATCGCCGCGGCCGCGCACCGCGACAGCCTCGAGGTCTGGGCCGAGCAGGCGCTGGCCGACGAGCGCGATCACCACCGCCGCTGGCTCGCCGGCGTGCTCGGGCTCGGCCGCACCGCCGCGGTCGCGGGCCGGCCCAGCGGCGTCTCGACCGCGCTCGACGGCGAGCTCCCGGACGGCGACGCGACCGCCGGGCCGGCGCCGGATCGCGGCCCGACCGCGGTCGGCACCGGCGCTGTCACCGGGCCGGCGCCGCGGGCCGACGCCGACGCGCACGCCGGGCTCGACCTACCGGCCCGGCCTCGGCGGCGCCGCGCGCTGGCGGCGCTGGCCCTGATCGTCGTCGCCGGCAGCGGCGGCGGGCTGTGGCTCGCGACCCGGGGCCACGCCGCGGCCGGGGCGGTCGCCCCCGACGCCGCCGTGGTCGCCGTCGACGCCGCCGAGAGGCTCGACGCCGGGCTGGCGCTCGCCGACGCCGCCGAGGTGCCGGGCGCGCTCGACGCCGCGCCGCCGATCGACGCGCGCGCCCGCGGCCGCGACGGGGGCCGCGGGCCGATCGACGCTGGGCGCCCGCCCGCGGTCGACGCCGCGCCCGCGGCCGCGGTGCCCGTCGACGCCGCGGTCGCCACCGGCTACCTCGCCGTCGGCACCTGGTCCCCCGCGGCGGTGGTCGTCGTCGACGGCGACAGCTGGCGCGAGACCCCGGTGCTGCCGCGGAAGATCGCGGTCGGCGAGCACACGGTCGTCCTGCTGCGCCCGCTCGATCGCGTCGAGATCTTCCGCACCAAGGTCCGGGTCGAGGCCGGCAAGACCGTCCGGGTCCAGCCGCCGTGACCCAGCGACAGGCCGCCCTGGAAGCTCAGACCTTGTCAGTTTTTCGGTCGAGCACCGGTCCGCGCGCCGGGCGTCTCGCGTCTCGGAGGGGCTCGGAGGGGAGGCTCGTCGGGGCTTGCCCCCGCCCTGGCGAAGCTCAGACCGTGTCAGTTTTTCGGTCGAGCACCGGTCTGCGCGCCGGGAGTCTCGCGTCTCGGAGGGGAGGCTCGTCGGGGCTTGCCCCCGACGAGGGGAGGCCTGGCGACAGGCCTCCCTGGAAGCTCAGTTCGGCGGGCGGCAGCGGCCCATGTTGTTGCACTGCCAGCCGGCCGGGCACTCGTTGCCGGTCGGCGTGCACGCCATCGTGCAGCGCATCCCGACCTGCATGAAGTTGTAGCAGACCGAGGTCGCGCACGCGGCCATGCACGGCGTGTCGTCGGTGCAGGCGATCGACGTGGTCGGCAGGACGCACGCGCCGGGCGCGTCGATGCCGGTCGCGCCGTCGGTGTCGGTCGCGCCGTCGTCGCCCGCGGCGTCGATCGGCGGCGTCGAGGTGTCGTCGCCCGTGCAGGCGATCGTCGGGGCCAGGACCACAGCCAGGGCGAACAGGAGGCGCTTCATGGCCGCCATCATCGCCCAGGTCCGGGCCGGCGCCGCGTTACACGCTGGTGACAGCGCGCGGCCCGCCGCCCGGCGACGCGCGGCGGCGGTTCAGTCGCACTGGTGCGCGGCGCACATGCACGCGCCCGCGCACTCGTTGACGATCTCGCCGGTCTCGAAGAAGTGCTTGATCTGGCGGCGGCTGGCGGCCTGGGTCCGGGTCAGGTTGTGCATGCCGGTCTCGGGCGCCGGCTCGTTGGTGAGCGGCACCGCCGGCGCGCCGCCGTCCATGATCACCAGCGCGCTGCCGCCGACGATCGGGCTGTCGGCCGCGGTCATGCCGTACGGCGTGTAGACCGAGGCCGGGGCCAGGACCGGCACGCCCATCGTGCGGGCCTGCCACTCGGTCGCGAGGTTGGGGACCTCGTCGTCGCCGATCGCCATGTGCATGAGGATCTGCTTGGGCGGGGTGCCGGTGGCGGTGCCGGCCAGCACGACGTTGGCGACGCCCGAGGTCTCGGTCTGGTCCCAGCGCTGCTGGAACAGGCTGATCGCCAGCACGACGTCGAACGGATCGGGGTAGGTGCCCGACAGGATGGTCTTGTAGGTCGGCCAGTCGGTCGAGCGCTCGAGCATCGTCGAGTAGTTGCCGCCGCCGACGCCGATCACGGCGCGGCGGATCTTCTTGGTGTAGGCGATGACCGTGGTCCCGAAGATGTGGCCCTGCGACAGGCCGTAGTAGTAGAGCTTGGTCGGGTCGGCGAGCTGGGCGCCGGTGGTGCAGCCGGTGGCGGCGGCGTCCTCGGCCCGGCACACGAACAGCTCCTCGGCCAGGACCGTCTCCATCGCGCGCTCGAGCGCGACGTGGTTGGCGATGCCCTGGACCAACGTCTCGAAGATCTCGTCGCCGTAGTTCAGGTCCGACAGCGCGCGGGCGATGTTGCCGATGTCGCGCTCGCTCATGCCGCGCATGTCGGTGCCGATCGAGATCACGCACGCGGCCGCGGCGGTGTCGCGGATCGCGCCCGACGCGGCCTGCTGGCCCGAGCCGTTGAGGCCGTGGCCGTACATCATGATCCCGACCGGCTCGGCGGCGGTGTACGCGCAGGTCGGGATGACCGCGGTGAACGGGATCTCGTACATGCCCTGGTAGGCGGGCAGGCCGGCGCTGTCGAGCGCCAGGGTCGTGCCGGGCTGGAACGCGCCGCCCTGGGTCAGGAACAGCGGCGCGGTCACGAACGCGTCGATGCGGCGGCGGATGTTGGCGTCGACCATCGAGTCGTCGTCGATGCGGTAGGTCTGGCGGGTCGTCGCGAGGTGCTCGACCACCTGATCGCGGGCCGAGGTCGGCAGGCGCCGGACGAACTCGTCGGACGCGACCGTGAAGTCCCAGGCCAGGACCAGATCGTCAGCGGGCACGCCGGCGGTGGCGAGCGCGTCGCGGAGCGCGCCGAAGCTGGCGCGCGCGCGCGCGAACAGCGGGTGCGCGACGTCGGCGCCGTCGAGCAGCGCCTGGAACCCGGGCGAGATCGGCAGCGCGCCGCCGGCCTTGCTCTTGAGGCTCTTGCGGATCGCGACGCCGTAGCGGTGGCCGGCGGTGAGGCGCGCGGCCGGGCGGATGTAGAGCGCCTGGCTGTCGGGGGTGCTGGCGGCGGTGACGTCGAGCTCGGCGAAGTGGGCGACGCGCTCGCCGGTGGTGAGGTCGAGCAGGACGGTCGGGCTGGCGGCGCCGAGGCTGTCGCCGAAGTGCAGCTGGTCGACCAGGTTGGCGCCGTCGACGCCGCCCGGGAACGCGGTCACGATCGCGGCCGCGGCCGAGAAGCCGTCGGCCTTGTTCCACGGCCCCGGCGCGACCTTGTCGCCGTTGGCGTTGGTGAGGAGGCCGCCGACCGGGATGTCGAGGCGCACGCCGGTGGCGGACGCCGCGTCCGCGAGCTCGTAGACCGACGACGGCCACGGCACCATGCAGTGCCCGGCGCCGAGCGGGTTGCACTCGTCGGCCACGGGGAACGGCGTCGGCGAGCCGCCGTCGTCGCCGCACGCGGCGGGCAGGGCCAGGAGCGAGAGCAAGGCTAGGGACACGAGCGGGCGCATGGCCCGGAACCTACAACGCAGGCGCGGCCGACGGTGAGGCCAAATCGAGCTTCGCGATCGCGCGCGACAGGTTGGACCGCGCGGCGGCGTCGAGCCGCCGGTGCCCGTCGAGGGAGCAGAAGATCCGCGGCGCGGCCGCGAGGCCCGCGAGGAACGCGCGGCGACCAGCCCGGTAGGCGGTGACCGGCACGTGGCCGTACTCGCGGGCGACCGCGGCGTCGTAGGCGTCGAAGCGCGCCGGCTCGGCGCCGAGGATCGCCAGATCGCAGTCGAGCATGCGCGCGGTGTCGTCGTCGAGCGCCTCGCCGGCGATGGCGCCGTGGCGCGCGGTGGCCAGGATCATCGCGCGCACCGCGGCCAGGTCGAGGGCGTCGGTGACGAAGCGCGCGGCCAGCTCGTCGGCCAGGTCCGCGCTCCGGGCCTCGTTGTCCCGGGCCCCGGCGACGTAGATCGCGTCGTGGCAGACCAGCGCCCAGTACACCTCGCGCGGCTGGCGCCAGGGCGCGCGCGCGGCGGCGGCGTGGTACTCGGCGAGCACGGCGTCGAGGTGCGCGAGGTCGTGGTACGCGCGCGGCGGCGTCGACCACGCGGCGCAGACGGCCGCGGCGCACGGCGCGGAGATCGAGAGCGGTGCGTCGGCGAAGCGAGCCACGGCGCCAGGGTGGCATCCCTGAGGCCGGCGCGGTAGCTTCGACCGAGATGGTCCGCGCGCTCGCGTTCGTCGTCGCCCTCACCGCGGTCGCCTGCCCGGGCCCCGGCCCCCGGACCACCACGCCGGGCGGCAAGCCGTCGGGCGGCAGCGGCAGCGGCAGCGGCGGCAGGGTCGGCGGCGGCGCCGGCAGCGGCGCGGTCAAGCCGCCGGCGGGCCCCGACGGCGGCGTGGCCCTCGACATGCGGTGCCTCACGACCGGCTGCGTCTATCACGGTGGCCTGATGGCCGGCGCCTATTATACGTGCCTGTCGTCCGGGGCCGGGAGCTGCTTCCATTTCGGCGGCCGGTGCGCGCCGACCGACGGCTGCATGTACGACGCGGCGGCCCGCCAGTACCGGCGCTGCGACGCGCCGGTCGAGGGTCAGTGCGCGCGCTACGGCGGCCCGTGCGAGCCCGCCTCGGGCTGCGCCTGGAACCCCGCCGACGGTTTGCACCACACGTGCGAGGCGTGGTCGAAGGGCGCGTGCACGCGGTGGGGCGCGCCGTGCGCGCCCTGAGCTCGGCGCCCGCTGCCGTCGACCCGCCGCGCCGCGCTGTGCACCCGTGGTCCCGCCGCGCGCTCGGCGCGGCGGCGGCGATCGCGGTGGCGGCGATCGGCCCGGCCGCGGCCGCAGCCGACCAGCCCGAGGAGCTGGCCGAGCTCGGCTGGCCCGCGACCACCCGCTCGGTCGGGCCGCGGGGCCGCACCGCGACGATCTACGCCGAGCCCGGACGGCGCCGCCCGATCGGGACGCTGGCCCGGGGCGCCCGGGTCGCGTGGACCGCGGTGCACGCCGGCGATCGTCGCTGCCGGGCGTGGCTCGAGCTGACGTCGCGCGGCTACGTCTGCGCGCGCGAGCTGGCGCCGTCGGAGCTCGAGCCCAGCGCGCCCGAGCTGTCGCTGGGCCCGTACGCCGACGTGCGCGGCGCCGAGGCCGAGGTGTTCGCCACCATCGCCGACGTCCGCGCCGGCGTCGCGACCGGCGTCGTGCCGGGCACCACGTTCGTGGCGATCCGCCCGCGCACCGTCACGGTCGACGGCGTCCGCTTCCTCGAGACCGACCAGGGCTACCTGCCGGCGTCGGCGCTGTCGCTGCGCACGCCCAGCGGCTGGGCCGGGTTCGATCCGCGGGTCGAGCCGCCGCCGGCGTGGCCGTTCGCGTGGGTGATGCCGGCGCACAAGGGCGACGCCGTCGACGTGCGCGCGGCGCCGCGACGCCAGGCCGAGCGGGTCGACGCGCTCGCGGCGCGCGCGCGCGTGCCGGTGTTCGAGACGGTCGGCCGGTGGACCCGCGTCGGCGATGAGCGCTGGATCGAGACCGCGCGGCTGCGGGTGGCGCGGGTGACGGCCGCGCCGGTCGGCGTCGCCGCCGACGGGCAGTGGATCGACGTCGATCTCGATCAGCAGGTGCTGATCGCCTACGAGGGCGCGACGCCGGCCTACGCGACGCTGGTGTCGACCGGGCGCAAGGAGTGGCGCACGCCCTACGGCGTGTACCGCATCCGCACCAAGGCCGCGCGCACGCGCATGCGCAGCCCGATCGGCGCGCGGGCCCACTGGGACGTGGCCGAGGTGCCGTGGTCGATGGGCTTCCGCAAGAACTTCGCGCTGCACGGCGCCTACTGGCACGACGGCTTCGGCTCACCGCGCAGCCACGGGTGCGTGAACCTGTCGCCGGCCGACGCCGCGCACGTGTTCGCGTGGGCCGGCCCGAGCCTGCCCGACGGCTGGCGCTCGCTCGCGACCGACGCGACCGACGCCGCCGACCTCGCCACCGGCACGGTCGTGCGCCTGCGCGATCGGCGCCACCCCGATCCGCCGTGGCGCGGCTACCTGGGCGAGCGCGTGGCGCCGTGACGCGCGCGCGCCGCGCCGTGATCGCGCTCGCGGTCGTGGTCGGGGCGTGCGCCGACGACGCCGCGCCGCCCGACGCCGAGACCGGGCCGTGGCGCCGCGGCCCCGATCTGCCGGCCGCGCGCCTCGAGCCGGCGGTGGCGGCGCGGGCCGATCGGCTGGTGGTCGTCGGTGGGTTCGGGCCGGGGCTGACCATCGAGCGCACGGTCGACGAGCTCGATCCGGCGACCGGGCGCTGGACGTCCGGCCCGCTGGTGCCGGTGGCGTGGACCCACGCCCAGCTCGTCGCGGTCGGGCCGCGGCTGTTCCTCCTCGGCGGGCTGGCCGGGCGCGGGTTCGAGGCGCGCGGCGACGTGTTCGTCGACGACGGCGCCGGGTGGCAACCGCGCGCGCCGCTGCCGATCGGCGCCGAGCGCGGCGGCGCGGCCGTGATCGCGTCGGCGACGACGATCTACCTGCTGGGCGGCGCGTCGACCACCGCGGCGGTCGCGTCGGCGTGGGCCTACGACGTCGCCGCCGATCGCTGGGACCCGCTGCCCGACCTGCCGACGCCGCGGTCGCACCCGGTGGCGGGGCTCGCGCCCGACGGCACCGTCGTCGTCGCGGGCGGGCTCCGCACGCTCGACGCGGCCGAGCCGATCGCCGACGTGCTCGCGCTCGCGCCGGGCGCGGCGGGCTGGCAGCCGCGCGCGCCGATGCCGACCGCGCGCGGTGGCTGCGCCGCGGGGGTGGTCGACGGCGAGCTGTGGTGCGCCGGCGGCGAGGCCGGCACGAGCGCGCTCGCGACGGTCGAGGCCTACGCGTTCGCGACCGACACCTGGCGCACGTTGCCGCCGCTGCCCGCGCCGCGCGCCGGCACCCAGGGCGCGGTGATCGCCGGCGCGCTGTACATCCCCGGCGGCGCCGCGCACCTCGCGTACGAGCCCGAGGCCTCGGTGTTCCGCTGGCAACCGTGACGCCGCTTTGAGCGAATCTTCTTGCGTGGATGGGCCGCCGTGGTACTCACGCCCCATACACACGCGTCTTTCTGGGATGTGATCGCTGGCCTCCACGTCGGAGCGCGACCTGCCAACCAGCGATTCCCGTGCGGAACGGCCCCGTTGCCCCGCCACCCCAGCGCCCACCCCCGCCTCACCGACGCTGACCTCGCCGCGCTCGCGGCGACCGCCGGCCGCGACTGGGCCGCCGTCCGGGTGCGCGAGCTGGCCGAGCAAGACCGCCAGGTCGCTGGCGGCTGGCCCGGCACGCTGCGCGAGGCCAAGGCCCAGGTGCTGGCAGCGCTCAGCAAGCGCGGCGCAGCGGCGCCGACCGTCGAGCAGCTCGACGGGCTCGCGCGCGCAGCCACCGCGGCCGCGCGCAGCTGCTGGAGCCACCACGTCGAGCCCGATCCCGAACCTTGAGACGGCGCCCCGCGCGCCCCTGCTCTGGAGCACCATGGCCACCAATCGCAAAGCATCGTTGACCAAGCGCCAGCGCGAGCTCGACCAGAAGGACGGCGTGCGCGACCGTGAAGTGCGCCGCGCCGAGCGCCTGACGCGGCTCGCCGAGCGCGTGGCCGCGGGCGTCGTTGGCGCGCCGATCGAGGCCGAGCCGCCCATCGAAGACCGCCGGACGCCCGAGCCGCCACCGTTCCTGGACGAGATCGCGAGCTGAGCGCGCCGATCCGTTTGATCTCGCGGCGGTGAGCGCACCGCGCGGCCGGGCGCGCGCCCGACCGTGATCCACGAACCCTCCGACCACGGAGGGTTTCGTCGTCGTGGCGGACTCAGCGGTGGTGGGCGGCGAGCCAGGCGGTCAGGTCGTCCGGGAAGGTCGTGGCGAGCTGCGGGATGTGGGTCCCGTCGGGGATCGTCCACAGCTCGGCGGTGCCGCTGGCGGGGCAGCCGCCGGTGATGTCGACGGTCGACTCGGCGCCGGCCTGGAGCGCGTCGACGTCCTTGGTGCCGCTGGCGGTCGGCGCGCCGGTGCAGCCGTTGCGCGTGGCCCAGGCGGCGACGCTGTCGACGGCGCCCGGCGACTGCATGCCGCCGAACAGGCCGGTCTCGTACGGCACGGTCGCGTCGCCGGTGCCGTGGATGTGGAGCACGTGCACCGGCGCGGTCGGCGCGCACGGCGTGGTCGTCGCGTGGCCGGCGAGGCCGACGATCGCGGACACGACGTCGGCGCGGTCGCACGCCATCCGGTAGGCCATGAACGCGCCGTTGGAGTGGCCCAGGATCGCGACGTCGGCGACCGGCCACGCGGCGCTGACGTCGTCGATCAGGCCGCCGATGTAGGCGACGTCGTCGACGCCGCTGGCGCCGAAGTCGCAACACTCGGGACCGGAGTTCCAGAACTGCGAGCCGCCGCTGTCGGTGGTGCCGTCGGGCGCGAGGATGAACATCTGGCGCGCGGTGGCGGCGTCGTTGAGCTTGAAGTACCCCTGCTGCAAGAACGCGTTGGCGCCGTAGCCGTGCAGGATCACCAGCAGCGGGTAGGTCTTGGCCTCGTCGAAGTCGCGCGGCACCTGCAGCGACACCGCGCGGGCTCCACCGAACTCGGTCGGGCGCTCGACCGGCGGCGCGTCATCGCCGCCGCAGGCGAGCAGGGGAGCGAGCGAGAGCGAGGCGAGGACGAGCGAGGCGAGGCGCATGCGCGCAGTCTACTCGACCCCGGTCACGGTGGCGCGCGTCGTCGCCACGGGCGGACCTCGGCCTGGACCAGGAGCGCCAGGCCGAACGCGCTGTACAGGACCATGACCACCCGCCGGGCCACCGCCGTGGTGACCCCGAGGCTGGCCGGCTGGCCCAGCGCGACCATCAGCGCGGCGGTGCCGCCCTCGGTCACGCCCAGGCCCAGCGGGACGATGTTCGCGACGATGTTGACCAGCGTGCCGGCGGTCGCGAGCGCCGCCATCACGTCGAGCGGCGGCGCGTGGCCGTTGGCGTAGAGCACCAGCCACGCCGCGAACCACTGCAACACCTTCGAGACCAGCGCCCACAGCCCCGGGGCCCAGCCGCGCAGGCCGCGGCCGTCGCCGCGCAGCGCGCCGTCGAGCGCGGTGGCCTTGGCGCGCCAGCGCTCGGCCCGCGCCGCCGAGATCAGGCGCGCGCGCGCGAGCCCGTGGACGACCGTGGTCACCATGCCGGCCCGCAGGAGCAGCGCGAGCCCGCCGCCGATCACGACCGCCAGCGCGGTGCCGACCCACAGCGTGCGCGTGAGCCAGCCCGGCAGCGGCAGCGCCAGCGCGCACACCGGCGCGCCGAGCACGATGAAGCCCAGGTTGATCGCGACGTAGACCATCGTGAACCGCGCGATCGCCGCGACCGCGCGGGTGGTCTCGGTGTCGCGCATCAGCAGCGTGACCTTGGTGGCCTCGCCCAGGCTGGCCAGCGGGGTCACCAGGTTGATCGCGCGCCCGGCCACCTGCGCGTGCAGCACCCGCGCGAACGACGACCGCGGCGCGGCCGCGCCGAGGAAGCCGCTGATCGCGAGCGCGTCGCACAGCGCCGACACCACCTCGATCGCCACCAGCGCCACGAACCACGCGCCGATCGCGCGGAGCTGATCGACGACCGTGCCGACCCCGACCTGGCGCAGCGTGAAGACCAGCGCGCCGGCGGCGATCACCGACGCGACGATCGTGAAGATCCGCGCCCACCGCGGCGGCGCGGTCGAGGGCGCGGGCTCGGTCACCGCAGGTACGCCGGCGCCTGCACCGCCGAGCGGCACTGCCAGTTGAACGAGCGCAGCTGCCCGGCCTCGCCGCGCTCGCGCAGGCCGGTCACGAGCGCGTCGGCGGCGGCCCGCAGCGCGCCGTCGCCGCGGCCGGCGTGGTGCCACGCCAGCGCCACCAGGTACGCCGCCTCGCCCCAGTGCTCGTCGTAGTCGTCGACCTCGCCGGCCCGGCCCAGGCCCATCCAGTAGTACGGCTTGCCGGTCGGGTCGCGGCCATCGCGGGCGACGATCCGGCCCAGCCGCACCAGCGCGTCGGTGACCCGCGTGGCCGCGGCGCCGCCGACCCGGCGGGCGTGGCCCGCGAGCGCGTCGGCGAGGATCGCGCTCATCCACGGGCTGCAGCCGTCGTAGCCGTAGGCCTCGCCGTGGGCGGTGGCCGAGTGCGCGAAGCAGCGGGCGTCGCGATCGGTCCAGCTGCTCGGGTAGTCGGCCTGGACCGCGAGGTAGGCGTCGACCGCGGTCGCGGCCCAGCCGGCGAACGTCGCCGCGCGGTCGTCGGACACGATCGCCGCGAACTCGTACGCGAGCAGGCCGAAACCGGCGTGGCGCTCGGTCCAGAAGTCGTCGCCGCCGGCGTAGCCCGGGTCGGTCCACAGATCGTGGGCGCGCACGGCCACGTCCTCGGCCGCCTCGCGGTAGCGCGCGTCGCCGGTGGTGAGGTAGTGCAGCGCCAGGCCCTGGGTGTAGTGGTACTTGAGATCGTCGGCGGCGCCGGGCACGCCGATGCGCGTGGCGCTGCCAGTGCCGGTGAGGCCGCGGCGATAGATGCCGGCCTCGCGGTAGGCCGAGGTCAGCGGGCCGAGGTCGCCGGTGATCGCGTAGCCGCGGTACATCGCGGTCACGCGATCGAACAGCCACACGTCGCGCGCGCTGGCGGCGGCCAGGAACGCGTCGGTGTCCCAGCGGGCGTAGTCGCAGACGTCGCCCCAGGCGTCGAGGGGCGTGCCGGCGATCGCCGCCTGCGGCACGAGCGCGCCGAACGCACCGCTGCCGGCCAGCCACGCCGCCGGCAGCACCGCCCACACCCGCGGCGTCTCGTCGGCGCCGGCCAGGGTGTCGGTCACCGGCACCGGGGCGCGGTCGCCGCCGCCGCGCGCGCCGACCTCGACGTCGAGCGTGGTCTCGCCGGAGATCGCGAGCTCGACCTGGACCAGCACGCTGCGCAGCGAACCGTCGGGGTACGCGGCCAGCGGCACCCGGGCCGCGGCGAGATCGGCGCCGGCGTGGGCGAGCCGCACGCTCGCGGCGTCGGTGAGGAGCCCGGCCGGCAGCGGGATCGCGAAGCTGACCACCTGGGTGCCGGCGACGCCGGCCGCCGGCACCAGGCGCACGGCGAACGCGGGCTCGATCGGCGCGGCGTCGGGGCCGGTGTCATCGCCGGCGGTCTTGCCGCCGCAGGCGACGATCAGCGCGAGCGCGAGGGCCGCGAGCGCGGCGGACGAGCGGGTCGGGACCATGGCCGGATGGTGCGGCGTCGTCGCCACGGCGTCCACCCGGTGTGCGGTATGTTGCGGTCGTGCGGCTGAACAAGTTCATCAGCGAGACCGGCGTGTGCTCGCGGCGCGAGGCCGACGACTGGATCGCGGCGGGACGGATCACCGTCAACGGCGCCCAGGCCGGGCTCGGCACCGTGGTCGAGCCCGGCGACACGGTCGCGGTCGACGGCACGGTCGTGACCGCCAAGGATCGTCCGCCGCCGGTCTACATCGCGCTCAACAAGCCGGTCGGCGTCATCTGCACGACCGAGCGCGCGGTCGAGGGCAACATCGTCGACTTCGTCGACCACGCCGAGCGGATCTTCCCGATCGGCCGCCTCGACAAGGACTCCGAGGGGCTGATCCTGCTGACCAACGACGGCGACATCGTCAACGAGGTGCTGCGGGTCGAGCACGATCACGAGAAGGAGTACGCGGTCACGGTCGATCGCAACCTCACCGACGAGTTCATCGCGGCGATGGCGCGCGGGGTCCGGATCGACGCGGGCCTGACCCGGCCGTGCAAGATCTGGTCGGTGGCGGCGCGCGTGTTCCGGATCGTCCTGACGCAGGGGCTCAACCGCCAGATCCGCAAGATGTGCGAGGCGCTCGGCTACCAGGTGGTCGCGCTGCAGCGCGTGCGGATCATGCACATCGAGCTCGGCCACCTGAAGGTCGGGCGCTGGCGCAACCTGACCGAGGCCGAGATCGCCGGGCTGACCCCGTCGACGCCGCGCTCACCGGCGCCGGCCGCGCGCCCGAACGCGCCGCGCGCGAACCCGCCGCGCCCGAACCCGCCCGCGAAGGCCAAGGCGAAGCCGACCGCGATCCCGTTCGGTCAGCCCGGCGCGCCCGGCGGGCCGCCGCTCGATCGCCGCGGCGGTGGCGGTGGCCGGGGTGGATCCCGGCGCGGCGGGCGCTGAGCCAGGCGCGTGCGCCGCGCTGCGCTCAGTCGCGCTGAGTCGCGCCGCGTCGCGCCGCGTCGCGTCGCGTCGCGCTGAGTCGCGCTGAGTCGCGCTGAGTCGCGCTGAGTCAGCCGGCCAGCCCGACCAGCCCCTTGAAGAATCGGATCGCGCCGAACACCATCGGCCCCCAGGCCACGATGTACGTGCCGCCGCCCGCGGCGCCGTCGTAGGTGACGATCGTGACGAGCGTGCCGACGCCGCACAGGAACGCGCCGAGCACCAGGTTGGTCACGGCCGCGCGTCGGCGCTCCGCGTGATCGTAGGCGATGGGATCCGCAGGGTCCGAGGGCGTCATGCCGGTGCTATCGACCGCGGCGGCCGCCGGTTGCGCGCGGTCGACCGAAAAGCGCGCCTCAGGCCGCCGCGGGCTTGGGCGACGGCTGGCGCCGGTCGCGCCGGTCGCGCTGGCGCACCTGCGCCGCGGCCCGATCGAGCTGCGCCTCTTCACGATGGTGACGACGCTCGGCGCGCCGCTCGATGTGACCGCCGAGGAGCTGCGGATCGAGAGCTGCTCTCCGGCCGACGACGCCAGCGAGCGCGTGCCGCGCGGCTGGGCGCCGGTGTAGCGCCGCGTGAATATCGGCGCGGCGGCGCCCGTCGACGCCCCATGCGCACGCGCGGCTGGGCCCTGGTGATCATGAGCACGCTCACGGCCGCGGCGGGCGGCGCCGCCGCCGACGGCGCGGTCGAGGTCGCGGCGTCGATCGACGTCACGGTCACGGTCGAGGCCACGGCGGCGCCGCCGCCGTCGTTCGTGGTCGACGCCGCGCCGCTGCCGGTCGTGGTCGACGCCGCGCCGCTGCCGTTCGTGGTCGACACCAGCGCGAGCGCCGGCGCCGCGTCGGCGCTGACCTCGTCGACGCCGCTGGTGCGCCCGCACTGGGAGGCTGCGCTGGCGATGGTGCTGCCGCTCGAGCTCGGGGACCCCGGCCTGCACGCCGCGGTCGGTCGCCAGATCGGCAGCTTCCGGCTCGCGGGTGAGTACACGCTGACCGACGCCGCCAGCGACCGTGCGATGCCGGGCGCGCTCGCGGTCGTGTCGGACTGTGGCCAGCGGCAGCGGCTCGGCGTGGCCGCGCGGTACCGCCTCGGCCTGGGCACGCCTGACGTGGGCGTCGGCTTCTACCTCGAGGGCGGCCTCGGCCAGGCCACGACCCGCTGGAGCAAGACCGGCACCAGCCGACGCGACGACGCGCTGATCGGGCTCGGCTTCGAGCTGGCCGGCGGCGGCGCCCGTCTCGCCGGCTTCGAGCTGGGTGGTCGATTCACGATCGCCGACGGCGACGGCCCCGACGCCGCGCGCGAGGTCACCGGGGTGATCACGGTCGGTCTGCTGGTCGGCGGCTGACGCGCGCGCGCGACGGCGCGGTCCGATCGCGGCATCATCGCCGCGATGACGTACCGGCCCGTGCCCCTGGTCTTCGAGCGCCTGCCCCCGACCGAGATGACCGCGCGCGCGCGCACGTACGCCGACGCGATGGTCCGGCGTCGCACCGTGCGCGACTTCTCGACCGAGCCGATCCCCGACGAGGTGCTCCTCGACGCGGTCCGGGCCGCGGCCAGCGCACCGTCGGGCGCGCACCAGCAGCCGTGGACGTTCGTGATCGTCACCGACGCCGAGACCAAGCGCCAGATCCGCGAGGCGGCCGAGGTCGAGGAGCGCAAGAGCTGGGGCGGGCGCATGTCGGAGGAGTGGCGGACCGCGCTGGCGCCGCTCGGCGTCGACGAGCACAAGCCGCACCTGACCGACGCGCCGGCGCTGATCGTCGTGTTCGCGCAGCCGTGGGGCGTCGACGCCGACGGCGCGCGGGTCAAGCACTACTACGTCGACGAGTCGGTCGGCATCGCGGTCGGGATGCTGCTGTCGGCGCTGCACCTCGCCGGCCTGGCCACGCTGACCCACACGCCCAGCCCGATGGGCTTCCTGCGCGAGGTGCTCGGCCGCCCGGCCCACGAGCGCGCCTTCGTCGTGATCCCGGTCGGCTACCCCGCCGCCGGGGCCCAGGTGCCCGACCTGCACCGCAAGCCGCTGGCGGAGGTGCTGGTCCGGAGGTGATCCTTCTGTCGGACCACTGTCTGCGATCATCGTGACGATATGAGCGTCTAAGCCCTGGCTCGCGCTCCACCGCTGGCGTAACGTCAAAGCATGACGAACGCGGAGGGTAAGGTGAGCGTCGCGAAGGTCGAGTACGAGGCGGTCGTCGACGAGCACAGCGGCGGCGTGGCCGTGCGTGTCCCGGTGCCGACGACGCCGGCGCGGGCGCTGACGCCGCGCTTGGTGCTGTCGGGCGGTGGTGGCGGGGCCTCGATCGTGGGGCATGGCTGGACCGTTTCGGGGATCGCGCCGATCACCGTCGACACCAGCGAGCACCTGCCGCGCTGGGACGGGACCGACGGGGTCGCGCTCGGCGGCGTCGCGCTGGTGCCCTGGCTCGCCGGGGGCGCGCCGCGCCGGCGGGTCGACGGCGCGTACCAGGTGACCACGCTGCGACCGCGGTCGGGCTTCGCCCGGGTCCGGGTCGAGCGGTGGGCCCACGCCGTCACCGGGGACGTCCACTACCGCAGCCGCGACGAGGCCGACGTGCTGACGATCTACGGCGCGCGCCCGCAGGCCGCGGCGCGCATCGTCGACGCCGCCGACCCGGCGCGGGTCGCGGCGTGGCTGCCCGAGGTGCAGCTCGACGCTGACGGCAACGCGCTGTGGCTCGAGTACGCGCCCGAGGACACGGTCGGCGTCGATCGCACCCAGCCGTGGGAGCCGTGGCGGCCGGTGCGCACGCAGCGCTACCTGACGGCGATCCGCTACGGCAACGTCACGCCGGTCGCGCTGACCGAGGCGATCGTCGCCGGCACGCCGCCGGCGGGCCGCTGGGCGATGCACCTCGTGATCGATCACGGCGATCATGGTGACGCGGTGCCGACGTTCGCGCCGGACCGGCCGTGGCCGGCGCGCGCCGACGCGTTCTCGTCGGCGCGGGACGGGTTCATCGTGCGCACCTACCGGCGGGTGCGGCGGTTCGTGTGCTTCCACGACCTGCCGGCGCTGGGGGCGGCGCCGGTGCCGGTGTCGGCGCTCGAGCTGGCGTACGACGACGATCCGGCCGGCGCGCGGCTGATCGGGGTGACGCGGGTCGGGTTCGTCGACGGCGCGCGCGCCGAGACCGCGCCGCTGGTGTTCGCGTACGCGGGCGCGGGGCTCGACGAGACGTTCCTGCCGGCGACGACGACGACGGGCCTGACCGCGGCGCGGACGCAGCTGGTCGATCTGTACGGCGAGGGCCTGCCGGGCATCCTCTACCAGGGCGAGCGCGGGTGGCTGTACCAGGCCAACCAGGGCGGCGGACAGTTCGCGGCGCCAGCGGCGGTGGCGGCGCAGCCGAACTTCGAGCGCGGCGTGGCCTTGGCCGACGTCGATCGCGACGGCGACACCGAGCTGGCGGTGACGACCGGGCGCCAGGCCGGGTCGTTCGCGCTCGAGCGCGAGGAGCGGCGGTGGGCGGGGTTCCGGCCGTTCGCGGCGTGGCCCAAGCTCGAGGGCGCGGTCGGGCGCACGTTCTGGGTCGATCTGAACGGCGACGGGCGCAGCGACGCGGTGATCGCGCGGGGCGACGCGCTGGTGTGGTTCCCGTCGGTGACGGGGCCGCTCGACGAGGTCGAGCGCGAGTTCGGCGAGCCGGTGGTGGTGCCGCTGCCGACGGGGGCGGAGGCGGCGCCAGGGTGCGGGCCCAACCCGCAGCTCGATCTGTTCTTCGCGGACATGACCGGCGACGGCATGCAGGACCTGGTGCGGGTGCGGCGGGGGCAGGTCGAGTACTGGCCGGCGCTGGGCAACGGGCGGTTCGGCGATCGGGTGGTGATGGACGGGGCGCCGGCGGTGCCGACGACGGCGGCGTTCGACAGCGCGCGGGTGCGGCTGGTGGATCTGGACGGCAGCGGCACGGCCGACGTGCTCTACCTCGACGACGGGCGGGTGTGGCACTTCCCGAACCTGGGCGGGCGGCGGCTGGGGACGCGGCGCGAGGTCGGGCACCTGCCGGCGTTCGACGGGCGCACCGCGGCGATCGCCGATCTGGCGGGCGACGGGCGGCCGGCGCTGCTGTGGTCGGCGCTGTCGCCGACGCGCACGCGGGCGCTGTCGTACCTGCCGCTCACGCCGGCGACGCCGCCGGGGATGCTGATCGCGGTCGACGACGGCTGCGGTCGGCGCACCGAGCTGACCTGGGGCAACTCGGCGACGCACTACCTGCGCGACGCCGCCCTGGGCGTGCCGTGGGAGACGCGGCTGCCGTCGCACCGGCCGGTGGTCGACGCGCGGGTCGAGCTCGACCTGGTCGGCGGGACCTCGGTGACGACGCGGTACCGCTACCGCGACGGGTACTTCGACGGCGCCGGCGGGGCGTTCCGCGGGTTCGGCCGGGTCGAGACGCTCGACGTGCCGCAGGTGCTCGGCGACGCCGGGCCCGACGGACCGGCGTTCGCGCCGCCGCTCTTGACCCGCACCTGGTTCCACCTGGGCACGGCGATGTGGAACCACCACCGACCGTTCGAGCCGTACACCGGCGATCCGCTGCTGCCGCGGATGGCGCCGCATGTCGAGGCACCGGGCGCGCACCTGCCGGCCGACGCGTCGGCGGCGCTGCGGCTGCTCGCGGGCTCGGTGGTGCGGCGCGAGCGCTGGGCGGTCGACGCCGCCGAGGCGCCGGTGGCAGATCCGTTCGACGTCGAGGAGGCCAGCTACCAGCTGGTGCTGTCGCAGCCGCGGCGCGGGGCGCAGCGGCCGGTGTTCGGCGTGGTGCCGCGGGCGCGGCGGGTCGCGACCTACGACGGCGCCGCCGGCGATCCGCGGGTGACCGAGGAGCTGGTGCTGGCCCACGACGCCTGGGGCGCGCCGACGCGCACCGCAACTGTGGCGTACGCGCGGCGCGGCGCCGTCGACGACGTCGCGCAGACCCGGACCTGGGTGACGATCACCGACGCGACCCGCGCCGACGTCGACACCGACGCGCAGTTCCTGCTCGGGGCCGAGGTCGAGACCACGCAGTGCGAGCTGGTGGGCGTGGCGCCGGTCGCCGGGCAGCTCGCGCCCGAGGCCTTGACCGCGGCGGCGGTCACCGCCGCGCTGGCGACGCCGGCGCCGTTCGAGCAGGCGCTGGATCCAGCGGCGACCGCGCCGGCGGCGAGGCGCCTGGCGTGGCAGCGCACCTATTACTGGGATGCCGCGCGCGCCGCGATGGCGCCGCTGGGGGCGGTGGCGCCGGCGCCGCGGGTGCACCACGCCGAGGTGGCGTGCCTGACGCCTGGGCTGCTGGCGGCGACGCTCGACACCCGCGTCGACGCCGCGGGCGTGGCGGCGCTGGGCTACGTGCTGGCCGACGGTCACTGGTGGCAGCCGGGGCCGGTGCAGGAGGTGAGCGGGCCGTTCGGGCTGGTCACGCGCACGGTGCGCGGCGACGGCGCGAGCGCGCAGGTCGTCTACGACGCCGACCAGCTCGCGGTGGTCGAGACCATCGACGCGCTCGGCTTGTCGACGACGATGACGATCGACTACCGGGTGCTGGCGCCGGCGCAGACCGAGGATCCGAACGGGACGATCGCGCACGCGCGGTTCGATGGGTTCGGGCGGCTGGGCGCGGGCGGCACCGAGGGCCACGTCGGGACCGAGCCGTGGGGCAGCGGCGCGCTGGGCGCGTGGCAGCCGCCGGTGGGCGCGACGACCGCGTCGGTGCTGGCGGATCCGGCGGGGTTCCTGGGGGCGGCGGCGACGGCGACGTGGGTCGATGATCGAGCGTGGGTGCGGGACGGGGCGCCGGTGGCGGAGGTGACGGTGGCGCGGAGCGCGCTGGTGTACGACGGCGCGGGCGGTGGCGACGCGGCGGGGCCGCTGGAGGTGCGGGTGCGGTACCTCGACGGGTTCGGGCGGGTGCTGCAGGAGAAGGTGCGGGTCGAGGCGGGGCCGGCGATCTCGCGGGACGCGGGCGGGCAGGTGATCGTCGACGGGGGCGGGCAGCCGGTGCTGGCGGCGGCGGCGACGCGGTGGCGAGTGTCGGGGCACGTGGTCTACGACGCGAAGGGCCAGCCGGGGCGGGTGTACGAGCCGTACTTCTCGGCGAGCGCGGCGTACGAGAGCGACGCGGTGCTCGAGCGGTTCGGGGTGGCGACGGTGACGAGCTACGACGCGGTGGGGCGGGCGGTGCGGGTCGACCTGCCGAACGGGACGTACGCGACGACGACGCCGGGGGCGTGGGCGACGGTGGCGGCGAGCGCGGGGGACAACGTGCTGGACTCGACGTACCGGCTGGTGCGCGAGGGCCGGCCGGTGGACGACGCGGAGCGCGTGGCCTACGAGCACGCGGCGGCGCACGCGGGGACGCCGACGGTGACGCACGTCGACGCGCGGGGGACGGCGTGCGCGGTGGTGGCGGTGGGCGACGCGAGCGCGGCGACGCGCGTCGAGCGGACGGTGACCGACGCGAGCGGGCAGGTGGTGGCGCAGGTGGATCCGCGGGGCCTCGAGGCGTTCACGTACGCGCGGGACCTGCGGGGACGGCCGCTGGCGCAGAGCAGCGTCGACGCGGGGCCGACGTGGGCCCTGGCGGACGCGTACGATCGACCGGTGTGGACCTGGGACGGGCGCGGGTTTGAGATCGAGCGCAGCTTCGATGCGGCGGACCGACCGGTGGCGACGATCGTGCGCGATGGCGCGGCGCTCGACGCGCAGGTCGAGACCATCGCGTACGGCGATGCCGACGCGGACCTGGCGGCGGCGCGGGCGGGGAACCGGCTGGGGCGGGCGGTGCGGGTGCGCGACGGGGCGGGCGAGGTGCGGACGGTGGCGTATGATCCGGCGGGCGCCGTGCGGACCACCGAGCGACAGCTGCGCGTCGACCTCGACGACACCCCCGACTGGCGCGGGGCGGTGGCGCTCGAGGCCGAGGTGCTGACGGCGGCGGCGCGGACCGACGCGCTGGGGCGCGGGGTGTGGACGCGGCTGGTCGACGGGACCGAGCGGCGCGACGGGTACCATCCGGGCGGCGCGCTCGCGAGCGTGCGGGTGACGACGCCGGACGGGGCGCTGGTCGACGTGCCGATCGTCGACGGGCTGGCGCGCGACGCGCACGGGCGGGTGGCGGCGGCGACGCTGGGCAACGGCGTGGGCCAGACGTGGGCGTACGATCCGGCGAGCGGGCGGCTGGTGGCGCAGGACGCGACGCGCGCGGGCCAGGCGCTGCAGGGCCTGCGGTTCACCTACGACGCCGACGGGCGGGTGACGCGGGCGCTCGACCTGGCGCAGGAGGGCGCGGCGGCGCTGGTGCCGGCGGCGGTGAGCGCGCGGCGCGACTTCCGGTACGACGCGCACGGGCGGCTGGTCGAGGCGACCGGGCGCGTGCACCAGGCGCTCTTGCCGCACGACTACATCCCCGGCACCGCCGGGACCATCGGCGGCGCGCGGCACCTGTCGCTCGACAACGGCGCCGCGCTCGAGCGCTACACGCAGCTGTTCACGTACGACCCGTCGGGCAACCTGACGCGGATGCAGCACGCCGGCGCGACCGCGAGCTGGTCGACCGACTACTGGGTCGCGAGCGGCTCGAACCGCGCGACGGCGGCGCTCGATGTCAATGGAGTGCCGGTGGTGGACCCGGCGGCGATGTTCGACGCCGCGGGCAACATGGTCGCGCTGGCGCACCTGCGCCGGATGGCCTGGAGCTGGCGCGGGTGCCTGACCGAGGCCGTGACCGTCGAGCGCGCCGGCGGGCCCGTCGACGACGGCGAGCGCTACGCGTACGGCGCGGACCGGGTGCGGGTGCGGAAGGTCGCCACGCGGCTGGTGGTCGGCGGGGAGACGCCCGTGGTCGAGACCCGCGAGGTGCTGTACTGCGACGGTGGGCAGGAGCGCGTGCGGGTGCGGCGCGGCGCGACGGTGGTGCTCGAGCGCTGGACCACGCACGTCGCCGACGGCGAGCGCCGGGTCGCGGTCGTCGACCGGCACGTCGTGGACACGCTGGCCGCGGAGGTGGACGCGATCGGCCCCGCCCGCGTGCGGTACCACCTGACGACGCCGCAGGGCTCGACCGCGCTCGAGCTCGACGCCGCCGGCGCGCTGATCTCGTACGAGGAGTACCTGCCCCACGGCGGCAGCGCGTTCATCGCCGGCGACGACGTCCGCGAGGTCGCGCGGCGCGACGTCCGCTACGCCGGCAAGGAGCGCGACCGCGCGACCGGCCTGGACGCGTACCCGCAGCGGTACTACGCGCCGTGGCTGGGCCGGTGGCTGTCGTGCGATCCGATCGGGCCCAAGGACGGGTTGAACCTGTACGCGTTCGTCGGCGGCGATCCGATCGGGATGGTGGATCCGGAGGGGACGGATCGGCGCGAGGCAGACGAGCGCAAGGCCAGGTCATCAGCGGCGCCAGAGGCTGCGACGAGCGGCATGTTCGGCCTGGCCACCCAAGCACGCCACATGGGGCAGGCCGCCGCAGGGCCAACGGAGACAGACTCGGCGCCCTCGAACTTGCGGGACCCGCACGACTACTCGGCCACCCCTGGATCGACGCTGTTCGTCCCCTCTGCGGGCCGCCCCGCCGAATCTGACGGCGTGCACACGGCCGCGAATCCGTTCTCGGACAAGGAGATTTTCAGCGCTCTAGCACCGCAGACTCCGGAAGCCCTTCGAGAAGCGGCGATGCACGCAGTGTTCGACGCGGCCCACGCGGATGTCGCGACCTCGCTACGCCGGAACGTCGAGCTTCACGGTGACGTCGCCGAGCAGACATTCAAGGTCTACCGCGACATCCTGGCGGAACTCGAGACCTCGGCCCGCACCGGTGCGCCCATCGATGTCAAGGGGCTCTGGCGACGCGCGCGCGCGTTCCCGTGGGACTACGACCACATGGGGTGGATGCAGCTCGGGCCGACCCGCAAGGGAGAGAAGCCCAACTCGTTCTCCAACCACGGCGTGTTTCGTGGACGGCTCGTCGCCGGGGTCGATGTCGACGCGGTGTTCAACGTCGTCACCTCCAAAGTGAATCCCAAGCCAACGCTCAAGGAAAAGGTCGTCGCGCAGGCCGTCACGCTGATGGAAGCGGCGTTTATCGTCTACATGTCGTGGCCGCGCGGAGTGCCGGGTGTTGCGTCCCTCGAGGGGGCGGCAGCGCTCCGTGCGGGGCGCACAGCGACCGCGATCGAGGACCTCGTTGCGACGAGCGTCGCGTCCGAGGCGACGGCGCTCGCCCATGTTCGCGTCGGTGAGGTGGACGCGGCCAT